>CAYJFE010000020.1:0-5988 GCA_964369165.1 uncultured Desulfovibrionaceae bacterium | reverse complement strand
ATAAGGGTATTCTTCGGAGTACCCTTTTTTTGCAAGCGTCGTGAGCATAAGCGAACAAATCTTTAGCGAGCGAAGCATTTTTGACACAAAATGCAAGCGTTGTGAACTTGTGAAAAATTGTCTAAAAAAAATTCTTGAGTTTTTTTAAAATGTATAGTAAATAAAAACCAAGTGTAATTTTTTCTTAACTAGGGGAGCGATATGGCAAAAATAATACTACAAAAACCAGAAGCTGGAGCGCAAGCTACAGTCGCCCTATCTGATGATATTTCTGAATTTAACCTTGATTTTGATTTGACTAAAGCATCAATCGAAAGAGTTGATGACAGCTTAGTATTTCAATTTAAATCTGGGGAAACTTTAGTTTTAGACTCTTTTTATTCCCTTTATTCCGCAAAAACTATTCCTTCATTTGTGATTGATGGCATGCCTGTTGCTGGCACTGAATTTTTTGATTCACTTGTGGCAGAGCTTTCTCCTTCTTATGGCGATTTTTATGCCAATCCTCTTGATACTATTCTTGCCGCAAATATGGCAGATTTAAATGCGCAGGCAGACAATTCAGCGCAATCTGATGCTTCAGCCTTTATTTCCCAAGATGAATTAGATGAATTAGCAGAAGAAGCAGAAGAATTGGCAGCTGAAAAAGAAGAGGAAGAAGAAGCTGAAGAAGCAAAAGAAAATGCTGAAAAAGCTGGCGAAGAATCTGGCGAAGATTCGGGCGAAACACAAGTTGTAGTTCAGCAAAGTAAGTCAAACGATGGCTATACAGAACTTGCCGAAGAAAAACTTGAAGAAAAAGAAAATCAAACAGATGCTGATTCAGGTACAGAAGTAGCAAGTAGTGGCTTTATAATGCCTCTTATTACTAGTGAGAGCCTCTATGAAATACCAGAAGCTTTTGAATTGCCTAGTCCTGTAGCGGCTATTTCAACTGAAAAAACAATCGAGCAGCCAGCTGTAAGTGTGAGTCCTTCAATTAATTCAGGCCTAGAACTTGCTGCGAATACTGACTATAATATCTGTATTATGCTCGAAACTTCAGGTTCAATGTATGACCCTGGTCATTCTTCAATGTCAGATTCAATCTTTAAAGATTCAAGTAAGCTTACTGCTGGGCAGATTGCAGGCACGGAAGCTATGCCACAAGGTTATGAAACTCGCTTGAGTGAGGCCCTTGATTCAGTTGAATCTTTCCTTAAAGCAAGTGTTTATAATCATGCGCAAAATGGCTCTACTGTCAATGTACGTATAGTATCATTTTGGGGTGCCAATGAAAGCTTTGATTTTTCATTCTCACAAGACAATGTGCTTCATGACATAGATAAAGCTATTCTAGAAATGCAAAATTATTATACTTCCTTACAGTTTGCTCAATCAATTCCTAAAGAATACGCTCCTACGCCAAATCCAGCTGATCCTGAAAACTATCATCATAATACAAACTTTGGGCTTGCTTTTGATTCTGCAAAAGATTTTTTTGATGCTCAAGCCAGTGGTTTGAATATGGGAATCTTACTTGTGGATGGCAAGGCAACTGCTGGAGCAGGAAATACACTTTCAAAATTTTCAAACCTTTTGCCTTCCATGAATGAATTTCATGCTGTTGGCTTAGGTAGTGATCCTAATCTTGATAATGCTCTTTTAGAATTAGTAACATTAGCTAATGATAAATTAGGTGTAAGCGGTAGTTTACATTTTGTGGAAGATAGCACTATTGAAGATTCTTTTGCAATAACCAATGCGCTTGATGAAAATAAATCAAGCATAGCTTATGAATATAGCGAAAATACTGGTACTTTAGAAGATTATTTTGCTGGTTCTGGCAATGATTTAGTTATAGGCAATACTTTTGATAATCTCTTACTTGGTGATGGTGCGTATAATTCTGTGGCAGAGCTTGCCGCTCACTTATTAGCAAGCAATACTCCAAATCCTTTTGATACTCCTTTAACTCTTGATAATGTTTTGGTTCAAGATGAAATTGACTTTTTAGATGCCTTGAATGACAAAATATTTGCCCTTGATGAATTGGCTCTTGATGACTTTGCTGAATGGAGCGAACAACATCTTGAAGCAAGTAGCGATGGCGATGACTTGATCTACGCAAGTGCTGGTGACGATGTCATTATGGGTCTTGGCGGCGACGATGTATTATCTGGCGGAAAAGGCAATGATATTCTTATTGGCGGCAGCGGCAACGATGTTCTTTCAGGTGGACAAGGAAACGATACCCTTATAGGTGGAACTGGCGCAGACACTTTTGCCTTTGCTACTGAAGATTTGACTGCTGGCCATCTTCAACAAGATACTATTGCTGACTTTGAAAGAGGTGAAGACTTTGTTGATTTGACTGCTTTCAATATAGAAGCTGGTTCAAAATATCAAATTGAAGTAAAAAATCTCAATGGTGATGGCATTATTTCAGTGACAGACAATGGCACAGTTGTACAAGAAATCACTTTAGCAGAAGTTACCTTTGATAGTGATGAATTGTCAAATACTTCTTTGCTTACACAGGGCAGTGATTTGTGTATTAAAATATAGACAAAATTCATTCTTTCGCGTTTTTTCTGCTAAAAGATAATTTAGAATAACGGCATTTCTTTTGAGATGCCGTTTTTTTTATTCTTTTCCCTCAAGTTTATAGAATTTTATCCGATAATATGTATGGATACTTAGTTTCAATGAAGTAAAAATTATATAAATAAGGAAAGATATATGGGCATTTCAAATATTTCATTTGGTGAAAAATTTGCTTTTAGCGGCAGTATATTAAGTACACAAAGAGATGATAATCCCTATTCTTATCAGTCAAAACTTAAAGAAGTGAACTCTACATTTGATAAAGTGGAAGATACAAGCGATATTTCAGATTATGCAAAAGCTATGGCACGTTTACAAGAAGTAGATAATACTAAAGTTGAAAATGAAAAATTGCTTGCTAATTCTGCTATAGAACGTGAAAAAAATGCTACTGTCACAGATAAAGACGGTAATAAGATAAATTTTGAAGAATTAGTGAATGATAGGTCAGGTGTGACAAGAACTCTTTCACAAAAATCTTTTGATTCAGGCGCAAATGTGCATATTTTCCAATCGCAAAACCCTAAAACAGGGGCAGATATTTATTTTGCTGATGTCACAAATGCTGATGGCACAAAATCTTATATTCAAATAAGCGAAAACACAATCCTTACAGACGATGGCTCTGGCGGAGTAGTTGCTTCTGAATTTAAAGAAAATGCTGAAATGCTTGGCACAAATGGCAATGACTTGATTGTGAACCTCACAAAAGCAAATATTGTGGCTGGCGAGGGTGATGATACTATAGTTGCGCTTGGCAATGGTTCGACTATAACTTTAGGTAATGGAAATAATACTTTATCAAGTGCTGGTGATATTGCGCTGAATGTTTTTGCAGGTAATGGAAATAACAGTCTTTTTGAAACAGCTCTTAACGAAGATAATATACGTGTGAATTTAGAAGCTGGCGATGGTGATAATACTATTGGTGGTGTCAACCTATCGGGAACACTTGGAAATGGCGATAATACAGTCAATGCCAAAGCTTTAAATAGTGTCACTTTTGGTGATGGGAAAAATAATATATTTGCCAATACCCTTTCTGACGTGACTTTAGGCAATGGCGACAATAGCCTTAGGGCAAAAATGATGATGGATATTTCTTTAGGCGATGGCAATAATACGGTTGAAGCGTATAGAGAAAACGAAGAAGATATGGTAAATGGCGTAATTTACGGCATAGAAGCAGGCGATGGTGAGAATAAAATACAGTCAGTTCGCGCAAGAGATGTTGAAGCTGGCGATGGTAAAAATAATATAGATATAATAAATCTTGAAGGAAATCTCAAGCTTGGCGATGGTGAAAATGATCTCTTTATTGAAAATATCACAAAAGAAAGCGCAAAAGTGGATATAGGCGATGGCGACAATAGTATTTATATCAGCCAAGGTCTTTTGACAAGCGGTCGTGTAAGCATTGGTGATGGCAATAATGAAGTGAAAATTGATGCCTTAGAGGGCAATATTTCAGCTGGCGATGGCAAGAATACATTTAAAATCGACGATGCAAGCAATATGAAAATGCAATTAGGCGATGGCGATAATGATGTGAAAGCTTATGTTGCAGATTCCTTTATGCTTCAAGCAGGAAAAGGCGAAACAAATCTTGAAATTCTTTCTTCAAGCGATGATATCTACTATTCAAGCAAGGGGCAAAGCTCTATAGAAGTAGAAGGCTCTTTAACAAATAGCGAAATTTCAATGCGCGGTGGCGGAAATTCAAAACTCGAACTCGATGGCTCGATGCATAATACAAATCTTCGCATGGAAGGGCATAATAATAAATTAGAAAGCGAAGCCATCTTCAATTCTTCTCTCACAATGCGAGGAATTGATAATGAAATCAACACGCAAGCTTTGTATGATTCCAATTTAGTGATGAATCCACAAGGTGTAGAATTTAATCAAGATGCTCTTATGTTTGGCAAAATGAATGGCGAAAACATAAGCACTATTAAAGATGATAATGACGCTGAAAAAGTAGCGCAAATCTATTCTAATTTTGTGCAAGAATATTCTAAGGAAAGAAGCAAGGCTATCACAGAAGAATACAATGAAACAAGAAAGCATTGGGGATTATAATTTTTCATTGTTCCTTTGAAACTTTTTCTTTTGTATTTCTTTTCTCAAAAACTAAAAAGCCCGTATAATAACTATACGGGCTTTTCACTTATACAGGTTCAGCTTTTATATGGCAGTGTCGCCAGCTTCGCCAGTGCGGATTCTATAAGCATTTTCAATACTTGTTACAAATATTTTTCCATCGCCCACTTCGCCTGTTCTGGCTTTATCCATAATGATTTTGAGGGCTTTTTCTAAATTGTCATCAGTGACAACTACATCAATCTTGGTTTTATCAACAAAATGTGTTGCCAATGTTTTTCCTCTATACACTTCTTGATGCCCATGTTGACGGCCAAAGCCTTGCACTTTTGAGCAGGTAAGCCCGTGTATTTCTTCTGAAATCAGCCCGTCGATCACGTCTTGCAATTGGCTGTGTCTGATAATTGCTTCTATTTTTTTCATTGTATTTTCCTTATGGTTGAGTGTAGGGGGGAGTTGATTCTTGCTTGTTTACTAGATTTTGTAAGCGTGTTCGTTGTGTTCTGAAATGTCCAAACCAGTAGCTTCAACTTTTTCGTCAACGCGAAGTGGGGTGATTTTAGAAACGATGCAGATGATAACTTTTGTCATAAGGTAGCAGAAGATCCATGTTGCAAAGATTGATACTACTTGTACCCATAATTGATTAGCGTCGCCGTATAAGATACCATTGATGCCGTTTACGCTTTCGTGAGCAAATACGCCAGTTGCAAATGCGCCCCATGTACCGCCTATACCGTGAATACCAACTACGTCAAGAGCATCGTCGAAGCGGAATTTTTCTTTTACAAAAATACCAAGGTAACACACAAAGCCGCCGATAAGTCCAATAATGATAGCTGATGAGATAGGCACAAAACCAGCCGCAGGAGTGATAGCAACTAAGCCTGCTAGTGCACCAGAAGCCGCACCAAGAGTTGTAGGTTTGCCAGTTCTTTTCCATTCAAATAAAATCCAGCCCAATACGCCAGCTGCAGCAGCTAATTGTGTTGTCACAAAGGCGTGAACAGCTAATTCGTTTGCAGCAAGGGCAGAGCCAGCATTGAAGCCAAACCAACCAAACCATAGAAGGCCAGCACCTAAAAGTGTTAATGGAAGATTGTGTGGAGTAGCAGGATCGATAGTTTTTTTACGGAAACCTAAACTTTGAGCCAAAGCTAAAGCAGCTGCCGCAGAAGCCATGTGAACAACAGCGCCACCAGCAAAGTCAACAGCGCCAAGTTCAAACAACCAGCCGCCACCCCAAACCCAGTGAGCCATAGGGGAATAGACTAAAAATAACCAGAAAACCGAAATCAA
>CAYJFE010000019.1:0-34791 GCA_964369165.1 uncultured Desulfovibrionaceae bacterium | reverse complement strand
AAAACCTAGGCACATATAAGAGTAACAATTGTTTTACTATAGCTCTTGGCCCTGGATTTACAGCCCCTACTGATGTAGATGTTGTTATTGAAACTATGCGTGGCCACTATCTCGGGCGCTGTATTTATGAAGGTTCTGCCCTTGCAAATACGGGTATTCCTGGTGAAGTTGGCGGTTATACAAGTGAACGAGTGCTCAGAGCAACAAATGAAGGCACAATCACTTGGAAAGCGCAAATAGGCGATTTTGTTAGTGAAAGCGACCAACTCGGCATATTAAAAACAAAAGATGGCGAAGAAATTATCTACGCTACTATCAATGGAATTTTGCGTGGTCTTTTATCAAGTGAAGTACCTGTAACAAAAGGCTTCAAAATTGGTGACATTGACCCACGCTGTGCAGTTGAGCATTGTTTTTCAGTTTCTGATAAGGGATTATCCTTAGGGGGAGCTCTTCTTGAGGCTCTTATAAAAGCCAAAATATTTCCAATAAAGCAATAATCCTAAGCCCTCACATAATAAATTATGCGAGGGCTTTTATTATTATAAAAGTAAATTATCAATACCCTTTGAATCATTTTTTTCAAATAAATTGCAAAGCACATTTACGAGCTTCTGAAATAATTGAGCTAGTATGATTTTATACTTTCTACTATGTAGGCGTTAATTTGCGTGAAATTTACTTTGTCTATTTGACTTTTTGAAAAATAAACTGCATAATAATTTATAAATTGATGTCGTCATGGAGCTTTGTATGCCATTTTATAATTTAGCAGCAGAAGTCGCAGCATTATTAGTTGTAGTCATTTCTATGACGAGTTTCTTATTGGATAATAATAAGGTGTCTACACGCTACAGCGCTCTTAAATGGTTCTATATTGCTACTTTTGCTTCAATTGGTATCACATTAGTTTCTTTGTGGACGACGGATAATTATACTATTGTACCTCTTATAATCACCGATATTTTTAAATATCTTTATTTTTTCACGGCCTCTATTGCTGCAGTTATGGCCCTTTATTATGCCATAACGCTTAACCATTACAAAAATCAGAAATTTAATTTTTTCAAGCAATATGTGTGGGCATGGCTGCCTTATGCCATATATTGCGTCTTTATTGCCACAAATTTCATACATAGGCTTGTCTTTACTATTTCACCAACAGAAGGCTATATACGTGGAGAATTTTTTAAAGTTACCTATGTTATAGCGCTGATATATTATGGCCTTATCATATATTTTACCATAAAAAACTTTAAAACTCCGCAAAGAAACGCTCTTTTGATGATTTGTTTTAACCTCTTAGTGGCCACGCTCATTTTTTGCACACAACTTTTTATTCCCTCTTTACAATTATCTGGCATTGCAAGCGTATGCGGTGCTTTAATCATACATTTTTATGTTCAAAATGTTTCTAGAACAACAGATTCACTCACTGAGCTCTATAATAGACAAGAACTCACCATACAAATGACAAAACTTTGTGATGCTAAGACTCCTTTTAATTTAATTGTTTTTAGCCTAAGAAACTTTAAAGGAATAAACGAGCGAAATGGATTGACTTTTGGTGATACTTTGCTTGAGCACGTTGCGCTTCGTCTAAGAAACTTTTTGCCAGCAAAATGTCTTTTCCGCTATTCTGGCGATGAATTTGCCATGCTTATTCCTTCTTCTCAAGAAGAAGCTATCCAAAATATCGGAAAATACTTGCAAGATCTTGAAGCACCTTATTTAATTGACAATACTCCCTTTTTACTCGATATACTCTTAGCAAGAATTGAATACCCGCTATTTGGAACAAAAACTGAAGAATTAATTTCAGCCATGGACTATTCTATCTATCTTTTGAAGAAAAACCCTGAAGATAAAAATATTATATACGATCCTTGTGTGCCTGAAGCAATGAAGCGCAGACATTATATCATCGAAAGATTAAAATATGCTATCGAACATGATGACTTTGAGGCTTATTATCAGCCTATATACTCGGTGAAAGGAAAAAACTTTCCTTTGGCAGAGGCTTTAATTCGCTTTAAAGCCAGTAACAAAACCTATGTTTCGCCCGCAGAATTTATTCCTATAGCCGAAGAAACAGGAATGATATTAAAAATCACCTCAATGATGCTAGAATTAGTTTGTGCTGATTATAGAAAATTACTCGATACATACGGTGAGAAATTGCCAATTCGCTCCATCTCTGTGAACTTTCCTTATGTATATATTATGAAAAATAATGCAGAAGAGGAAGTTTTAGAAATAGTGCGACGCTATAATCTTCATCCTTCAATGATAAAAATAGAATTAACAGAAAGAACATTTGCAAAAGATATTGATAAAACAATTGAAGTCATGAATGAATTTATAGAAAAAGGTTTTATCTTTGAACTTGATGATTTCGGTGTGGAATATTCTAACTTTGGAATGTTTTTTAATGTACCCATAAATATAATAAAATTTGATAGAAGCCTTGTTATAAATGCAACTTCTACCCCCGAGCGACGAGAATTTTTTAAACAATTCCTTTTTGCTATGAAAAAAGTTGATATGAAAGTAGTTATGGAAGGCGTTGAAGACACAGAATTGCTAAACTTTCTTGCTGACTGCGGCAGTGACTATATTCAAGGTTTTGTCTTTTCAAAACCATTACCACTTAATGAATTTTCAGAATATATAAAAGTGCAAGAAAATCAAGCGTGATAAGATGTTCGCAAAATTATTTTTCCTTGTAAAAAACATTGCTTTTATTGCTTCAAAAGTTTAGGCTATCTTTCTAAATTAGCTTACTTTATAATGGATAAAATATGCAAGAGCCTTTCATTCAAAATCATAGCGAAAAAGCCATAGGTCTTTTTGATTCGGGCGTAGGTGGCCTTACCGTTTTACAAGCTTTATGGCAAGAATTGCCGCAAGAAAATTATATATATCTTGGCGACACTGCACGTTTGCCTTATGGCACAAAAAGCTCAGAAACTATCACACGCTATGCTTTGCAAGCTTCAAAAGCTTTGGTTGATCGTACTATCAAATTATTAGTCATTGCTTGTAATACAGCAACAGCAACAGCCCTTCCAGCTCTGCAAAAAGCCTATCCGCATATTCCTGTTATTGGCGTTGTCGAACCTGGGGCAAAAGCTGCGTGTATGGCAACAAAGAATAATAAAATTGCTGTGATAGGCACAGCCTCTACCATAAAAGGCGAAGCCTATGCAAAGGCTATATATCATATAAACAACGAGGCTAGCGTGCATTCCATTGCTTGCCCGCTTTTTGTGCCCTTAGCTGAAGATGGCCTCACAAAAGGCCCTATAGTTGAGGCTATAGCAGAAAGGTATTTACAAAATACTTTTGATAAAAATTCTTCGAATAGGCCTGACGTATTAGTGCTTGGTTGCACGCATTTTCCACTGCTTCGTGAAGCATTACAGAATGTTGTAGGCGATAAAGTAAAGCTTGTTGACTCAGCACAAACAACGGCTTTTGAAGTGAAACATATTCTCAAACAAGAAAATCTTCTTGCTTCGCACAAAAATCCTGTCACGCAATTCCTCACCACTGATGATAAGGAACAATTTGCAAAAACAGGGCAAGAGTTTTTGTCTGAGGGGATTTCTTTGGATAAGGTTGAGCTTATAGATCTTTAGAAAAATAGTTAGCTAAAAGCTATTTTCCATCCATTTTTAATAGAGTATCAAGAACTTTCAAATCGGCTGAAAAATCGTCGACATCGTTTTGCAATAAATAGCTATGTTCTTGAGCAAAAGCCCCTTCAAGGCGGAGAAGAATTTCTTGGCTATCATTAAGGGCTTTAGTTACAGCTTCGTTTTGCACTGAATTTGAATGCCTATTGTAATTGTCAAGAACAGCGTGCGTAGCTGGAAGATAGCGGGCTAAAAATTTTTCACCGGCCTGCACATCTCGCGCATCATTTTTCATACAATCAAGAATTAATTCTGCCGATTTCCCTAAAGAAATAAGGCTATCTTGCAAGTTTTGCGGTAAGTAATTTCGTTTCTGGTATAAACTTTTTATTGATTGGCGGTATTGGTCGAAAGGTTGTTTGTTTTTTTCTCTTTCTGCTATAATTTTTTTGTCTTCTTCTTGTTTTTTTGCCTCTTCTTGCTTTTTTTGATAGCTTTGGTATGTTTTATCTGCAATTATACCTATAAAGGTGAGGAATATAAAGGAAATTACAAGAAAAATAAGGCTTGGAATAGGGAGCACACTTGGAAAAGCTAAGCACAAGAAGGGGAGAATTACCCATTCAAGGCCCATTTTGAATTTCTTTATAAAAAGCCTCTGCACATAGCTTTGTAAACCACCAATAAAGATGGCCGCCACAAACGAAAGCCCAAGGCTAGAAGCGATAATAACTTGCGTAAAGCCTAAGAGCGTGGGCATAAGCCATGCGAAATGAAGGGAAGTGCCACGCGCAATAAGGCAGATAAGCCCTAAATAAATGCTGAATACAGCGGCGAAACGGCTCAAGCCTTGTGCGCTTCCAGACAGTTGCATAGCTACAATAAGGGCTATGCAATGGATAAGAAGGCGCATACCAAAGCTTTTTAAAAAGTTTACTAGACTTTGGATTAAGCCTTGCTCTTCTTTTTGTATTTTCATGCAAGACCTCGAGATGATTATTTTTCTGCCATAGCGCTTTCGAGTGATTGCTCGGCTTTACGTTTTGCCATACCTTGTAAAGAGTCTTTAAGCTGGCCTTCCATCGCCACTAATTCTTTTTCAACTTCTATACGTTTTTGGCGACCTTCAGCTGAAATGCGTAGAGTTTCATCAATAGTGTTGATAAGTTTAGTGTGCACGTCGCGCAAAGTTTCAATATCAACAATAGAACGTTGCACTTCCTTGGTGACTTCGATGGAAGTTTGCTCTAGCATGGCGGCATTTTTGCGCAACATTTCATTAGTTGTGTCAGAAACATCTTTTTGCAAAGCGGCAGCTTCTTTTTGCCCATGTAGAGTGAGGGCGAGCACCATCTGATTTTTCCAAATAGGTATGGTGGTGAGTATGCTTGTTTGAATTTTTTGGGCTAAAGCTCTATTATTTGACTGAATTAGGCGAATCTGTGGCGCCATTTGCACGGTGATTGTGCGCGAAACTTCTAAATCGTGCAATCTTCTTTCAAAGCGATTTATCTGCTCGGCAAAGTCACGCAATTTTTGTGAATCAAGCGCATTTTCAGAACTTTCAGCAAGGGCTTTTAATCGGGGGAGTTCAGTGTTTCTTGCTTCTTCTAATTTTTGTTTGCCAGCATTGATGTACATAACTAGATCTTTATGGAAACGCTCATTATGCGCATAGAGTTGCTCTAGCACTTCCACATCACGCAAAAGCCCAATCATAGAGCCGTCTAATTCTTGACTGATAGTTTCGATTTGCTCTGCTATAGTTTCAAATTTCGCTATAGTTTTTTGCACGCCGTTAAACATAGAGCCGATAAGGGGCAATTTTTCAAGAAAGCTTGGCTCTTTGTTCATGTCGGTAACGTCAATACCCTTTACTTTAAATAAAAGGCTTGTAAGAAATTCACCAACTTCACCTGAATCCTTGGCCTTTACACGATTGAGTAAATCGTCAGAAAAGCGTGAGATTTCTTGCATAGTGTGTGTGCCATAGGTGATATCTAAAGAAGGGTCAGCTAAATCAATAGAATTGACAATGTTTTCTAGATTTTGAACTGTGTTTTGTGATACATCAGAATTTGTGGGAGTTACTTCGTCATGAGTTGTATTCATACTAAATTCCTTATATAAGCGTTTTGCTGTTTTGAGGATTAATTTTTAAAATCTATAGTGATAGAATTGATTTCGCTCTTTGTGCCAAATCTATAAGGCATTTGCCAAGGGCCGACAATCTTCCAATAACCATAACCTACGCCCGAAGTTACAACAGTATGCAAGCCTTCGATTTTTTTATAGCCATAAGCATTTGGAGTAACGAGTTTTAATAGCATATTATAAGGGAAGAATTGCCCTGCGTGTGTGTGGGCTGAAAGTTGTATATCTGCTTTATTATCAACGCTATCTTGAATATTTTTGGGATTATGATCTAAAACGATGATAACTTCATCTAGTGAAATCGCATTTTCCTTATAGAGTGCGTCAAGGCTTTTACGCTCGCCCTCCATATAGTCACGCCTTATATCGTCCCTAGCAATAAAATTGATGCCTTCAATTTTCAGCACTTCATCGCGCAAGATTTCAATCCCTAAAGATTTAATATATTCAATATTTTCATCTACATCATTGCCATAGTATTCATGATTGCCAAGTATAGTATAGACACCATATTTTGATTTTAGCTTCGAAAAAATTGCGGCATAATCGTCTTTGATTTGTGTGTGACTATTTTGTAAGATATCGCCGCCCAAAAGAATAATATCTGGCTGTTCGGCATTGATCTTTGTCACCATATCTTCAAAAATATATTTATTTGTAAAGCTTGCTAGATGAAAATCTCCTGCAAAGGCAATCTTTAAGCTGGCAATATCCGCTTTTTTATCCAAAGAAATAGATGTGTGCGTGATTTGTGGATTTCTGTAATTATAATAGCCCATTGCCCCGACAGTTATCAAAACTATGGCAAAAATACCGAGAACAGCCTTTTTAGGAAGAGGAAGAACAATATAGTGAAGAAGACAGAGGATAAAGGCTGTTATCAGAATATAATGCATATAGTAGATATAATTGCCAAGGAAAATGCCATAGAGTTCATTTTCTGTGATAATATGCTTTCTTATCTGCGCAAGGGGATAGATGGCAAGAAAGAGTATAATCGATGATAGAAGTAATTTAATCACATAAACTCCAAAAATCAAAAAAACGCAAAAGAATGAACTTGACGACACTCTCTAAAATAGCTTGTCGATATAGCCTTTAATAAAGACGAAAAGTATAATCAATGGCAGTATGTATACAAGATAGAATCTTGCAGATTTAGGGAATTTCAAGCCTTTTCCTGCATCGACTTCTTCAATGAAGTTATCCCAGCCCCAACCATAGCGCGTGACACAGAAAAATAAATAAATAAGCGAACCAATAGGAAGTAAAGTGTTACTTACAATAAAGTCTTCTAAGTCAAGCACGCCAGTATTTGGCCCTAGTGGTTGAAAATCTGACCAGATGCTGAAGCCGAAAATACAAGGCAAGGAAAGAAGGAAGATTAAAACAAAGTTTATTCCAGCAGAAGTGGAGCGTTTCAATCCCCATACGTCAACGCCATAGGAAATGATATTTTCAAAAACTGCCACAACAGTGGAAAGAGCAGCAAAGGCCATAAAGGTGAAAAAGAGTATGCCCCAAATTTGCCCACCAAGCATGCTGTTGAAAACATTTGGTAAAGTAACGAAGATAAGCCCAGGCCCTTGCCCCGGGTTGATATCAAAGGCAAAGCAAGAAGGGAAGATAATGCAACCAGCAAGCAAGGCGGCCATAGTGTCAAGGCCAAGAATAGATAGCCCTTCGCCAGTGAGTGAGTGATCTTTATCAATATATGAGCCGAAAATTGCCATTGAACCAATGCCCACACTCAAGGTGAAGAAGGCTTGCCCCATTGCGGCATAAACAGTGTTCCATACGCCCATTTCTGTAATTTTACTAAAGTCTGGCATAAGATAGAATTTGAGGCCTTCGCTTGCATTGTCTAAAGTCATGGCGCGAAGAGCAAGTGCTACCATAATAACAAACATTCCGCCCATCATAATCTTTGTGATACGTTCAATGCCATTACGAACACCAAGAGCACACACAAAGCTACCAAATAGAACAGAAATGAACATCCAAAAAATTTGCTTGTCTAGGCTAGTGCTGAGCTCTCCAAAGAAAGCACCCACTTGTTCAGGAGCAAGTCCTGATAAATCACCTGTAATAGTGTGGTAGGTATAGGCAAGCATCCAACCGCAAATTGTGGTATAAAACATCATCAAAAGATAGTTACCCAATATAGCAAAATGGCCATAGATATGCCAATGAGTACCCTTTGGCTCGAGTTTTTTAATTGCGCCGCCAATATTCAATTTAGACGCTCTGCCTATTGATAATTCCATAATCAAAATAGGCAATCCAAGTAATACTAAGAATGCTAAATAGATTATTACAAAGGCTGCGCCGCCATACACACCAGTAATGTAAGGAAAACGCCAAACGTTTCCTAGACCAATGGCACAACCAGCCGAAATAAGTAAAAATCCTAATCGCGAGGCAAAAACTTCTCTTTGAGCCGACATATCAAAACCCCCATAGCTATATTGATTTTATAATGCATTTAATCAGCATAGTTTTTTTTCTAAAAAAGTCAAGTTTATAAGGATTATGCCTTAAGTAAAATCCATACTTTCCGATATGGATTGTACTGAGATTTTCAGTATTCTTTATTAAATTGGAGTGTATATGAAACTAAAATTATTAGGAAAGGTATTATTATCTACCTTAGTTCCCATTGTCATTGGTATTGGAGCACTGACCTTTGTTGCTTCACGCCTAGCCTCAGACAGCCTTTATAATATGGCTGATACCCAATTGCTTGAATTTGCAAAAAAACAGGCTTCTGAAATTGATAATCTTATTGAGAATGTTGTTTCTCTTACAGATATGCTTGATGGCGACAATAATATCGAGCAAATTGCTGCTTTAGCCAAGGTATACGGCGAACAAAAATCTATGCAGGCTGATTATAATGCCATACAAGAAAATGTTAACGGCACATTAAGTGAAATTATTGAAGATTTTCCTGATGTTTCTACAGCTCTTATTATAGGTTTGGACGGTATAGCCATAGCGCATTCAAATCCTTCGCGTATAGGCTTAGATTTAAGTGATTATCCAAGTTTTAAAGAAGCCTTGAAAGGAACGCATATTGTCATAGATCCTATGATGTCACGAGCAAGTGGTAAAATGAGCGCAATGATTGCTTCAGGGATTACTGATGACTCTTCTGACGATGCTGTTGATGCTGTTTTAATGCTTATAGTCAATCTTTCTTCTGTTGCTGAACAAACTATTCAAGATTTGAAACTTATGCCTACTTCAAATCCTTTTCTTATGTCAGATGAGGGTCTTATGCTTATGGAAAGAGCTTTCCCTGAGCTTATAGGGCAAGACGTTTCAAGCGATGATTATGCAAAAATTATGATGTCTCAAAAAACAGGTATCACAAAATACAGTTATGAAGGTGTGCCTAAATCTATACATTTTGCACAATTACCTACAACTAAATGGATTCTGGGTGTTGAAACAGATGAAAGTGATTTCTACACTGTTCCTAATGAAATTCGTATGCTTTTGAGTTTGGTTGGCCTTGTTATTCTTTTGGTGGTAGGTTTTATAGTCTATTTTATTATCAAGAAAGTAGTCACATCTGTTTCACAAAGTGCAGACATTGCTAATTTTGTGGCAGAAGGTAATCTTAGCCTCACAAATGAGCAAGAAAAACAGCTTGATAATGCGCTTGCAAGGCACGACGAAATTTCAACCCTTGCTACAGCTTTAAGAACAATGATTCAAAATCTATCAAAAATGGTTTTAGCAAGCGAAGAAAAAAGTAAAGAAGCACAAGTTGCGGCTGACGATGCGGCTATTGCTTCAAAAGCAGCTGAAAAATCCGCCCTTGAAGCTGAAGAAAAAAGGCAAAGCATTCTTGATGCTGTTGCTACGCTTGAAGAAATTGTGAATAATATTGCCTCTGCCTCAGAAGAACTTTCAACACAAATTGAAATTTCCACCTCAGGTGCCGAAGAGCAATCAATGCGTATGACTGAAACAGCAACTGCTATGGAGCAAATGAATGGAACTGTGCTTGAAATTGCAAGAAATTCAAGTGGTTCTGCTGAATTGGCGGACAATACAAAAGCTCAAGCAACTGACGGTTCAAATATCACACATAAATGCCAAGATTCAATGATTGAAGTGAAGAATGAATCTCTAAAACTTCGCCAAAATATGAGCGAACTAGCAGGGCATACGCAATCAATCAGTGCGGTTATGAGCGTTATTACCGATATTGCTGATCAAACAAATCTACTTGCCCTAAACGCTGCTATTGAAGCTGCGCGTGCGGGTGAAGCAGGCAGAGGCTTTGCCGTTGTTGCTGATGAAGTAAGAAAACTTGCTGAAAAAACAATATCTTCAACTACTGATGTTGCGAATGTGGTTGCGGCAATTCAGCAAAGTACGGAAGTGAATGTTTCTCAAGTTGATACAGCCGTTCAACTTATTGAAGAAGCGACAGAACTTACTGCTGATGGTGGTGAAGCTCTTGAAATTATTCTCAAAATGGCAGAGCAAAGTGCTGACGGTATACGTGCTATTGCAACAGCTTCTGAAGAGCAATCAGCCACTTCACATGAAATTGTGCAATCAATCACCGCAGTTTCAGATATTGCAGACAGCAATGTAAAAGCTATGAATGAAGCAAGCCATGCTGTGAATTCACTTTCACAACAAGCGCAACAGCTTTCAAAACTTGTTGACAATTTGAAAAATAGCTAAATATAAATCATATACACTAAAAAAGGGCAGAAACTTTGATTTCCGCCCTTTTTTTATTTTCTTTTTTTATATAGATTTCTATGCTTCGCATACGAAATCCTCACTGCGCAAGAAGCGTCGTTCTTGCTTGTTCGCTAAAGCCTTTGTTTACTTCGTTCACATTTTAATTCAATAGATTTCTATGCTTCGCATACGAAAATCATTTAGTCTTCTATATCTTTTTGTGTGAAGGTCAATGGTTTCGCATTTGCTATTTTAGGCAGCATAGTTTGATAGATTTTACCTAATTTATTGGCAAGCACAAGCACATCCATAGCTGCTTTTGAATCAGGGTGCACAGAAAGAAGAGGTTTTTGTCTTCTTACAGCATCTGGAACCTTTGAATCATTATGCACAAGGCCTAAGAAAACAGGTTTCACACCTAAGAATTTATCGCAAGCAATGGCTAAACGTTCAAAAACATCTTTAGCTTCTTTTTGCGAATCGGCTTGATTGACGAGCACTAAGAATTCCGTCATATTTGTATTTGTTTTCAATACTTTAATAAGGGCATAGGCATCGGTGAGTGAGGTTGGTTCAGGAGTGAGAATAACAAGCCTTATAGCTGCCATAGAAGCAAAATATTGCACAGATTCACTTATGCCCGCACCAAGATCCATAAGAAGGAGGGAATAGTCAGAGAAAACGGGCTCTATTTTCTTGAAAAGTAAGCTACTTTCCTCTGAGCGCATATCTGCCAGTTCTGAAATGCCAGAAGTTGCAGGAAGAAGGGAAAACTTCTTCACTTCTTCACTCATAATAGGCACAGTTGCGTATTGCGGCAAAATTCTGTCGTGCAAAATATCTTGCACATTATATTCAGGGGCAATGCCTAAAAGAACGTCAAGGTTTGCTAGGCCTAAATCGCAGTCCATTAATAAAGTGGAAAAATTATTTTTTGCGAGGGCATAGCCAATATTCAAAGCAAGATTACTTTTACCAACGCCACCTTTACCGCTCATAACTGCAATACTTAATGTTTTATTTTGTGTGTTTGACATATCTATCTCGTTTATATTTTAAAGCGTTCCAAAAAAGAGAAATTGCTTTTCATGGGCTTGAACAAGGCATTTTGCTTGCTTTATTCTGTTATGATCAAAATTGTCTTCCCTATTTTGCTGATATTCTTGATTTTTAGTGGCTATAGCTTCCATAAAGCCTTGCGCACTGATATTTTCTAAATCTATATCAAGGGTAAGCCATTCTTTATAATTCAAATCTTTGCTCAAGTTATCCCAAGTTTCTCTGTCTGTATTTGGAATACAGCGGAAAAGTGCGAGGCATTGATTGCTTTTTTGCTCATCGTGCTTTTTTGCATTTTCAGCACATTCTTTGATAAGCTTTTCAAAGACTTCTAATTCATCAGGAAGATTGACAAAGTTTTGTTCAAGTCTTTCTATTTTTTCTTCCTCTTTTTCACAAAAAGAGTGTATAGTGTCTTTATTTGTTTCTGACATATATATTCCTTTACTGCTTTTTCTCTGTATTATTTTCGTAATTGAACATAAGATAATCGTTAATAAATGGCAAGATATTCCCGTCTAAAACAGCGTCTACATCGGTTATTGCCGTATTTGTGCGATGGTCTTTTACAAGCCTGTGCGGCTGTAAGGTGTAGGATCGAATTTGACTGCCAAAGGCAATGGCATTTTTGCCTGCATAGTCTTCTTGCTTGATTTGATTTCTTTTTTGTTGCTCATAATCGTAGAGGCGCGCTTTTAATAGGCGCATAGCAGAATCTTTATTCGAATGTTGTGATTTTTCGCTTTGACATTGTGCTACAATGCCCGTCGGTATATGCGTGATACGTACGGCTGATTCTGTTTTATTCACGTGTTGGCCGCCTGCGCCTGAAGCTCTATAGACATCAATGCGTATATCGCTTTCTTGCACATCAATTTGTATATCGTCACCAATATCAGGAATGACATCAACTGAAGCAAAGGAAGTGTGCCTTTTGCCAGAAGCATCAAAGGGCGAAATTCTTATAAGACGGTGAATGCCTTTTTCGCTTTTGAGATAGCCATAGGCATAAGGGCCGCATATGCGCATGGTGACGCTTTTTATGCCAGCTTCATCGCCTGATATATAGTCTATTATTTGGCATTTGTAGTGTTTTAAATCAGCAAAGCGTAGATACATTCTTTCAAGCATCTCTGCCCAGTCCTGCGCTTCTGTGCCGCCTGCACCAGGGTGGATTTCAAGAATGGCATCTTTCACATCTTCTTCACTTGATAAAAGCAAAGCAAGCTTTATTTGCCCTATGCTTTCATTGAGGAGCTTGAGGGCAGAATCGAGTGAGATAAGCGCATCTTCCTCGCCTTCTTCAGCAAAGATAAGCCAGTCTTTTGCGTCATTATATATGCGCTCAAGATTTTGATATTCTTGTAGATTTGCTTCAAAAATACTTTTTTCGCGCGAAAGGCTTGTCATTTTTTCTTGATCATTCCACATTTCGGGCTTTGAAAGATTTTCTTCTATGTTTTTTAGGGCTTCTTGTATAGACTTAACGTCAAAGTCTCCCCCAAAGGGAGAGAAATTCTTCTTCACTTTGCATAAAAAGTGATTTGAGTTCAAGAAGTTGAAGCATAAGGAATCCTAAAATTTATTCTGTCTTTTCTGACGAAAAAGCATACACACAAAGAGAAAAAAGAGCAAGCTTATAATTGGTGTCAAAAATGGATAGATGCGGTGAAAGATAGTTTTTGCATCAATAAAGCCAGCATTTATTTCAAGATAAGTATCTCTAAACATATGTGTAGATTTGATAATTTGCCCATAAGGATTTATGCCAGCAGTAATTCCTGTGTTTGTCGCCCGAAGTAAATATCGCCCTTGTTCTATAGCGCGCAAGAGTGAAAGATCAAGATGCTGTTTTGCGGCCGAAGATTGTCCATACCAAGCATCATTACTTATGTTTATAAGTATTTGCGCGCCTTTTTCTACTTGGTCTTGGGCAAGATCAGAAAAAATCGCTTCATAGCAGATAAGCGCACCTAAAGAAATTTCTTCGCCATTATACATTTGCCTGAGGGGGTTTTGATCATAGGCAGGAGTAAAGCCGCCTATGCCTTGTAAGAGAGGTTTAAAAACTTCAAAATCGAGAAAAGGTGGCACGTATTCACCAAATGGCACAAGGTGCTGTTTTGAATAAATATCGTCTGCCGTAAAATGGTAGTGCGCAGACAATAGATTTATTGTTTTCTCGTCACTTATTTCAGGCATTTCTTTTGCTTTTAGACTAAAAAGTGAATTGTAGATAAGGTTTTTTCCCTCAATTTGCTTATAGCTCACAGCACCTATAAGCATGGTGAGATTGTTTGTAGTGGCAAAATTAGAAAAAGTTTTTTGGTAGTTTCTTTCAGCTTGCAAGAAGAAGGGGAGGGAAGTTTCAGGAAAAATAACAAAGGAAACAGGAGCCTTACCTCTTCTTCCTTCCTCAACACCCCATTGGCTTAATTGAAGATATTTTTTTACAGTTCTTTCTTGCATTGCCTTTTCCCATTTCTCATCTTGGGCAAGATTACCCTGAACTAAAAGAAAATTGGCATGATTTGCCGCTTCAATAGGTTTTGAAATTCTATAAAATCCAAAGCCAACAAGAGCAAAGATAGAGAAGATGGCAAAAAGTTGTATGCTCTTTTTTTTATGGAAGAGTGAAACGCCTAAAGCAGCGTATAATGCTGAAAGACCTGTCATTCCTAGAATGCTCACCCCTTGCACAAGCACAGGAAAAGCCGCATTACCTGCCGCAATATTTCCCCATGTGATTCCAGTGAAGAGCCATGAGCGCACCCATTCAAGCATATACCAAAGCACAAAAGCAAAAATAGGCTGAAGATAGCTTGATAATTTCTGCGCTTTATACATAGCTGCTGAGAAGATTGCGCCGTATAAAGCTATATAAATTCCTGCACAGATGGGCACGGGAATAGCTAAAGTTAAAGGGAAAAAAGCATATTCTTCTAGAGGGATAACAAGCCAATACACAAGAGCGCTCATGCCAGGAATGCCCGCTAAAAAACCACAAAGAAAGGCTTGCTTTTGTGAAACTGCCTTTTGTGCAATCATATATAAAGCCGCAGGGTATAAGAGTATCACTAAAGGAATATGATAGAGGGGGTTTGCCGTGCCAAAAAAGATGGCCAAGGTGGCAAGTATAATTAAAAAAGCCATAGATGCAGTCTTTGTCTTTTGCTTTTTCATAGATTTTTAGTTTGTTAGAGTTTTATGTTTTTTCTCAATCCGTTTTTGTCTGCTTTCTATGCCTCTTCTGCTATTTTCTTTGCGCCTGCATAGTCAAATTTACCTGTGCCTAAGATAGGAGCGGCTTTGAGGTTTAAAATTTTCTTTGGCATCCAAAGTGAGGGAAGCCCCTGTTTAGCAAAGTGTGAAGCAATTTTGCCAGTAGAGATTTCATTTTTCTCCACAATAAGTACTAATGTTTCGCCTTTTTTCTCATCAGGAATAGAAACAACACCATAAAGAGTATCTTGCAACAATGGGTTTAGAGCTTGCTCAACAGCTGTGAGTGAAACCATTTCGCCACCGATTTTTGCAAATCTTTTTGCACGACCTTTAATAAAGATAAAGTTTTCATTATCTACTTCTACTATATCACCTAGTTCGTGCCAGCCTTCTTCTAATGGTTCAAGCACTCCAGGGTTAGAGTGGCGCATATAGCCAAGCATAATATTGTCGCCTCTTAGGTGGAGATTGCCACCTTTTTCTATGCCCTCAACTGGAGTGAGCTTGTATTCCATTCCTGGCATAAGTTTGCCAACACTGCCCGCTCTTTTATTAGCTGGCGTGTTTACGCTTACAACAGGCGAAGTTTCAGTTGCGCCATAGCCTTCTAAAATAGGGGTGTTGAATCTGTTTATGTAATTTTCAAGTGTGTTTGCACGAAGTTTTTCAGCCCCTGCAACCAAGTAACGAGCATTGCAAAAATCATAAGGCTTGCCAAAGCGCGCATAGCCTGTGAAGAAGGTGTCAGTTGCGCAAAGGAAGGTAGAAAGACTTTCATAAAATAGTTGTGGAACAATTTTATAGTGAAGTGGGGAAGGGTAGACAAAGACTCCCATGCCATTCAATAGAGGCAATAATGTGCCTACGGTAAGCCCAAAAGTGTGGAACATAGGCAAGCAGTTGAAGAATCTATCCGCACTGGTTACAGTGATGATTGACATTACTTGCTCATGATTTGCCTTCACATTTCTGTGTGACATCAATACGGCCTTTGGTAGGCCTTCAGAGCCAGAAGTGTAGAGAATAGCGCATGGGTCATTGGGATTGAGCTTTGGAATGCGAAGGAAAGTTGTATTGTAGACAGCTTTTAATTTTGAAGCAAGACTTACATTTTTTGCTACATCTTCCAGATAGATTATCTGTATTTTTGCTTTTTTTAAAGCTTCTTCTACATGGCCTAATTCAGCAACTTGTATAAATTTTCTTGAAGTGATAAGAGTTTTCACCAAGGCTGTTTGGCAAGCAATGACAATAGTATCAGGGCCTGCTGAGAAATTTATCATAGCTGGAACGTGCTTATAAAAGTGCAGACCAAAAAATGCCACGGCTGCAGCAAGCGAGTTTGGGAGCATAAGGCCGATATTTGTCTGATCTGGAAATTCTTTATGCAAGGTTGCACCTAGTGCTTGTGCCTTGAGATAAAGATTTTTATAATTGATTTTCACTCTTTCATGGTCTTCGGCTATAATTTTGTCTTTACCAACAAGTTTGATAGTTTGCACTAAAGTTTCTAGAATACTCACATCAAGATTATGGCTCTTGTAGCTGAGGTCAGACATAAGTGAATGCAGACGCGAAGCAAGCAATTTGCGATATTCTTTGTTTGAACCTTCTTTTTTTTCTTCTACTTCTTGAAGGGGGAGCATAGTGACTGTGATTTTGGGAAATTTGAATAATTTTGTCGTGTGGTGAAAATAAGAGAAGGGCGAATGTTGCGCGCCATCAATAAGAATTGGCAAAAGTTTTGCCTTTGTTTTTGTAACAATAAGGGCTGTCGCTTCGTATATTTGCATAAGGCTTGGATCAGTGACTAAAAGCCTATCGTGAAAGACAAGGCAATGCGAATTTTTTTCAAGAGCAGCAATGATTTGCTTTGTAGAAACAGGAGATTTAAAGTCTATTTCAATGACATTACTTAAGGCATAAAAAGGTGTGAGGTACCATTTTTTGGCTATGTTTTTGTCGATGATAAGGGTCATCTTAATAGGCAAAAATGCCGCAAGAATGATAGGATCAAGCAGTGAAGATGGATTTATAACGTAAAGAATTTTTTCTTTTGAAGAATCTGGATGACTTGATGGCTTTGGAAAATTTTCCATGCCAAGCACTTTTACCCTATAAAGGGTTTTGAGAAGTAATTTTGCGTATAATTTTTTAAACATAGTACCCCCGCTATGCGCACTAATATATCAGCAGTAATCAAGAGGATGTAGCTCGTTAGCAGAGTTTTTTTAAAGCTTTTAGCTTTAAGAATTATTTTCTTGTTCTCTTCTTTTTTGTTCAAGAATACGGGCAAGTCTTTGCTGTTGGTATTGCTCTCTTTGCTGCTTTGCTGTTTCTAACATACTTGCACGCTTCTTGTCAAAAGTTATGGCAGTAGTTAATATGGCAAAACCTAAGGCAATAGCTGAAACTACGCTTATAAGAACGCTTTGCAGTTCCCAAAAATTCATTTTAATTAATCTTTGTAGCCATGCTAAGCCCATGGCATCGCCATAAAAAGTGATCACAGGCACAACTATAAAGCAAAGAATGAGGCCAGCAATTTCAATATAAAGGAATGATTTGAAGAGGATAAGCGCAAAAAGTGTCACATCACGAACCGTTCGTATTAATTTAAGCTGTTCTTCCAGATTTTTTAATAATTCGTGCACAGGCTCAAGATAGCCCTGCGCTTGCTTGAAAACTTCAGGCACTGAAAAAGAAGTGGCAAAAGCCCAATTGAGTATTGAAGCGCATTCATTAAAATCACGGTTAAAGCCTCTTAAAGCATTTGAAAAAGGAAACCAAGAAGCTTCGTCCCTAATTGCTTCAAGTGTGGAAAGGAAACTTTTATAAATATCCTTCAAATCTTGCAATTCTTTATCTTTTAATCGCCTTAAATCTTCTTCCAAAATTGGGCGCACATTAATGACAGCACGAAAAGCTAGATAATTTCGTACGTCTAGCGCGGATATAAGTTCTTCAATTTTTTGTCTGATAATTGAAGCAATCTGGTGTTCAGGGAAAAACCAATCGTCAAGATCTTGCAAGAGGCTAAGAACTCTATTTTTTTCTAAAGAAGATTTTTCAATCATATCAAGCCAAAGAGGGTAGAGCATAGTCATAATTGGCAAATGCCCACGCTCAAGCTCAGGATCAAGAAGTATGCGGTTGAAATAGGTGGGACTATCCTTGATAAGTTGAAGAATTTGCCCCTGCACTTGCTCGGCAAAGCCCATTTTCACACGGCAGACTAATATTCTATAACTTGGCTCAAGCCAAAAAGTGAGAATTTTTTTTGAGCTTGTGTAATAATCCATAGCTTCATCGTATTGGCCAAGAATTTCATGTATTCTGCCTATAAGAAAATAATGCCATGCTTGATGAAGAATGGAAGAAGTGTTTGATTCGGCTTCTTTCCAATAATTGAGAGCCCTTGTGTAGTCATTTCTTTCGATGCACACAAAACCAAGCAAGGATTTTAAACGCCAATCACGCGGATTTTTGGAAGATGCTGTGTAGACATCTTTTTCTAATATGCTCAAATCTTTGTAATTAATATTTAATAATCTTTGCAAAAGATTCCAGCATTGGCTTTCTTCTTTATAGCTTTGCGGATCGACAGGGGCGTAAATATCTCTGCCAGGTAAAAGCCATATACGCTCTAAGCTTCGCGGTTGGATAAGGCCATTGATATTAAAAACACCCTCAAGCACTTGAGTTTGAATGGTATTTTCTTCAAAAATATCTTTAAAAGCTTTCATGCCTTCTTTACTTAATTGCACTTCTATGGCTCTAAAGGTGGCATTGATATCTTCAAGGTCAACATTATTGAAATCTTCCCAAAAAGTGAGTGAAGCTTCTTTCAGATTTTTGCTTGGACAGCGTGAAGTTTCGTGTGATTTCATGCCACAATAAAAACAGCCTTGATAGGAGCCAGTTACAAAGGAATCAGGTAAAAGTACAGGCGTTCTATTTGCTTGAATAGAGTAGCTATCGTGCACAACCGTACACCATTGTGTGATAGAGCTTTTGCCGCTACTAAAGTGTAGATCTTGAATGGTGAAGCCTTCGCCAAGCAGATACGCATTTCTATAGTTTATATAGGGGAAGTTTGGCGTGAGGGTATCCCATTGCACATTTACTTTTTGCGGCAATTCATTGTTGAGGTTTAATCCTTTTTTATCAACAATAATACTCACACAAGGCCAATATTTTTCAGGAAAGTTATCCTTCATGTGGAAAAGAGTTTGTATAAGTTCTCTTGTCCAATTTCTTAAAAGACTGAGTGTGTCGATAGGCACGATAAGATAGGTATCAAATATAGAATACCTTACTTTTAATCTTTGTAAAATAAGTTCGATTTCAGCAAACATATTGCGCCAACCAGCTTGAAACTTCTTGTCTAAGGGGGAGCCAAGTGGGTGGATAATGCTGTACCAACCTTGTGAGGAAGCATAGGGCAGACGCGAATTTGCGCTTAATTGTTGCCATCTTTCTTTTGAAAGTGTGCAATCTTGTAATTCTTCTACTTCAAGATTTTGCTCATTATATGTGATGCCAGGATAGATTTTTCCTGCCTCTTGCAATTTTGGGTGAACTAGGATAAATAACTTTTCAGTGGATAAGTGTAAAACTTGCTCATGCAAAGATTTTTCAGTTTGCAATGATAGATTTTTGTGTGAATCCACCAAAAGTGTTGCAGGAAAAGCCTGTAAAAGCATAGAGGTTGGGTTATAATCTGCCCAAACTGTAAGCTTTGCTAAGGCTAATAAAACTTCGGTAGAGAAGAAAAACCACAGGGCTTGATCGTCTTCGTTTGTGACGGGAATTCCGCCATAGTCTTGGAAAATCTGTGTGATGGCAGGATTTAATGGGCCTGACCACGTGAACCAAATACTATAGCCCCCTGTTGAAATACTGATATTGTTTTCATCGGGAATAGCAAAAGTATCGAGAAGTTTTCCTAGTGTTTTCATTTTCTACCTTCAAAATGTATGCTTTTTTCTAGCATACTTTTTAATCGCATTCAAGTACAAAGTAGGTCAAAGGAGTTTATCATGGATATAAGTAAAAAAATCGCTGAAATCAAACAATTACCGGGTTTTGAAGAAAATGTTGGTATGATTTTAATTCACAATGGCACGGTAAGAGCTTGGTCACGCAATGACCACTCTAAAGTCTTATCGGTAAAAGTGCAAGCAAACCATAGGCGTATTGAAGAAATTTGTGAAGAATTTGAAAAAAGAGAAGGTATCTTCAAAGTTTTTGCTCACGCAAATGAGGGCGAACTAAAGCCTGCCGACGATTTACTTTTCCTTATTGTTGCTGGCGACATAAGAGAAAATGTAAAACCAGCTTTAGCAGATTTGCTTGATAAGGTGAAAAAAGAAGGCGTTTCTAAAGAAGAAATTATAGCTGAATAAGAATTATGAAATACTTAGAGCAAAGAAAGTAGGTTTATCCTCCTTTCTTAGCTCTAATGAAAAATTCTAAATTGCCGAATAGAAAATTATACATTTTCACACTTTAGAGATTATTTTGGGGGAAATATGTCAGAATATAATAAACTATCAGAAGTTTTAAACCTTGAACTTATATATAACAGAAATGAAAAATTGATTCTAAAAGAGCTTGAACGTCTGCTTCAAACCGAAGATCCACGCCTAGCTACTTTTTCAGAAAAAGATTTTCGTGATGTCTATGCTTTGGCAAATAATAGCCTTGTTCCTAAATATGTTCAAAAGGGCACAATTGTCCTTCAAAATGATGTCACTAAGGAAGAAGTTGAAGACGCTATTTCTGACGCGATTTATAGAGTATCCTCTAACCCTAAAGAATAAAATGAAAGCGTAGCAAATAAAGCCTCACTTAAAGTTTTATTCTTTATGCCTACACAAATTTAATAGTTTGAAAAGTTTGTAAGGAAAGGGTGGGGGCTTGGGGGAGGGAAAACTAACTTTTCAAAGTTTAGTTTTCCCTCCCCCAAACAAAAAAATATTCAACATTTAAAACTTGATAATTCTTATAAAATGCACTAGAGTGTGTCATCAACTCGGGTGAGGAATTATGGAAATCAATTATTTTGATATTGCGGCCTTGGTTATCTTTCTGTTTTTTTCAATCAGAGGTGCCATGAATGGCTTTATAGGTGAGCTTTCAGGTTTTGTAGGTATTATTGCAGGCTTTTTTTTAGCACAAAGATATGCCACAGAAGTGGCCGAATACCTCAAGCCTTACTTGTCTGAACAATGGCTTGTACCCGCAGCTTTTGCACTTATTTTCTTTGTTGCCATTGTTGCTGTGGCATTGATTGGTTATTTTTTACAATCGATTTTAAAGTTCCTTTTCCTCGGCTTTGTAAATAATGCTTTAGGCTTCTTAGTGGGCGCTATGAAGGCTTATGTGCTTTGCGTAATTATTGCCTATGGAGTGACTATGTCACTTGGCGACCACCCGCAAGTCACTTCCTCAATTCTTATGCCCTATTTGCAAACAGGCCTAAGTTGGGTAGAAACAATTTCTCCATTATAAAATAAATCAGGTGATTATGTATAATAAAGACAAGACACACAAAGCTTTTGATAGAGTGCAAGAAGTTATTGAAACTCTTTTAAGTCCCGAAGGGGGCTGCCCTTGGGATAAAGAGCAAACAGCGCATACGATGACAGAATATTTAATAGAAGAATGCTTTGAATGTGTAGATGCTATACGCCAAGATAAACCGGCGCACGCACTTGATGAAATGGGCGATTTGCTCTTTAATCTTTGCTTTGTAGCGCATAGATATAGCGAAGAAAATCAATTTGATATAGGCGATGTTTTGAATGCTGCGGCTGATAAAATGATACGCCGCCACCCACACGTTTTTGCTGATGTGAAGATAGAAAATAAAGAAGAATTGATGGCAAATTGGGCTGAAATCAAAAAGCAAGAAAAGCTTAAAAACGGCGAAGAAGTGAAGGGTGTGTACACTAGCTTGGTGCGAAATTTGCCTCCTTTAACAAAGGCTTACAGAACTCATGCAAAAGCTGCGCAAGTTGGTTTTACTTGGCCGAGTGATGAAGAAGTTGAGCAGCAAGTAGAAGCTGAATATTTAGAACTTTTCGATGCTTTGCAATCAAAAAATCCCGAACATATTGAACATGAATTAGGCGATATGATTTTCTCACTTGTGGAGCTTGGCAGAAGAAAAGGCATAAAAGCTTCACACGCAACTGATAGATCTGTTATTCGCTTTATCGAAAGATTTGAAAAAATGGAAGCTTTAGCTAAAGAGCGCGGGCTTGACTTTGAAAAAATGGACTTAGACGAAAAAGACACTTTGTGGAATGAAGTAAAACAAAGCTAGTCAATATGCGTATTTATAAAATATTTCCTTTTTTGATTCTTTGTCTATTTTTATGCTTGCTTTTGCAGGCAAAAGAAGGGCTGGCAGAAGAATATGCAGGCGATTATGTTGTAGGCTATGAAAATATTTTTGTGCCTATAGATTATGATAAATCTTATCTTGATGTGGCTTTATGGTATCCTGCTGCTTTAGTTGAAGAAAATACAAAAAAAGAAGATGTTCAAAAAAAAGTGACAAGCCGCTTGCAAAGCCTTGCTACTTCTGGAAAAAAGTATGATGTAGCAAAGAATGCTGATTTTCTGAAGATATTTGACGAAGAAAATCAAAGAACAAAAAGCTTTCCTCTTCTTGTGATTTCTAATCCTCCTTTTGCAAATAGTGAAAGTTATGCAAGTTTGGCGCACGCATTTGCAAAGGCTGGCTATGTGGTTGCCTCGCTTGTGCATATTGGCGATTGGCAACAGGATATGCGCTATAATTCAAGCGCCTTACAGATTCCATTGCGCTCTCTACATATTAAAAGCCTCTGCGAATTTTTACTCAATGATGAAAAATATCCAATCTCAAGAGATAATATTTCACTTCTTTCTTTTTATGAAACTGCGCTTATGCCTTTTGCGCTCTATGGACTTGCAATACAAGAAGAAAATTATAAAAAATATTGCACTCTCTACCCAGAATCTTCTGTTTGCTTCTCGCCCTACAAAGAGCAGATTCTCTATCTTTATGAGGACACAAAGGCCTATAAAAGAAATTTGCACGAGGCTCAATATAATTATGAAATAGAAAGTTCAAGAGCAAATATCATCAATGCGGCTATGAATGCTGAATGGAAATTATCTGTGCTGGAAGCTGAAAAAATGAACGAACCTCTTCCTTCTGAGCCAAAGTGGTTAGAAGTGCCTGGAAAGCCAAAGGAAATCGATTTATATTTTCCTTATATAAAGAATTTTTATTTGATAGAGCCAAGTTATACATTTTTATTTGATACTGCACCTGAAAATATTAAGATGCATGCATTTTTTTCTGACAATGTACAAATAACTAATGAATATAAATATTTGGAAGAGATGTATGCCAAAAATATTTCTCAATATAGACTTGAAACACAAGAGCTTTTGAATTTGGCTGATAAATGCACAGAGAATGAAGACGATTTTGCGGCTTTATGTGCACGCATTTCAGAAGATGAACACAAAAAAATCATTGAGAGCTTTGTTGCTAAAATCAATGAAATCAATAGAGGAAAATAGGAGAGAGTATGGCCTTTGTTGCTGGTGAACGCACGAATGCGCGTTGTTCACGTTGTAAGGATATCACGAGCCATGTCGTGATTGTTGTTGTTGATAATGTGCCTGTAAAGGTGGAATGTTGTGCGTGTAAAAGTATACACAAATATAGTATGCCCAATGTTTCTACAAAGAAAAAAGATGAGGGGCCTTTGCGTGTGCGAGCAAATCAGTCACGCGAAAGAGCGGTGGAAAATGCCGCAAAAACAAGTGCGCCTATGACTTTGAGCGCAAATAGTACGAATAAAACAAAGAAAACTAAGTCTGAAAAAGTGGAAGATTATAGGCAATTGTGGCAAAGTAAAATGTCAAAATCCTTTGGTGAATCAAGGCCTTATAATATGAGCATTGAAGTTTCTAAGAATGATATTATTGACCATCCTGTTTTTGGAAGCGGCCTTGTTATTTCTATTGTGGCAAATGATAAAGCAGAATTCCTCTTTGCTGAAGGTGTTAAGCTTTTGAAATGTATAACTAAATAGTTGATACTATAAGGCTATATCCTTTTTGTTGATAGGGCATATACTTCTAAGCTTTTTATTACTCACTGAAATCTATTGAAAAATAGAGTGAAATTAATACTTGACAATTGCGAGAAAAATGTCTAAAAGATAATTCGTTGGAGCGGTGTCCGAGTCGGCCGAAGGAGCTCGCCTGCTAAGTGAGTATACGGATAAAACTGTATCTAGGGTTCAAATCCCTACCGCTCCGCCATCAAGCTATAGTAATATAGATATATTACGAAAAAATGTCCTCTAATTCTAATGAGTTAGGGGACTTTTTTGACTAAAAATTTATAATAAAATCCCATATGGATTATTTAACAATAATGATGCTGTCTACATCAAGCTCAGGGGAGTGCGTGAGGGAAGTGTCTAATTCGCCATGTATGCGAACTATATTATCTATATGGGATTAAAGAAAAAAATACAAAGTAGATGTTTTGTTATAAAAATTTCAGAACAATAAACAATATCCAAGTACTATAAAAAAAGGCTTGTGCTGTCATTTGCGCGGCACTGGCCATGTCTTTTGCCTTTTTTGATAGAGGGTGCAGTTCTAGTGAAATTCTGTCTATGCTATTTTCTATAGCACTATTGAAAAGTTCTACAATTACACAGACTAAGCTAGCAAATAGAAGAATTATTTTTTCGGCAAAGCCTTCGCCAAAATAGAGAGCCAAAGGAATAGATAGGCAATTGATAAGAACAATTTGCCTAAAGGCTTCTTCTTCTTTCCACGCGCTTATATAGCCGTTTTTAGAGTATTTGATGGCATTAGCAAGGCGCAGGAAGCCTGATTTACCTTTATAGTCATTTCTACCTTGTTCAGCCATAGCTTTTCTCATAAAAAATCCTCACTTTTGATGAGGATTTATAGTTTTTATTATTGTTTACTCATCTTCAGAGAATAAAGAAACAATTTCTTCACGTATTACCTTTGCCGCGGCATTGGCAACTAGATTATCAAGATTTGCTATACTTTCTTCTAAGCTGTCTACCCTTTGGAGAAGAGCAGCATTTGCCTCTATATGATTTCTAAATAGTTCAAGATTTGCTTCCATTTGTTCACTCATACTTTCAAGTTTGGCCATTCTTGCTTCAAAGTTAGATAATGACTTTTTATGTTCGTCAAAGCGGTCTGACATATCCATAATAAAGGTGTCAATCTTTAGATGTATACCTTCTTCCGCTTTGTTGAAACTGGAGGAAATTTGCTCATTATCGACTGAATTTGCTAGGGCTAGTTTGATTTCATCAACTTCCGCTTTCAAAGCTTCCATTTCGATTTTGATATTGTCAACTTCTGTTTGTAGGAGCATGCCATCGTCAAGATTATCTTGCAGAGCTAATCTTAGGCTATTCACTTCTTCTGATAAGCCAGTAAAGTCAGTCAAGAGTTTTGAAATTTCTTCATTGTTTACTTCTTGTGTTTCGCTTACTGTTTCAACTGCTTGAATTTCTTGCTTGTCTTTTACTTGTTGTTTTTCTTCTTCCGTAATAGCTGAATCAAGTGAAGGGCTTACAGAAATAGCTTGTTGAGTAAATATATTTCCTGTGAAGCTTATTTTTTGCTTTTCTTCGGCTATATGTTGATTAATTGCGGCAAGAGTTTCGTCTTCTGGGGCAATTTCTTCTGCTGTAGCTAGTTCAAAGTATTCTTCTTTCTGCTCTTCACTCACACTCTCTAATGAAGTGGTTTCAGCTTCTTCACTTGGTTCTCTTTCAACACTTTCAGCAAATTCGAGGGCTTCTGAGCTATCTTGCTCGTCTGTGCTCGCTTCAGAAATAATTTCTTCTTCGACTGTGTTTTGTGCAAAAATATTGTTTAGATTTGTATTTTCTTCTTCGCTCGCTTCTGTGCCCGTAATTTCAGCTTCTGCTAAAATATCACCAGCAAGAATGTCAAGTTCGCTCGCGTCTTCTTTTACTTCTTCTGTAGAATTATTTTCTTCATCAGCTTGCAATAGTGCATCAAGATCGTCTAAATCGTCAAGAGCATTATAAGCGGCATCAGCGTCTTCCTCTTTTTCAGGGGCAGTTTCAACTTCTGTTTCTGCAAGATTTTCACTTGCAATATCTTCGCTTGGAACTTCAGCTACTTCTGTTTTTTCTTGACTTTCTGAATCGTCATCATTTTCAGTGAAGGAAAGGTTTTTGAAGAGATTTTCTAAATCAGCCACATCAAGTTCTTCATCATCGCCTTTTCCTAGACTTGCGCTCAGTTTTTTTTCTTCATCGCTTACTTCATCAAGAATTTTTTCACTGAAAAGTTTGTCAAGATCGTCAATATCTAATTCGTCTTCCTCATTTGGAGCACTTGTGCTTTCATCTAAAAACATATCCAGCTCTTCAGTCGATAAGTCTGCAGAGGGAGCTTTTTCGTCAGTTTTGGTAAGGGACGCACTTTCTTTAGAATCAGCTTCTGAAAACAAATCAAGATCAGCTAAATCGTCCAGATCGTCTTCTACTTTTGTATCTATATTTGAACCCTTATTGTCATTTGCTTCTTGATTTTCAGACAAATCATTGTCGACAGATAAGCTTTTGAGAAAATCGTCAAGATCATCATCGCTTTCAGCCTCAGTACTTTTTTTCGGTTCGGGCACAAGTTCGTTAAAAAGATCATCAAAGTCGCTCATCAGATCAACGTCATCGTCAACCTTGCTCGTAGGGGCAGGACTTTGCATGGCTTCATTAAATTCGTCACGCTTTTGCTGGATCGCTTTTGACAAGAAGTCGTCTTCAAAGTCGTCATCGTCTGTAGCTTTTTGAGAATTTTTGCTAGATTTTTCATCAACTATGTCAAATAAGTCAATGATATCATCATCTTCATTTGGTGCGAGTGAAAGATCGGTGTCGGCCATACAAACCTCTTTGCTTTCAAAAAATTTATAAATTTCTACTATTTTTAAAGAAAGTATAATAAAACTCTAGAAAAGTCAAATGTATTTATAATGATTTTATAAAAAAAGATTTATAAATGAATATATTATAAAATTAGATTATCTCATTTGCTTAAATTTGACCAAGAAAGACTTTTATGCTAGAAGAAATTTGTTTTAAATCTATTTTGTGTAAAAGTCACAAAATTTCTATAACAGTTTAATATATAAGGAAATTTACTACATGGAAATACGTTTTCAAACTGAAAATAGTTGGCAATGTGATGTCGCACTTTTTTTTACTTTCGACAATGATACAATGGAAGAAAGGGAAAGCCAGCATCAAGAACTTTTTAGCTCAGCCTCTTGGATCGCAATTTCGCCATCGTGGAGAGATTTTAAAGCTAAGGCAAAAACAAATCTTTTCTTGTATGGACACAAAGATAATGATATTTCAAGGGCTTGTGTTGTAGGTCTTGGAAAAAAAGAAAAGCTTTCTATTGAAATAGCACGTGATAGCATAGCAAATGCGATTAAAGCGTGCAAATCATTGAATATTGAGCATATTGGCCTTGATATTTCTTCTGTAAAAATGCTTTGCAAGGCATTTGAAGGAAAAGGCTATAGCCTTGAATATCTTGTAGAAGAGCTTTCAACTGCGGCTTTTCAAGCTCTTTATAATTACGATGTATATAAATCAAAAAATGAAGAAGATGAAAGCCAAGAGCCTAAAATTCTTTCACTTCTTGTTTCTGAGCGTCATGTGCCTGATGGCATACAAAAAGCTGCACGTTTAGCAGAAGCCAATTATTCAGGCATTGCACTTGCTAGAGATTTGGCAAATATGCCAGCAAATGTCCTCACACCAGAAGCTTTTGCACAAAAAGCCGAAGAAATTGCAAAGAAATACCAATTCAAATATACAGTTTTTGATGAAAAGAAAATGGCTGAACTTGGCATGAATGCTTTTATAGCAGTAGGGCAAGGTTCTGCAAATCCACCGCGTTGTATTTTCTTAGAATATACGCCGAAAAATTGTGTTTCTGATAAGCCATATGTTATTGTTGGAAAGGGTATTACCTTTGATACTGGCGGTATCAGCCTCAAACCTTCAAGCGGTATGGATGAAATGAAGACAGATATGTCTGGCGCAGCCGATGTTCTTGGACTATTTGAAACCCTTGGGCAAGCACAATTTGTTCAAGAGCCAAATCGCCCTATTATTGGCGTACTTGCTTGCGCTGAGAATATGCCTGATGGAAATGCGGTAAAACCTGGCGATATCGTCAAAGCGTATAATGGCAAAACTGTGGAAATCACAAATACTGATGCTGAAGGTAGGCTTGTTCTTATTGACGCATTAGCTTTTGCACAGAAAGAATATAAACCTGAAATCATTATTGATATTGCTACCTTGACTGGTGCTTGCGCAGTTGCTTTAGGGCTTGAAGCTGCGGGACTTTTTGTGAATAATGAAGAATTGCATGACAAGCTTATGCAAGCTTCGAAAAATGTTGGTGAAATTCTTTGGAGAATGCCACTTTGGCCGCATATGCTCAAAAAAATTGAAAGTCCATTTGCTGATTTAGATAATGCTGGCCCAAGATACGGCGGCGCGCTTACAGCCGCTGTGTTTATTGAGCAATTTATTGAAGAAAACCAAGCTTGGGCGCATATTGATATAGCTGGGCCAAACTTTACTTCTGCCGCAACACCTCTTTGCCCTAAAGGGGGCACAGGTTTTGGAGCAAGAATATTGATTGATTTCGTCAGAGGTTAACAGTTATTAGAAAGACTTGTTCCTTACACTCACATTTTAATAGTTTGAAAAGTTTGTAAGGAAAGGGGAAGTTTGAAGGGGAAAACCTAACTTTTCAAAGTTTGGTTTTCCCCTTCAAGTATTTCTATTCTTATTTTTATTATAACTATTCAGCTACTTCGTCTAGGCCAAAGCTCATAGCGAGGATTGGTCCAAAGTAAGTGGCTACTTCTTCTAAATCTTCTTCGATGCGGATAAGCTGGTTGTATTTTGCAATCCTGTCTGAGCGTGAAAGCGAGCCAGTTTTGATTTGGCCAGCATTCACAGCAACTGCTAAGTCTGCAATAAAGCTATCTTCTGTTTCGCCTGAGCGGTGAGAAATAACTGTAGTATACATAGCTTGCTTTGCGATTTCGATTGTGTCGAGAGTTTCAGTAAGTGTGCCGATTTGGTTTACTTTGATAAGGATTGAGTTTGCAATGCCATCGTCAATGCCTTCGGCTAAGATGTCAGGATTAGTTACAAAAACATCATCACCAACAAGCTGAATGCTTTCGCCAAGTCTTTGTGTGAGGATTTTCCAGCCTTCTCTATCGTCTTCAGCCATACCATCTTCAATAGAGATGATTGGGAAATTATCGACAAGATTTTCAAGATAATCAACCATTTCAACTGGTGTTAATTCTTTGCTTTCACCTGATAAGACATATTTGCCTTCTTTGAAGAATTCAGATGCTGCGCAATCCATTGCGATAACAACTTCTGTGCCTGCATTATAGCCAGCTTGATTGATGGCATCAACTAAGAATTCTAAAGCTTTTGCATGGCTTGGAAGGTTAGGTGCAAAGCCTCCTTCATCACCAACACTTGTTGCAAAGCCAGCTTGATGTAAGAGAGCTTTTAATGTGTGGAAAATTTCCGCGCCTATTCTAAGAGCGTCTGAAAAAGTTTCAGCAGCAAGTGGCATAATCATAAATTCTTGGAAATCAAGGCTGTTATCAGCGTGTGCGCCACCGTTGATGACGTTCATCATTGGAGCTGGCAACACTTTTGCATTGATGCCGCCAATGTGCTGATAAAGAGGAATGCCAAGATATTCAGCCGCTGCACGAGCCACTGCAAGTGAAACACCTAAAAGTGCGTTTGCGCCAAGGCGTTCTTTGTTTTCTGTGCCGTCAAGATCAATAAGTGTAAGATCTACAGCTACTTGACGAAGAGCGTCAAGACCCATGATTGCTTCAGCGATTTCGCCATTGACGTGCTCAACAGCTTTTGTCACGCCTTTGCCTTTGTAACGAGTTTTGTCGCCATCTCTCATTTCAAGGGCTTCTCTTGTGCCTGTTGATGCGCCAGAAGGCACAGCTGCACGGCCAACATGGCCAGATTCTAAAGATACTTCTACTTCAACTGTTGGGTTGCCGCGTGAATCTAAAATTTCGCGCGCCCAAACGCTTGCTATTGCACTGCTCATAATGATGAACTCCGTTATTTTTTTTGTTTATAGAGAAAAGCCAAACCAAGTAAGATGAGATTTTGTTCGACTTTGTCAACGCATTTTGTGTGTTTTGCTATTGTGGTGGCAAAGCCGCCTGTGGCAATAACAAAAGCTTCTTTCTTGAATTGCTCAGAAAGTTTTTTTAATAAACCTTCTGTCATAGAAGCAAAGCCATAAACAAAGCCATGTGTTATGCTTGTAGCCGTACTTTTTCCAATCTCTAAATCTTCACTTTTTGTTTCTAAGGCAATTTTTGGAAGCTTAGCAGCTTTTTCTGATAAAGCTGCGTGTGAAGATAAAATACCAGGGCAAATGAGCCCACCAAGATAGGAATTTTCTAAAACGCAATCAAAGGTGGTGGCTGTGCCAAAATCAACTGAAATAATAAGACTTTTATCAGGAAATAAACATCTTGCGGCATAGGAGCCCATCAATCTGTCCATTCCCACTTCAGAGGGCTTGGCATAGTCATTTTCTAAAGGCACTTTTATATCTTTACCTACTATAAAGACATCTTTTTGTAAAAACTTTTTGCCTATTTCTTTGAATAAAGAATCATAGACAGGAACAACACTAGAAACCAAGACAGCTTCAATATCTTCTTTTGACTTTTTTAAACATTGTAACATCGACAGAAGCTGTAAACCTAAACTATCAACGCTGTGCTGCCCAACATAGGAGGGCAGGGTAAAAGTTTCAAGAATAGCAATATCTTCGGCAAAACCGAATTTTATAGCTGTATTACCAATATCAATCAGTATAAGCATACACTATTTACTTTGCTCCGAATTTTTTATTATTATGCACATATTTTCTTTAAATTGCAACTATATTTTTTAGGAGAATTAATCTTTTATAAATCTTTGAATATATAAGTAAAAACAATCCTTTTAATGCCTCTACAAAAAATCATAGAAATTTGAAGCTAGACAAGTTTTTTTTATTCTGCTATGTGTAGCTAAATTATTAATGAAGACAAAAGGAAAACTTTATGCGTACAAAAATAGTTGCTACCTTAGGGCCAGCATCACAATCTATAGAAACTATTGAAAGCCTGGTCACCGCTGGTGTGAGAATTTTTAGACTCAACTTCTCTCATGGCGATATTGACTTTTTCAAAAGCCTTGTTTCAAACATCCGCGCGACAGAGAAAAAACTCCACACTCCTGTGACAATTATGCAGGATTTATCAGGGCCAAAAATCAGAATAGGTATGCTTCCTGAAGGCACGCTTAATGTTGTAGAAAACGATATTCTTCTTCTTGCTCCAGAAGCAAGTGACAAAGATGATTGTCCTTTCCTTCCTTTTGATAATTTCCCTATCCTTGATTCTTTAGAAGTTGATGATAGATTGGTTTTAGCAGACGGTGGCTTGCAATTTATAGTTGTTGAAAAAGTGGAAGATCGTAAATTCAAATTAAAAGCTTTAGGTTCAGGCCTTATCACTTCTAAAAAAGGTCTTGCTTTACCAGGAAAAGCCATTGCTCTTCCTGCAATTACTGAAAAAGATAAGGCTGACTTAAAAACAGGCATCGAGCTTGGCGTTGATGCTGTAGCTCTTTCTTTTGTACAAACTGCTGACGATGTTCGCCAAATGCGCGCGCTCTTAGATGGATACGGCAAAAAACTTCCTATTGTTTCAAAACTTGAAAGACAAAATGCAGTTGCAAACCTGAAAGAAATCTTGGAAGTTACTGACGTTGTTATGGTAGCTCGTGGCGATTTAGGTGTTGAATGCCCACTTCCTGAATTACCAGGTATGCAAAAACGCATTATTAAAGCTTGTAATGAAGCGGGCAAACCAGTTATCGTTGCCACACAAATGCTTTTATCAATGGTGAATAATCCTGCGCCAACTCGTGCGGAAACAACTGACGTTGCCAATGCTGTTTTAGACGGTGCTGACTGTGTTATGCTTTCAGAAGAAACAGCTATGGGTAATTATCCTGTTGAAACTGTTGAATATATGAGAAGAATTACTGATGAAGCTGAAAAAGTGATGTTAGAACAGCACGAATTGCGTGAACCGCATGGCTCAGCTTCTGACTTTTTGGCTTATGCAGCTTGCCTTCTTGCTTCAAAAGCTGAATCAAAATATATTGTTGCTCACTCCTTATCTGGCTCTGCAGCACGCTTATTGTCTGCCTGTCGTCCAGCTCAAGAAGTATATGCACTCACTCCAAACAGCCAAACTTTGCACGATTTAAATTTTGCTTGGGGTGTTGTGCCATCTTATACTATTGATGACCCAGATATCACGCATTTAGCAAGAGCCCAGCACTTTATTGCGACAAGCCCTGTGTTTGAAGCTGGTTCTGATATTGTTATTACAGCAGGACAACCAAGCCCATCGCAGCCTCCTCGTGGAACAAATCTTGTGAAAATCTACAGAAAATAATAGATTTGCACAAATCTCACAGAATGGCCTCCTTAATATAAGGGGGCTTTTTTTATGTCTAGAGAGTGTTGTCAAATTCATTCTTTTGCGTTTTTTCTGCTGATTTAAATTTAGAAAATATACAATATGCACTAGGTAAAAAATAGAATAAATTCAATGAGTAAAAAGAATGTTATAAAAAAATCAAAAAAATTTTACTTAAAGCACTAGACGAATAGAAAATAGGGATTATCTATAATTCGAAAACAAAATTTATTTATATATATTTGGAGTTATATTATGGGTAAAATTATTGGTATCGATTTAGGTACAACAAACTCATGTGTCTACATTATGGAAGGCAAAGAGCCAAAATGCGTCACTAATCCTAACGGTGGCCGCACAACACCATCAGTTGTAGGTATTACTGAAAAAGAACGTCTTGTTGGCGACACAGCTAAACGTCAAGCTGTAACAAACCCTGAACGCACAATTTTTGCTGTGAAACGTTTGATGGGTCGTAGAGCTGATGCTCCTGAAGTTGGCCGCTGGAAAGAGCATTCGCCTTATGCTATCGTTGCAGGCGCAAATGGAGATGCAGCAGTTGAAGTTGACGGCAGAGAATACAGCGCACCTGAAATTTCAGCTATGATTCTTTCAAAATTGAAAGCTGATGCTGAAGCCTATCTTGGCGAAACCGTAAATGAAGCGGTTATCACAGTGCCTGCTTATTTCAACGATGCTCAGCGTCAAGCTACTAAAGATGCTGGCCGTATCGCTGGTCTTGATGTTAAACGTATTATCAACGAACCAACAGCGGCTTCACTTGCTTATGGTTTTGATAAAAAAGCGAATGAAAAAATCGCAGTATTCGACTTAGGTGGCGGTACATTCGATATTTCAATTCTTGAAGTTGGCGATAATGTTGTTGAAGTTCGTGCAACTAATGGTGATACTTTCCTTGGCGGTGAAGACTTTGACCAAGCAATTATCAACTACTTAGTAGAAGATTTCAAAAAAACCAATGGCATTGACTTATCTCAAGACAGAATGGCGCTTCAACGCTTGAAAGAAGCTGCTGAATCAGCGAAAAAAGAGCTTTCTACAAGCATGGAAACTGAAATCAACTTGCCATTTATCACAGCTGATGCTTCTGGTCCTAAACACTTTATGATGAAAATCACCCGTGCTAAACTCGAGCAATTAGTTGAAGCCTTGGTTGATAGAACTATCGAACCTTGCAAAAAAGCTTTGAAAGATGCTGACCTTAGCACTTCACAAATCGACGAAGTTGTGCTTGTTGGTGGTATGACACGTATGCCATTAGTTCAAAAGAAAGTAGCTGAATTCTTTGGTAAAGAACCAAACCGTACAGTGAACCCTGACGAAGTTGTTGCTATGGGTGCGGCCATTCAAGGCGGTATCTTGGCTGGTGACGTGACTGATATCCTTCTTCTTGACGTTACCCCACTTTCACTTGGTATCGAAACAATGGGCGGTGTGTTCACAAAACTTATTGACAGAAACACAACTATTCCTACAAAGAAAAGTCAAACTTTTACAACAGCTTCTGAAAATCAACCATCGGTTTCAATCCATGTTTTACAAGGTGAAAGACCAATGGCTAATGATAACATGACTCTAGCTCACTTCGATCTTACAGGTATTCCACCAGCTCCACGCGGTGTGCCACAAATTGAAGTATCTTTTGATATTGATGCGAACGGTATTGTAAACGTTTCTGCTAAAGATCTTGGCACAGGCAAATCACAATCAATTCAAATCACTGCTTCTTCAGGTCTTTCAGAAGAAGAAATTCAAAAATTCGTGAAAGAAGCTGAAGCTCATGCCTCAGAAGATAAACTCAAACAACAGCTTATCGAGTCTAAAAACCAAGCGGATAGCCTTATCTATTCAACAGAACGCTCAATGAGTGAACTCGGTGATAAAGTTGATTCAGCACTTAGATCCGACATTGAAGCTAAGATCACTACTTTGAAATCTACCCTAGAAGGCGATGACGAAGCTGCAATCAAAGCTGCAACAGACGACTTGTCAAAATCTTCACACAAATTGGCTGAGCAGCTTTATAATCAAAATCAAGGCCAAGGTCAAGATTCTAATGCTGGTGCACAAGGTGAAGCTCAAACAAACGCTGACGATGATGTAATGGACGCTGACTTTACAGAAGTAAAAGAAGATAAATAGTCTGTTATAAACTAAAATTATTGAAGGGGGAAAACCAAACTTTGAAAAGTTAGGTTTTCCCCCTTTCCTTACAAACTTTTCAAACTATGAAAAGTTTGTAAGGAACAAATCTTTAGCGAGCGAAGCATTTTTGACACAAAATGCGAGCGAGGATTTTGT
>CAYJFE010000018.1:2339-35006 GCA_964369165.1 uncultured Desulfovibrionaceae bacterium | reverse complement strand
AGAAAATTGCTTATAAGTGTTAGATAAAACACAAATACTGTAAAATATTTAAACGACAGGAAAAAGTTTAACATTAGGTTTTCGATGTAAATTAATTTATTTTAAGCTCAATCAGTGCTCTTAAAATTGTCTGCTAGACTAGATTTTGAAGTTGACAATCTCCTGAGAAATAGATATAAAAACTTATTAAATAAAAACGTTATATTAAGTCTAGAAAATATTGCTTTTGAGTATTGTTTTAATCTTTAACCCCAATTTGCCATGTATAATACCTACCGAAATGTTAAGATTACAGCTCTTCGAGCCGTTGTGCCAAGTCATGAAATATCTATTGACGATGAAGTTGAATATTATGATTCTAGCATGAAAAAAGTCAACCGTACTCGTAAAATGGTAGGCATAGACAAAAGACGCATTGTTCCTTATAGTGTTACAACTTCGGATTTATGTGCATTTGCAGCAGAAGATTTATTCGTTTCATTTCCTCATCTACGTGAAAGTATTGACAGCATAATTTTTATTAGTCAATCTCCTGACTGGCGTTTACCCGCAACGGCTTGTGAGTTACAGCACCGCTTGTCACTGCCAAAGCATTGTGCTACTTTTGATGTAAATCAAGGTTGTTCCGGTTATGTTTATGGTTTGTGGCTTGCTGGTTCTCTCATAGAATCTGGCGCTTCAAAGCGAGTGTTATTACTTGTTGGTGATGCACATTCTTCTGGTAGAGATGTAAGAAACCGTATCACAGCCCCTGTTTTTGGCGATGGAGGCAGCGCGACGATACTTGAATATCAAAAAAATTCTCCTCCTATGCATTTTGGACGAGGCACTGACGGTAGTGGTTTTGAAGCTATTATTTGCCCTGCAGGTGCAAGTCGCATCCCCTTAGTGCGAGAACATGAAAAAAATTTAGCTTGCTCTGAAGATATTGTTGATGAAAATGGAACGCCATGGCAACTTATTGACACTTATATGGATGGTGCTAAAGTCTTTGACTTTACTTTTTCTGTTGTGCCTTCTCATATTCAAGAAATAATGGATTACGCAAAAACTTCAACTGAGAAAATTGACTACTGTATGCTTCATCAAGCTAATAAGCAAATTGTTGAAAGTATAGGTTTAAAAGTAGGTTTTACGCCAGAAAAAGTGCCTAGCGCTTCTTTTGGCAAATACGGAAACCTCGCGTCTGCGTCAATTCCTGTTGCTCTTTGTGAAGAGTTTGGAACGAATATTGCACCTAATAATATGCTTTTGTGTGGCTATGGTGTAGGGCTGTCTTGGGCTTCGTGTATTTGTGTAATTGAAGATTGGGATTGTACTCCAGTATTAGAATATCATATGCCTCACGATCACAAATCTCGTCAAGATTATATTGAATATTGGCAAAAACGTATTAAAAATCAATAAAAATAGAGTGTTGTTATGAAAAAAGAAGAATTTCTCGTAAAATTTCAGGATATTTTGCAATGTGATGATCCTATTGAAGAAGCAACAGTGCTTACTGAGCTTGAAGAATGGGATTCTTTAGCCTTTATGGCTCTTATAGTTTTTTTCAATTCTAACTTTCATCAAGAAATTAATTTTGATGCACTAGCCTCCTGTAAACAGGCTTCAGATGTGATAAATCTTTCGCAAGGAAAAATCACTTCATGAGTGCAAACACTTTCACAAGCGAACAGATAGTTCTTGTGACGGGTGCTTCATCAGGTATAGGCTATGGTGTCGCTCGTTTACTCAATGAGCAAGGGGCTACAGTGATAGCTCATGGGCGAGATGAGCAAAAGCTTTTAAAGGCTCAATATGAAGCTGCTTTTCCAGAAAACTGGCATATAGAAGTGTGTGATTTCCTTGCTGATATGGAATCTTTACCTTTGTGGGTGACAGAACTACGCAAAAAATACGGCAAATTCTGGGGTATGGTGCATGCTGCAGGTGAAGGTCTTATGGATAGCCTGCAGCTTTATGACTTGCAACAAGCTCAAAGGCATTTTGATATAAACTTCCATGTACCTTTACTTTTAGCAAAAGGTTTTTCGGATCGCCGCAATTTTATAAAGGGCGGTGCTATGCTTTTTTTGACTTCTTCTTCCGCTGTTTATCCAGAAAAAGGGCACTTGCTCTATGGGGCTGCAAAGTCAGCTTTAGCTACTGCGGCGAAAGTTATGAGTCAAGAAATGGTAACAAGAGAACTTCGTGTACATTGCCTTGCTCCTGGCATTGTTGATACGCCATTGCAAAAACAAGCCGAGAATGCAATGGGTGCGCATTATCGTGAAGAGCAATTAGCGCGCTATCCACTTGGTTTTGGTACTGTTGAAGATATTGCTCATATGTCTGCATTTTTATTGTCAGAAAAATCACGCTGGATAACGGGACAAAATTTTGTGATGGGCGGAGGCTGTTACTAATGATAGATATTATAATTATTGGTAATTCTGGTGCGGCTCGCGAATGTTATGACATTTTACTAGATATCTTTTCAGATAGTCCAAGTTTGGCACATTATTATCAATTTAAAGGTTTTTTAGCTTGGAAGGGCTATCCTGCTGATTTAAAACAGTTGTCACATCTACAGCTTGACGAGAGCAAAGCTCTTGATGTGCTTAATACACATTATATTATAGGTATAGGCAACCCAAAATTACGCAAAGAAATTTTTGAAGAATTTAAGTCAAAAAATGCTACATTTATGAACCTTATTCATCCTTGGAGTTCTATTTCTTCTACTGTAGAGATGGGGGAGGGGAATATTTTCCAGCGCGGTTGTACAGTGCATTGCAATGCAAAGATTGGAAATGCTAATTATTTGAATGGTGCTGTTAATCTTTCTCACGATGCAGAAATAGGGAATTATAATTTTTTAGCTCCTTACTCTATGGTGCTCGGTAATTCAAAGCTTGGTTCTTCTAATCATTTAGGGCCACAAAGTATACTTTTAGAAAACGCAAAAGTAGGAGATAATAATCTTCTTGCTCCTAGTTCGGTGATTTACAAAGGTTGTAAAAATAATTGCCGCATGATGGGTAGCCCAGCTTTGAAAGTCGGCGAAATGGAGTAGGCTTATGAGCTTTCAGCCACTACATATTATGATTGTAAATCACTACACAAAGCGTGGTGGTATACCTAAATTTGTGACACGTTTAGTAAATGCCATGATTAAGCGTGGGCATAAAGTTACCCTCTATACTCAAAAACCCATACCAAAAATTCTATATCCGCTTTATAAAATAGGCTATACAATTTCCTCTTTATCTTTACCAGCGAATGAAAAACCAGCTCCTCCGCATGGCTATGAAGAGTTGAAGGATCTGTATCCTCTCAATCCTCAAGTTGCTATTAAATATTATAAAAGTACAGATAAGAATCTCAAGATACAAAAACTAAGAGAAGAGCTTCGCCAGCTAAATCCTGATGTGTGCGTATGCCCTTTGGCAGACGGTCATCAAATGCTTTGGGCAGTGACTCTTTTAGGGACAGGTATTCCTTATATTTGTTCAGAACGTCACTCACCAGCTACCATAGAAAAAATATTCAGTTCTCGTGAAACTCGCCTTGCCGCTATGAGTGGGGCAGATGCAATACATTTATTACTTCCTTCTTTTACTAAAACTATTCCAGAAATTTGGCAAGATCGAGTTAAAGTGATTGCTAATCCTGTTAATATACCAAAAAGCTTTGCAATGCCTAGAGGCGAAGAAGGAAAGAAGCTTACTATTCTTTGGCTTGCGCGTCTTGATGATGATTTAAAGCAATGGAAATTAGCCATGGATGCCTTTGCTTCAATTGCAAAAAAATATCCGCAATGGCAAATGAAAGTGGCAGGCGATGGGCAAGATTATACCAAGACAAAGCAATATGCCGAAAACTTGAACTTAGGCGAACAACTATCACTACTTGGTGAAGTGAGTGATGTGGAAAGCGCCTATGCTTCGGCACATATTTATTGTTTTTCCTCTCGCACAGAAGGAATGCCCAATTCTCTTTTAGAGGCAATGGCAAGTGGCTTGGCCTGTATAGCTTTTGCACAGTGTGAAGGGGTAGAGGATATTATAGAGCATGAACATAGCGGGCTTATTCTTGAAGAGATGACAGTTGAGGCTATGGCAAAAGGCCTTGAAAGACTTGTGCTGAATGCTGATTTGCGCCAAAAACTAGGAGAAAACGCTAGGCTGTCCGTGCAAAAATATGAAACAAATAAAATATTTGATGCTTGGGAAGAATTAATAAACAACGCTGCCGCAAAGAAGGGAAATACAGCCTTAGATGCTTTTGTGCATGAGCCACTTGCTTCAAAAGCACGTCTTATGGCTTGTGCAAGACGAGAGTGGATTTGGCGTGATTTTGGCATATCATTATTTAAGCATAGTATTGTGCAAAGTTTATACTATCCTCAAAGGGATACTTATGACAAAGAATGAAGAAGTCAAGCGCCCCAAGCACATTGTTATAGCCAATGGATCTTTGTGTACTAGCCGAGGTGGTACGGAACGTGTTGTGAGTAATCTGTCTGCAGCTCTCGTGAACAGGGGGTATAGAGTCACTGTCCTTACTTTTGGCTTGAGAGGGAAAACGGCTCCAGTATATTCTTTCTCTAGCGGCGTGGAGTTTGTGCTTATCAGTTTTCGTGGCAAGCAATCTGAAATAAACTCTTTGCGTGAGTATTTAATACGCGAAAAGGTTGATGTTTTCTTAGCTATGGAATCAGGTGGTTATTTTCTCTATTGGTCTGTACTTTGCAAAGGCAGTGGCATTCCTTTAATTTGCTCAGAGCGCTGTGATCCAATACTTTATATTGAAAATATAGGCTGGAATCGTGCGGGTAGGTATGCAGCTTTGAGTGGCGCTGATATAATCCATGAGCTTTTACCTTCATTTGTGGACTCTATTCCAGAGCATTGGAAAGAGAAAGCTTATGTTATTCCTAATACTTTGCCTGATAAATGTATGTCTGCTAGACCTCAAGGAGAGCTTGGTAAGCGCAAAAAGTTACTCTATTTGGCAAGGCTCGATGAGCAAAAGCGGCCAAATTTGATGATTGAAGCTTTTTGCCTTGTAGCAGAAAAATATCCTGAATGGGATTTAATTCTATGGGGGCATGGACCTCTTGAAAAAGCCGTATGCAAACAAATTCGAGCAAGTAAATTTAGTGATAGAATTTTCTTCAATGGAAAATGCATTGATACCGCACAGGTTTATGCAGAGGCTCAAATATATTGCTTGCCTTCTGCCTATGAGGGTTTTCCAAATTCTGTGCTTGAAGCTATGTGTGCCAATTTGCCAGTAGTGGGATTTGCGTCATGCACTGCTATGGAGGACGTTATTATTGAAGGTAGAACAGGTTTACTTGCATACGAAGAAAGTGCAAAGAGCTTGAGTGAATGCTTTGCAGGCTTGATGGCTGACGATAACTTACGAAAAGAAATGGGCGAAAATGCAAGAAATTTTGCCTTTGAAAACTATTCTCCAGAAAAGATATATGCAGAATGGGAAAAGCTTTTAGCAAAAGCATTTGCCTATAAGGGGAATACTGTTTTAGATACTTTTAGCGAAGAACCTTTTATCTATCAAGCAAGGCTATTGTCTGCAGCAAGGGCAGAATATCTTTTTAGACGCTTTGGAACTCCTATGCCTTATAGTTTACCTTGGTGCTGGCAAAAGGCCAATAATTTGGCGAGAAATATATTAAATAAAGTATATAAAAAGTTCAAAACAATTAATTTTTAGCATAGATAAAAATTTAGAGAAAATGTATGTGTGGAATAGCAGGATATCTTGATTTACAACAAAAAGAAAGTAAGGATTCGCTCCATACTCGCATCTTAGGCATGACCCAAGCTTTATACAGACGAGGCCCAGACAGTGGAGGTTTGTGGATTCATGCAAAAGCAGGATTAGCCTTAGGGCATCGTCGTCTTGCTATACGAGATCTTTCTCCATTGGGGCATCAACCTATGTGCTCGCCTGACGGTCGCTTTGTCTTGGTTTATAATGGTGAAGTGTACAATACTCAAGAAATTATAGAAGAGTTAAGTCGTGAGGGTATTTATCCTAAAGGTACTTCTGATACAGAAGTAATTCTTCTTTCATGCATGGTTTTTGGCCTTCAAAAAACCTTACAAGCCTTAATAGGTATGTTTTCCATAGCTCTTTGGGATATACAAGAGCAAAGACTCACGCTTGCACGCGACCGCTTTGGAGTGAAACCTTTATATTGGTTTTATGACAAAAAGAGCTTTTTCTTTGCTTCAGAGTTAAAAAGCTTTTATACTCTTCCTGATTGGCATGGAAAGATCAATCAGGACAGTTTGGCTTTATTTTTGCGTTATGGTTATATTGCGGCACCGCATTCTATTTGGCAAAATACACAAAAGCTTCAATCTGCACATTGTCTAGATATTGATAGATATGGAAATATTGAAATAAGTTCTTATTGGGATAGTTTTGCTGTAACCAAAGAAGGAAGGGAAAATTCCTTTACTATTAGTAGTGAGAATGAAGATATATTCAGAGATGAGCTTGATACTTTGCTGACAGACTCAGTTGAAAGGCGTATGGTTGCGGATGTTCCCGTGGGGGCCTTTTTGTCTGGCGGAATTGATTCAAGCGTAGTTACTGCGCTTATGCAAAAATGCAGCACAAATAAAGTAAAAACTTTCAGCATAGGTTTTAAAGAGGCAGCTTTTGATGAAGCGCCTTATGCTAAAGCTGTAGCACAACATATAGGTACAGAACATACAGAATTGTATGTACATGAAAAAGAAGCTTTAGATATTGTTCCCTCGTTGCCGCATATGTATGATGAACCCTTTGCTGATCAATCCCAAATTCCTACAGCTCTACTTTCAAGTTTGACAAGAAAATATGTTACAACTGCGCTTTCAGGTGATGGTGGTGACGAATTATTTGCAGGCTACGGACGTTATGAAAGCTACTTAAAGCAAGTCCCTTCTTTTTCACCAATGACAAGAAGTTCTAAAATGTTAGCTGATGTTTTATTGTCATTTAAGGCCCATACTTGGGAAAGAGCTTCACAGTTCATTCCTCATAAATATCGCCCTCGCAATCTTGGGGCTCGGATACATAACTATGCAGATATAAAACTTAAAGGCACTGCTTTAGACTATTATTTGCGCTATCATTTGCAGTATTGGTGGGCTCCTTCATTGATTTTAAAAAAAGGTGTAGCTCCACCTGCTTTAGATAATTTGAAAGATATTGAACAGGCTTTTGGAAGTGGCATTACATCAGCACAATATATTGACACAATGACTTATTTGCCTGAAGATATTTTGACAAAGGTAGATAGAGCCTCTATGTATTATTCTTTAGAAACACGGGTGCCCTTGCTTGATGTGCGAGTGTTTAATTTTTCCACACGTATACCAGAAGAGTGGCGTATGAAAGATGGCAAGGCTAAGTATCTTTTGCGCAGAGTTCTACATAAATATGTGCCGTCAGAATTGGTTGAACGTCCTAAAATGGGTTTTGCTATTCCCATAGATCAATGGCTTAGAGATGGCTTACGTCCTTTTGCAGAGCATTTTTTGTCAAAAAACTATTTAGGCAGGCAAGGCATATTTTTTGCAAGGCCTTTAATGAAAGCCTTAGAAAGTCATCTTTTTGAAGGGCGTGATTGGGGTTATTTGCTTTGGGTAATTCTTATGTTTCAAGCTTGGCATGAGAATTTGACAAAGATATCACCTTCAGATTCCGTGCTTGATATGAGTGTTCAATTTTATGATAATTAAAAAAAGATATGGAGTATAGTATGCAGAAATTACCTGATTGCTCTTTTCCTTATAGGATTACAGAATCTTTTAAACATATCCGAGGGTTTGCGTATTTTGCAAAACTCCCCGATATGTTTAAGGAGTATCAGAATACTGAAACAATTACAGTAAAATCACCATTTATACTCTGTGAAGACGGTGCTCCTTTATTAATGCGTAATGCTAGTATTGTTGAAGCTATTTACACAGGAGGAGGAAGATACAATCATAGCTTTGATGGAATATTTTTCGCAACTTCTGATAATACAGATCCAAATACCAATGGTAGAAGTTATACCCTCGTGCCGCGTGAAAAACTTGGTCCAGAAAACTCTGCACCTTTCCCCCAAAGAATGCATATTACTTTATCTGTTAACTGTAATTTAAGGTGTCGTATATGTCGTCCTGATTTTATTACTCATCTACCAAACTTACCTCTGTATACTTTTGAGAAAATAGCAGACGAATGCTTCTCATACATTAGCCAACTTCGCTTAGATAGTGGTGGAGAGCTTTTACTTAACAAAGATTTTCCAGTGATTTTAAAAAAAGTGGCAGAATATAATGTTCCATTTTTTACATCGTCAAATGGTATGCTTTTGACTAAAGAAAAATCACGCCTACTAGCTGAATCAAGTTTGCATCATATTCAAATTTCATTGGATAGCCCTGTGAAGGAAACTTTGGAATGGATTAGGCGTGGAACAAAATTTGAGAAAATTATAGAAAATGTCAAGTATTTATCACAAATAAGAAAAGAAGTAGGAAGACCATTTCATATCACTTTTCACACAGCTATTATGCGTGAAAATGTTACTCACTTGCCAGATCTTGTCCGTCTTGCAAAAGAATTAGATATTGATGGTGTTACAGGATGTCATTTATATGTGCATCATGGTGATGGTTTAATAACACCTGAATCCTCATGTTACTGGGATCAAAATCAATACGACGATATGCGTGAACAAAGCATTGAGGTAGCTAGAGAAATAGACTCGTTCTTTTATGGCCCTTCGCTTTTTTCATCTGCGGGAGGAATTGAATCAAAGCCACCTCTAGACTGTTTATATCCAGATTATGGCACGTACATAGACTATAATGGAAGTGTGAGCCCCTGTTGTATTGCCCTTTTAGGTACTATGGGAAATATTAATATACAAAGTTTTGAAGAAGTTTGGAATGGTAAACCGTATCAAGATCTAAGGGCAACATACAATACGGAGAATCCAAGTGTTTCTAAATGCAAAAATTGTTTGGTGAAATCTGGTTCAAGCGCGAATTATCAATCCTTCTTTGCTCCAGAATATTGGCCAGAAGTCAAAGAAAAACTCAAAAAAATCACTATAAGCTAGGATAAAATACAATGGACAACTTATCTATAATCGAAAATGATATAAAATATGCCTATGATCTTTTAGACTATCATTATCTGCCTTATTTTAGTTTAGAGGCAATAGCTAATGCGCATATATGTGAAATCGGACCTGGCAAAAACCTTGGTGTCTGTTTGTTTTTCAAAAGCATGGGCGCAGAAAAAGTTTATGCTATAGACAAATATCCTACAGCTTGGGATGATGAATATCATCCTGCATTTTATAGTCAATTTGCGGATTTTATTTTAAAGAAATTTCCACAAGCAAAAAAAGAAGTTTTTGACCAATTCATTGCTTCTAAAGGAAAAATTCTTGAAGGTTTTTATCCACTGGAGGAAGACGCTGAGCTTTTGCCAAGTATTGCAGATAAAAGCATAGACTTTATCTGCTCTTGGGCTGTTCTTGAGCATCTATATGATCCAGCAACAGCATTTGCAAGATTTTCAGAAATTACAAAAAAAGGTGGAAAAGGTGTACATCAGGTAGATTTTAGAGATCATCATGATTTTGCACGTCCTTTAGAATTTTTACTGCACTCTTTTAGAATAAATGAAGAATTATCGAAAGAAGCATATGACTTTATAGCGAGGCGCTTAAATAGACCTGATGCGCATCAACTTGGCTCTTATGGTCTTATTCGTAGACAATGTGGATTTTGGGGTAACAGTTTTAGGCCAAAAGAATATGATGCTCTATGGCAAGAAAATGGTTTTTCTATTGTTGATTTTGATGCAAATAGTTGTGCTGAAGATGACTATTTAGAGGAATTTATACCAAGGCTTAGAAAGGCGGATACTCTTTATAAAATGTTTAGCAAAGAAGATTTGTGCGTTGTTGGCGGTCTGTATAAAGTACAAATGAGCTAATTTTACCATTTAGTCATAGAAATATGAAACAATAGGACGAAGAATGTTTGATAAAAGTTTAAATTTTCACAAAAATCCTCCAGCGCAAGTTTGTCTGGAATTGAGTAATATGTGTAACGCACAGTGTATTATTTGCCCGATTTTTCAAGGTGAAAGAGCAGTTGATAGAAAAAAACGTCAAGCACAAAATATGTCGTATGCATTATTTGAAAAACTCGCTTATGAAATAAAGGAATGGTGTCCACAGGCAACAATTTTCCTTAATATGTTTGGAGAGCCTTTATTCGATCCTAATTTTTGCACTAAAGTTGAACTACTAAATAAACTGTCTCTCTCAAAAAATGTGTATTTGCAGACTAATGGTAGTTTACTTAGTGAGAAAATTTCGCAGTGTATTTTGGAAAATAATATTGGAACAATAGTGCCTTGCTTTGATGCAGTTGATGAAGCTTTATTTGAGCGCATACGAAATGGTGTTTCTTTTGTGCAAGCTTTTGATAATATAGGTAAATTTATTGAATTGCGAGAAAGTTTGCAAGCCGAAACAAAAATTGCAATACAGCATGTAGTAACAAAGATTAACAAAGGGCAACACAGGCTTGTTTATGATTTATTTAAAAATCTTCTGAGAGAGAATGATGTGCTTAATGTCCAAACAGCTTCTGCATGGTCAAGTGTAGAAATAAGAAAGCTAACAGATTTGGAATTTACTCAGTATCAAAATAGCCATAATTGTGATTTCCTAGAGTCTTCTTTGATTGTTCTTGCAGATGGGCAAGTTTGTGCTTGTTGTAATGATTACAATTTAGATTTAGGTAGTTTAGGAGATGTTACTAAAGAATCAATGCAAGAGGTGTGGAGTAATCCTCAATACTTGGAAATAACAAAGAGTATTAGCAGTAAAAGTAATTCCTTGAAATATCCTTGTGTTGATTGCACATATTTATTTGCTGACTATGCAAGAAATAATGAAATGAATTATGATTTTGATAGTGATAAGGTTATGGCGGGGCATCATGGAGTCATTGTAAAATTTGGAGGAAAAATTTGATGCACGAAACCTCTTTAGCTAATCACAAAATATTACTGATAGCAGCTCCTAAATCTGGAGGTACATATTTGCGCAATACTTTAGAAAAGAATCTTTCTTTAAAATATGTGAGGGTGACAGATGGTGTATTTCCTAAGGCTTCAATAAAATTAGATAAACTTGAAGAATTTTATTTAAATCATTCAATTTCTCACACTCATGCTAACGTTGATGAATTGAACATTTTAGCTTTATGTAAAGTTGTAGATAAATTTATTTTTCATGTGAGGGATCCGAGAAATATCTTAGTTTCATGGATTCACCACTTTGATAATTGTAATTTGCCTGAGCATGCATTATCACATATATGTCATCTAAACTTTATTACGCAATATTTTCCTTATTTTGGTGAGAGATACACTTCACTTTCTTTTGACGAAAAGGTAGAGCTTTGTAGTAAGTTATTTTATAAAGATCTTTTGCTATGGTTAGAAGAATGGTTTATTGCTCTAGGCATTGACTTTAGTCAACCAAGAAAAAGAATTTATAATTTGCATAGCTTAAATTATACTAAAAATCATAAATATATTGGTGTAGAGGATTTTTCTTTAGATGTATTACTCACAACGCATGAAGACTTGGTATCTAGTGGTAATGATAATTTTTTTGGAAGAATATTAGATTTTTATTCTATACAAAAAAGTGACTGGCAAGGCATTACAATAGACAAAAACATGAATGTGAATTTTCGCAGTGGAAATGTAAATAGCTATGTGCGTGAGCTTTCTTATGAACAGCAAAAACAATTAACTGATCTTATTCCTGCTGAGTGGTTTTCTTTTTTTAACTGGAAAACTATGTAGAAAATTCTATTTTTATAGAAAAGGGTGCTTTATGAATGAAGACATATTAGATATAAAAAATGAAAAAATAAAAAAATTTCTTTCCGCTTTACTTGCTCTCTCTGATGAATATTTGCCAGAAGCGGAAAATGGTAAGCCTACAAATCTATACAATCGTTGGTATTGGCTAGCTGTTGCAGGCAAAACTCTTTGCCCGGAATATAGGTTTCGTTGGCCACAAACAGACTGGCTCAAAGATGAAGAGTTTACAAAATATTTGCACGAAATAGATGAAAAAACAGGATTTAATGCTGATAGGCGTTGGTTTCTAAGTCAAATGCTACGTCTTGTTTCTCAGGTTTCAGGTGATATGGTGGAATGTGGCACATATATAGGTGCAACGGCACGATTAATGGTTCAAGCGTGTATGCCTTACGGAAAAAAACTTCATGTTTTTGACTCCTTTGAAGGAGTGTCTGAACCTAGCGCTTTTGATGGAACACACTGGCAAAAAGGCTTTCTGAGTGCTGGTGAAGACATTGTCCATGCTCAATTATCAAGATTTGCTACAGAAGGTGACTATACTCTCTATAAGGGATGGATTCCTGAAAAGTTCCACGAAGTTAAAGATATAAAATTTTCATTTGTACATATTGATGTTGATTTGTATGAACCAACCCGTGATAGCATAGAGTTTTTTTATTCTCGCATGAATGCTGGTGCTGTCTGCATTTGTGATGATTATGGTTGTTGGACGTGCCCGGGGGCGACAAAGGCTATCGATGACTATTTAGCGGATAAACCAGAAAAAATGCTTACTATGCCTTCTGGTGGGGGATTTTTTATTAAGGGTACACCAGTTGGGCAAAATTTTCAAGTTTACTAGTTTGTTATTTGGTTAATATTAATAAAAGTATGAAGTTTAAATAAATTATACAACGGAACACTATGAATGTAAATTTTGAATTTGGCGAAAATTGGAAGCAATTTATTGAAGAGCATTTTTCACAAGAGCGTGTGGAGATTGCCTCTAATGCCATGCTTACTTCTTTGGCAAGAGCAGACATGAAGGGAATAACTTTTTTAGATGTAGGTTCAGGTAGCGGGCTACATTCTTTAGCTGCGGTAAGAGCTGGAGCAAAACGTGTTGTTAGCTTTGATTATGACGAGAAGTCAGTAGCAACAACAAAAGCTCTTTGGCATATGGAAGGCAAACCTGAAAATTGGACTATTATACAAGGTTCTGTCTTAGATGAAACCTTTATGAAGAGTTTGGGCGAATTTGATATTGTCTATTCTTGGGGAGTGCTACACCATACAGGCGATATGTGGCAAGCTCTAAAAAATGTGCTTATGCCTTTGAAGCCACATGGCATATTGTTTACTGCTCTTTATAGCGATACAACCTATCGTGATAGCTCTTATACAGGGTGGCCTACACCTGAAAAATGGCTTGAGATAAAGCAAAAATACAATAAAGGAAATATGTTTATAAAGAAATATTTAGAATATTCTTACATATATTACAATTACTTTAAAGCTGCAAAATTTAACCCTAGCGCCCTTCTGCGTGCTTATAATAATTTAAGGCATGATATGAAAACGTATTCTGGTGATCGCGGTATGGAGTTTTGGGTAAACCTTCGCGATTGGCTAGGTGGTTGGCCTATGGAATTTATTAAGGAGCAGGAGTATATTGATTTTATGAAAGAAAATTGTTTTGTTCCCTTACGTATCAATAGCGGGGCGGGCAATACAGAATTTTTATTTCGAGCACAAGAGGCATCAAATTACTTCGATGAAATACTATCAAAAAGAATTATTAAAAAAGTCCCGAATGAAATACAACACGAGCAAGGCGTTATGTATAGTTTCATTATGCCTGAATTAAAAGAGTGTGGCACACAAAAGATGGAATTTACTATTTTTGAAGACGGTGTGCCATTAGGTTATAGATACGCGACATTAACGGGCATGATAAGTAATGGAAGCAGATATTCTCATCGCAAGGATAAAATTCTGTTTTCAACTTCAGACATGAGTGATCCTCGAGTCAACAATAGAAAATATACCTATTGCCTTGAATGGTAATATGAATAAAGTCTTCATCAGGAAACAAAATTATGCAAAAACTCTATCTACTTTGCTCTAATAATACGAATTCGATAACACAGATGCTATACTATTTTTTGCTAAATCAAGCAGAAAATTTGGAAAAGCATAACATAGTCTATAATCCGCCCTATTCTAAGCTGTTTAATCTTTCTTCTTACGCAATGCTTAGTGGATTATTATATTCATGCTATGCAGCAAAAGAAAATAAACTCTCGCAAGAAATAATCCAATCTAACTACGCGACTACCAAAAAGGAAATGGAGTTATTAGAAGTACAAGCAAAGAGCGGTAAAGATGTCTTGTGTTGTATGGCTGGAAGTCTTTATGCAGTTTTACCTATCTTTTTTGAGCTCATTCAAGAATATGAATACCTTAGTAAGTGCGAGGTGTGCCCAATATTTAGCCTTGTGCCAGCTAGAGAAAATTTACACAACTTGATGCATCTTGTTTGGAAAAAAATGCCATTTAAAGAAATGTTTACCTCAGCTTTAGAAATGCACTTTTTAGACAAGTCGGATAGTGTATTTGATGTTTTATCAAAATATTGCGCAAAAGAAAATATACACACGCTTTTCCATAATGCCTACGCGCCCTATGTTTTAGATGTGGATGTTGTGAAGGAATTTTCTGCTATTATGAATGTTCCATTAAATATCAGTCAAAGAGATCTAGATGCCTCCATGCCTTTTCCTTCTTCTGTTGCGGGTCTTGATATGTCTTATGTTTTTTCGCAATTTCCTTTTCATCTCTATAAAGAACAAGGGTTTACGAAAAAAAAGCTTTATGCAAGTTTGCAAGAAACAGAGAAGAAAGAAGGTTTTCTGCCATTAGATTTTACATTAGTCGAAGACGGAAAAAAACTTGCTGAGTCTTGTGCTCCTGCTTTTAAATATATTGCTAAAAAGCTTAATAGAGACAAGCTCTTCGCGCAAGAAAGCAAAACTACAAGCTTCTCTGAAATACCCTCAGGATTACTTCAAATCAAGGCTTCTGAATGTTTAGCCTTTATAGAAAACTTTCCCGAGACATGGCTTAAACCAATACTACGCTATTTTAGAGATTTATCTACTCTAAGTGCTGAGCAAGAAGTATTTATTCAAGCTTTAGAGGAATATCGACAAAAGAAGGCTTTATATCCTGAATTTGTCTATCCTCGTGAAAAGGCAAAACTTACAGTGATAACTACTTGCTTTAATCATGAAAAATATATTGGAGAGTGCATTGAAAGCGTGATTGCTCAAAAATGTGATTTCCCTATAGAACATATTATTGTTGACGACACCTCCTCTGACGATACTGTCAAGATTATAGATAGCTACGCTGATAAATATCCGCATATCCGCCCTGTTTATTTGCAATATAGGAATAGTACAGCTAGCTCGAAAAATGCTTTTGAGATTTGTAAAAGTGAATATGTTTCCCTTTGTGATGGCGATGATTATTTTACAGATCCATATAAATTACAAAAGCAAGTGGATTTGCTTGAAGCAAATAAAAGTGCGTCAATTTGCTTTCACCCTGTGCAAGTTTTATATGAAGATGATCCGCAAAGGAAAAGAATTTATCCCCCTAAAGAAGCTTTGCCCCGTGGAGTGCGTCCTTTTTATTATTTGGCAGACTTGATTAAGGGTAATCTTATTCAAACGAATTCAGTTGTTTATCGTTGGAGATTTCAAGACGGTGTCCCCGATTGGTTTAGGACAGACATTGTTCCTGGCGACTGGTATTGGCATTTACTCCATGCTGAAAAAGGAAAGATAGCCTATATTGATGAAATTATGTCCGTCTATCGCAGGCATAAAACGGCACTCTACAAAGAGGGTGAAGAGAGCACAGTAAAACATAGGCTTGTCCACGGAATGGGTGAGTTAGAGTGTTTCGATGCCGTAAGCAAACATTTTCAAAATAAATTTGATTCAGAGCTTTTTAAATTAACGAATGGTGTATTTGCAAATTATTTGCAATACTATCTAGAGAATGGAGATGACTCTTATTTAAATACAGCAGTAGATCAGTATCCTAACTTTGCTAAATTTTTCCTTTCTTCTCTTTCTCTCACTAAAACGCCGCAAAGCAAAGATAAACATGAATAAAGAAGAGATTTTGCGACAAGCTGAAATAATAAAAGAGTCAAAACTTTTTGATGAAAATTATTATTATACTACCTATCCGCATATAGCTCAAAATAATGTAGATGCTCTTTTGCATTATCTTATCTATGGAGCGAAGGAAGGGAAAAATCCGAATGCTTGCTTTGATTCAAAACTCTATTTAAAAGCGCATTTTGAAGTGGCTGAGGCAAATATAAATCCCTTTTTGCATTATGTTGCACAAGGTCGATTTGAAGGCAGAAAACTTTTTTTTGAAAAGAAAGAAGATGCACTAGTATATATCGAACAAGCTGAAAATATTGAAGAAAAACTTTTTAGGCTTGCTACTTTTTTTGATAATTTTCCTGAGTGTCGTGAAGAGTATAAAGAAAAATTTGATAATGAAATGGCAGGCTCTATCAATACATTATATGCCATATCTCAAGAGAGAAAAGAAAATGCTAGTATTATTCGTGAAAAGGTGAAAAAGCAGATTTTTTTCAATCAATTAGTAGCAAGTTTGCCTAAAAAAGAACAGATTCAGCCAAAGAAATCACTTTGCATTATTTCAAAAACAGCCAATGCTCTTAAATATTATAGCCCTTTCTTGCAAAAAATTCCAAAAGAAGAATTAACTATCATTATTGAAGACAAAGATATTCCTTTTGAAGAAAGCGTTAAAATTATAGAGTCTTACGGACTTGTTGGCTATGAAATTGTAAATGATTTAGTTGGTTTAGAAAATTATAGCACGCTGATGTGCGATTTTTTGCGTGTGGCTTCGCACAATCCGAATAAAAAACTTATCGAGCATCTGGAAAAATATAAAGAAACTAAGTTGATAGGTCTTATCCACTCAAGTGATTTTATACCTACACAAATTGAGCAAAAACATTTCACAGCTATCATGCATTGCGAAAAAAATAATACACAAATAAGCCCGCAACAGGCTGACTTCTTTTTTGACGATAAATCTTTTTCTTTTGAAATGCTTGAAGAAATTGCCCCCTATGCAAAGACGGAATACACCTATACTGGCCCATTTCAAATGGGCGATTATCTTAAAAAACTTCATGAGCATAAAGAAAATTTCCGTAAAGAATTAGAAGAGCATTTAAGTATAAAATTTGATAAAAATAAGAAAATTGCCTTTGTTTTGGAAGATGAATTGAGCGACTTTCACGAACTTGTGGAAGGCATGAATGCGCTTGCTGAACATATGTATGTGATTTTCAAACCTTTTGCTATGCCTCAAACTATTATTGAAAAGCTTTCGCCAAAAGTCATTCTCTATCAAACAAAGGCACTTGCGCCAAATGTTGTGCGTTTTGGGGCGGATATTGTGCTGGCTGGTTTTGATTCTGGCACTTTCTTTTCCTCCTGCATGCTTGGCATTCCTGTCATTCCTTTCTATGTGCCTTGGTGTCGCAAGAAAAATGTGAAGCAAATTACGCCATTGCATACAAGAAATATTTTAGACAATGGTTTTAGCTTTGAGTCCTTTTTTTATAATGTTTTTTCCAATAAAAAAGAACTCTTAGAGCAAGGTAGAACTATTGAATCAAGCTTTGCCTTGAAATTGCATTTTGCTTATCACAAAAAAATATACAATTTGCTTGATACTGAATCTTTAATAAAAGCTATCAATGAAAATGAATACTTAGACTGGTATGGTAAAAATATCAAAAACTTACAAGAAAAAGCCTTCAAAGATTATTTTCTCGAAAATGCCGCAGAAAAAACAGCAGAATATATCTTAGATTATGCTAAAAACGGCACTTTTGGTACAAATTGTGCAAGTGTTTATCTAAAGCCTGAGTATGTCAATTTCTAGTTAATACTTATAGGGAGGAAAGCGCATGCATAAGGAATTGTTTGTGCAATATGTAGCAATTATCAAGCAATCGAAAATGTTTGACGAAGACTACTATTATGAAAATTATCCAGATGTCAAAGAAAGTGGCATGGATGCAGTTGTGCATTACCTCGCCTATGGAGGAAGTGAAGACAGAAATCCAAATTGGTGGTTTAATACAAAGCTCTATAAGCAGGTATATCCAGATATTGTCGAAGCAAATGTCAATCCATTTTTGCACTATATTCTTCATGGAAAAGACGAGTATAGGAAGTTGTTTTTTGAAAATGAAGAAGATGCTTTAAAATATATCGACAATGCAGACGAAGATTTACAAAGGCTACACAGATGGGCAACTTTTTATGATAATTTTCCGCTCTCTTACGAAAAATATAAATCGAAATTTTATGAATTAATCATAAAAATTGCAACACAATTACTCCATGATGTGAACATGCATAAAGTTCGAAGTAGTGATGTAAGAAGATCAAAGCAAGTATATTTTTCAGAGTGCATACAAAGAATTCTCCCTTCTAGCATGGTGGAAAAAAAAGCTAAAAAACTTTTGGCATTTTATATAAATAATTTAACAGAAATTAAATTTTACAGTCCGATTATGAAACATATTCCGACTGACTTTGTCGATATTGTTTGTGCAACTGAGTATAAGCAAGAAGTTTACCATAATGAGCTCATATTAAACGGCTTAGAAGAGCATAATCTTGTTTCTGGTGTAGAACAGCTTGAAAATTATGACACAATTTTTTGTGATTTTGGGCGAGTAACATTAGATACAGATTTGAACTTCTTAGAGTTTTTGGATAAAAATAAGGAAACTAAACTTGTTCTTTTTAGTCACAGCCTAGATTTTATTCCCACAGAGATGATCTCTTATCCGCACACTGCATTTATTATGGCTTACAGTGCAATAGTAGAACTATGCAATGAGAAAACTTTTTTTAGGCAGACAGAATTTTCTAGGCAAAGGCTAGAAAAAATAGCATCACATACAAAAATTGAATATGCCTATACTGGACCTTTTCATATGGGCGAATACTTAAAAAGACTTGATACGCCAAGGGAAATTTTTAAAAAAGAACTTGAAGAAATACTTGAAGTAGAATTTGATACTAATAAAAAAGTAATCTGCTACTTGGAAGATCAAGAAATGGAATTTGGGCAAATGGTAACTTTTCTTAACAGGTTAGCAGAGCACACGCATATGATTTTTAAACCACTTGTCATGCCACAGGATTATCTTAGTCAATTGTCTGAGAAAGTTATTGTTTGGAAAGATAAGAACTATGCCCCAAATCAGCTAAGATTTGGTGTAGATGCAATGCTTGTAGGCTTTAATACTGGTAGTTTGGTAAGTGGATGTATGCTCGGTATTCCTATTATGCCTGTATTTTCATCCTTGTATCGAAAGAATCAAGAAGGAAGTGATTACCTATTTATAAAAACATTATTAAAAAATCAACTTCATGCTGCTCATTTAATCTTTCTCCAACTAATGTGGGCGAGTAATTCAGTAAATGCTTATGAAGAAAAATCGAGTAATTATATTGTTCATCCCACATATTTACGATTTGCTGCCAATAATTACCTGTTTGATATTTCTGATATTGATAGACTTCTTGCTGCGATTAATGGAGATGAATATTTTAATTGGTACAATGCCAATATCAAAGAAATTCAAAAAGAAGTCTTTGGTGATTATTTTCTCGAAAATGCCGCAGAAAAAACAGCAGAATATATCTTAGATTATGCTAAAAACGGCACTTTTGGTACAAATTGTGCAAGTGTTTATTTGAAACCTGAATATCTCAATGGCTAAATTTAGGTAAATCTTCGTGGAGGGGGCAGAATGAGCACAGCAGAAAATATAAATTTATTAAAGAATAGCATTGCTTTTTCATCGAAAGCAAATGTTCTTTTGCAATTATTACAATATGATACTCTAAACATTCCCCCTGTTTTTGTGCTTGATTATCACTCTTGGTGTGAAAAGAAAGCTGATCTTTTGAAAGAAATTTCTCATTTTGCTCACTGTCATAAAAATGAGCTTGCAGTGCGCTCTTCATGTTCAAAAGAGGATAGTCAAGAAGAGTCTGGCGCAGGGGCTTTCACCTCTTTATTGAATATTGATGCGAAAAATATAAAAAGCTTGAAAAATGCGATAGATACAGTATTTGCTTCCTATGGTGGAGCTTTGTCGGCTGATCAAGTGCTTATTCAGCCTATGGTGAAAAATGTTCAAGTAAGTGGGGTGATTATGACAAAATCACTCGACGATGGCTCGCCCTATTATGTCATCAATTACGACGACGAAAGCGGCAAGACGGATACTATCACCGCAGGTCTTCAAGGCAGTAAAAGCGTGTATATCTATAGAGATGCACAGGACTCAGATTTTGATTCTAAAAGGCTTTTATCCTTTATGAATTTGGCCAAAAAAGTAGAGAAATTATGCAAGCGTAACGATTTAGATTTAGAATTTTGCCAAGATACTGACGGTAAGATCTATCTTCTTCAAGTGCGCCCTATTTGTGCAAAGCAGCATTGGATAGCTTCTTCAACAAATCAAGTGCGTTCAAATATTGATTTTATTGTAGATTTTATGCAAAATCGCACACAAGTTTCTCCATTTTTATACGGTAAAAGCACTATTTTAGGTGTTATGCCCGATTGGAATCCTGCTGAAATTATTGGCATTACGCCGCGCCCGCTCGCTTCTTCACTTTATAGAGAGCTAATCACAAAAAGCGTGTGGCGTGAAGCGCGTGAAAGCATGGGCTATAGAAAAATGCCGCCCGAAGAATTGATGATTATGCTGGCAAATCGCCCTTATATTGACGTGCGTGTGAGTTTTAATTCCTTTCTTCCTGAAGGTTTAGATGGGGCAACGAGCGAAGTTTTAGTGTCCGCTTGGCTTGATTATCTCGACAAAAACCCAAGCTTGCACGATAAAGTAGAATTTGATGTTGCTCAAACTATTTTAGATTTTTCCTTTGAAGAAAATATGCAAAAACGTTATCCTCATACGTTAAGTGCCGCAAGAAAGGGAGAATTTCGCCTTGCATTACAAAAGCTTACAAATAAGTGCCTCGATATGTCAGAAAAAGGCTCTGTGGCAAAAGCTTTTGATCAAGTGATAGAATTGCAAAATCGTCAAAGTAGCTATATTGATTATAGAAATTTGGAAGCACATACACTTCTTTCGCATCTCACCTTGCTTTGTGAAGATTGCAAAAAACTTGGTACTTTGCCATTTTCCGTGCTTGCACGTCATGCTTTTATAGCCGAAACTCTTCTCAGAACGGCTGTTGAAAGAGGGGCTCTCACAAAAGAGCGTTTGGCAGAATTTAAAAATTCTTTGAAAACTGTTGCTGGCGAAATGTCGCAAGATTTTATTAAAGTGTGCCAAGGCAATATGCCTAAAGAAAATTTCATTCGTCATTATGGGCATTTGAGACCAAGCACTTACGATATTCTCTCCCCATGTTATGCTAAGAGGGATACGCTTTTCAATCATAATCAAAGAAGATTAAAGGAAGAAAAAGAAATTCTTTTTGAATTGACTAAAAAAGAAAGTCAAGCAATTTCAAGTCTTATGCAAGAAAGCGGATTGAATGGCACGGCAGAAACTTTATTTGCCTATGCCAAAAAAGTAATTCCTGGGCGTGAATGGGCGAAATTTGTCTTTTCTTATAATCTTTCTCATATCTTAGAGCTTATTACTCTTTGGGGTAAGCAAATTGGCTTTGATAGGGAAGAGCTATCCTATCTTGATTTCCGTGATATTCTGGAATGGAGTTCGCACGCACTTTTAGAAGAACCAAAAAAATATTTCGAAGAAAAAGCTCATAAAGGACAAAGACTTTTCGAACTTTCAAAAAGTTTGAAACTGGGCTATCTTATACGTTCGCCAAGAGATATTTATGTTGTGCCACAACACAGAAGCGCACCAAATTTCACGGGAAAAGGCAGTATTGAAGGAAGGATTGTGTCCCTTTCAGCAAGCAGTGATTGCTCTGTAGAAATGGAGGGAGCTATAGTTTGCATTGAGAATGCAGACCCTGGTTTTGACTGGATTTTTACACGAAATATTGGTGGCTTAGTGACGAAATTTGGCGGAACAAATTCGCATATGGCCATACGTTGCGCGGAATACGGCTTGCCAGCGGCAATTGGCGTTGGAGATGTTTTATTTGAAAGCATTTCAAATGCACAAATGGCACTATTAAATTCAGACACACACACCTTACAAGTGATTTAAGCTAAATAAAGGAAGAAAGAATGAAAACAGAATGGGACTATACTGAATTAGCAGAAGCATATCTAAAACGCCCTGAATATTCGAGAGAGGCATTAAAGCAATTGTTTGAAATTGCTGGATTAAAAGCTGGTGATAAAGTATGCGATATTGGTGCTGGTGTAGCACATCTCAGCATTCCTTTGGCAGAAGAAGGTTTTGTGGTTGATTCTGTTGAGCCAAATGACGCTATGCGTGCTCTTGGAACTGAGCGCACAAAAAGCATGAAAAATGTGGCTTGGTTTGAGGGTACAGGCGAAGAAAGCGGCCGTGAGAGCCATGTGTATGACTTTGTTTCCTTTGGTTCTTCTTTTAATGTGTGCGATAGAGCAAAAGCTATGGAAGAAGTTTGTAGGCTTTTGAAATCACAGAAATATTTCACTTGTATGTGGAATCATCGTGACTTAGATGACCCCATTCAAAAAAATATAGAAAGCATTATAGCAAACCATGTTGAAGGCTATGGCTATGGTACAAGAAGAGAAGATCAAAGTGAAGTTATTGCGCAGTCAGGCTTATTTACTGATATTCAAGAAGTTAACGGCAAGGTCTTGCATAAGCAAAGCATAGAAGATGTTGTGGAAGCGTGGCGCTCGCACGGCACTTTGCATAGACAAGCAAAGGAAAAGTTTGGCTTGATTATTGAAGAAATAGAAAGTTACCTCAAAAGTTTGAATGTGCAGGAAATTGACATTCCCTACACAACAAGAGCTTGGATAGCAAGAAAAAAAGCATAGAAAATTTGAATTAAAAAACAGATTAATACAAAAGGGTAGAAATACCCTTTTTTTGTAGCTAGTTGAATAATTTTCCCTTGCCTATTATCAGATTATTGTGTAAAAAGAAATATGTATATAAACCTTTAGCTTGTTTCTTTTTTTGGAGCAATTTTTCAAAGGATATAATATGTATTTTTCAAACGCAATCGATATACCCCTTATAGAGGGCGGTGAAGATTTACTTGGTAATGATATCTATGTAAAAGCTTTAGAAAGTTTTTTGCTGAGGGCAGAATTGCCAACTACTATTGCCATTCAGGGCAAAAGAGGCAGTGGTAAAACTTCTTTAATGAATCAGCTCAATTTCAACCTTTGTAAGCTTACGCAAGATAATGGAATTTATGGCAGAAGCGAACCTTATTATGGAGTTTGGTTAAATACTTGGCAATATAATGTTAAAAAAGAACCAAGAGAAATTGTGCTCTCACTCCTGCAAAGTGTGGTAAAAGAGGTTTTGCATATTGTTGATTTGAACCATTCGCACGAATTTGACACTATTGCTAATGCTTTTATTGAGGCTTATACTTGCGTAGCCGAGCCAAAGCCAAGGCCTTTTTTGCATAATGGCGTGAAAGATGGGCATATTTACAGTCTTTTGCCTACAGAAAATGATATTGAAGATATTTTATCAAATCCGAAGAAGTTTAAAGCGGCTTTAGAGCTTGCTATGCAGCTTTGCATTGAAGACGATAGGAAAAGAAATTATAAAACAAATGGTTTTTTGATCTTTGTTGATGATCTTGATAGGCTTCCGCCTGATATAACCTTACTTATATTGCAAGTTATCAAAAATGTTTTAGAAGTTGACACAGCGGCCTTTGTGATTGCCGTGAACTATGAAGTAGTGATAAAGGGCTTGCAAGAAAAAATAGGGCTCTATTGCAAGGAAAATGATTGGGAGTTTAAAAGCTTTTTCAATAGAATTGTACAACTCAACTTTAATCTTTCTACGGCAAATTATCAATTAGAAAGCTATCTAGAAAAAGAATTAGTGCGCATCAATTTCTATTCAAAAAAAGAATGCCGCATGAAAATTTCAGGGCAAAATCGTCCACTTATAAAAGGACTTGTCGACGTTGTGGAACTTTCAATAGGCGCAAACCCAAGGCTTATCAAAACTCTTGCCAATAATCTTTCCTTTATGTTGATTTTATTGAAGAATGGCAATGGGAAGCAGCAAGTCAGCGTGAGTGAAAGATTGATGATTTTTGGCATGGTATGCGCACAAATTGCCTATCCTACTCTCTATAAATTGCTTCGCGCAGAGCCTGAATATAAGTATTGGGACGAAAACACAGCAAAAGAATTTGGCCTACCACCTTTAGATGAAAAAACAAAGGAAAACATTGCAAAACTTGAAGAATTTGATGAAGAATGGGAACAAATAGTCTATAGAATTTGCCAAGAAGACGAGTATCTAGCCTCAAGAGCAATCTATATTTCTCGCCTTTTCAATCTCATCACAACTATTACGCCAAAAGGCCAAGACCCTCAAGTGATTTTTGAAAAAATCTTGAATATAAGCTCCTTGCTTGAAATTGAATGCTCACAAATTGAAAATTATATTGATAAAAATAGAATGAAAAGCGTGAAATTACAAGGACCTGATCAGCTCTTGCAAGAATTATCTATGCAAGGCGCTGAAAAAGAAATAATTTTGCTCACAAAAGAAATATTTAAGAAAGTTTTCTGGTTCTATGGCGATTTTCTCAATGTGACCATTGGGCCAAAGCTTATTAATTTCCGTGTGAAAAAGAATAAAAAGCAAACCGAGAAAAGCTTCTTGCAGCTCTATCCAAAAACAGACAAATTACTTGTCAAAAGCCCTGCGCTTATGAATAATGAAGAGTGGATAAGCATAAAAACTCTTGAAGCCAAAGAAGATAATGCGCTTCCCGAAGATTTTTATGATCTACTCAAAAAGCATTTCGATGAAGTTTCCAGGGATACGTTATAAGACAATAAATGACTATTTAAAAATAAAGAGCAGTTGGATTGACTGCTCTTTTTTGTTTTCTTATAGCTGGATAAGCCAGTATTGCTGATTAGTTTCTTTTCTTGCGCCTGTTGATTCATCAAGTATAAGGCTTGTAGAAAGAATTTTAGCATTTGGCAAACAGGTAGCAAAAAGCTTTTCGTATTCTTTTGGTGTGCGATAGATAGCATTATATTCGCTTTGCAATTCTTCTGATGGAAAGTCTTTTAATGTCAGCCTCTCTTCTATCACGCTGACCGATTCCCTGCAATAAAGTAAAGCATTTTGGCTTACTAGAGTTGGAAGATTTTTTAGAACTTCATCTACTGCGTCATCGTTGAGATATACAAATAAGCCAGTTAAAAAAACAGTTGTGTAATCTTTTGCAAGTAAGTTTGTATCCAAATTATCCGCAAGCATGGTATGGAATTTGATATTTTCCTTTTCTTTGAAAAGTTCATTCGCACAGTCTATGGAGGCGGCAGAAGAGTCGATACCTTCATAAAGCTCTATTTCATCTTGAAAATGGAAAGCCAGTCTGCCGTAGCCACAGCCAATATCAAATACTCTTTGCGGACGAGTGAAGTCTATAAGCTTTTTTATGCGTATTGCTTCGTTCGTATCTCTTTTTTCAGCAACATTGTCATTTCCTGAACGCAGCATAACTGAAGCCGCAGGATTTTCCTTAGAAAATCTTTTTTCAAAAAATTCTTGCGCTTTTTGCATATCTATTTCGATATTTTTGTTATAAATTCTGGACATACTATACTTCCTTGTGTTTTCTCTTCAATACCAATCTTTTATCATTTCAAGTGCTTTTTGATAGTCATTATATGTATCAATATCGCAAGAACGAATCTTTATACCTCTCATAGGCAAGAAAGGTTCAAGCATTCCGTAGACATGGCCTGAAGTGTATTTCAATCTTTCTTTTTTGATGCAAGCAGGGCCTGTCCATTCAAAATCACCTTTTTCGGTGGAGAAAGCTGTGACATCGCCATTTTCATTCGTTTGTACAAAGACAGCTTCTTCTGATAGAATGTCGCCATAGCAAATAAATTCGCCCGCAGTATTGAGAATTGTTTTTGCATCTTCTGGGTGAACGAGCAAATCGCCGTCCCATTCAAGCACAAATTCATTGGCATCACGCGCACCTAAATAAAAGGAAGTGCCTGTTTTTGTTTCAAAATAATTATGATTATAGACAAATATTGCGTCTTTGCGGTATTTCAAAACTTCATCAATCACATCTTGCGCTTGGAAGCCAACAACTACGCGTATATCTTCAACTTCTTGAAAAAGTTCTAACTGCCAAGCAATAAGGCTTTTGCCTTCTATTTTTATAAGAGCTTTTGTTGTGGCTAGGCCAAGGCGTGAACCTATGCCTGCACAGCTTATAACAACTGATTGAGCTGACGACATAAAGCCTCCTCACTGTAAACGGCATAATCTGCTATAGAAAGAATGCTTTTAGCAGGTCTGTGCACAATACCACTTGCTATGGAAACATCAGCTATACGCATAGCCTCCATATCGTTATTCCCATCACCTATAAAAACAACTCTATGCCCTTCTTGTTTATATCTTACAACAACATCTTCTTTTTTGATGATTTTTGTGAGTTTTTTTAGAGTGTTATTTTCTATAATTCCTTCAGAACTATAGCATTCACAGTCGATTTTCTGCACAAGTTTTTCAACCCAATAGGAAAGATTTCCTGTTGCAATAACACAATTTTCTTTGTTCTTTTCAATAAAAGCATTAACTTTTAAAAGCAGGGGAACACTTTCTAAAAGCGCATTCACTTCACTTATAGGTAATTTACCTAATATAAAAGACCTTCTGATAAAGCTTTCCACAAAAGGGATATTGCCTTCAATGGTTTCTTTAGTAAGTGCTTCAATTTCTTCTTCTACTCTAAAATGTTTTGCAATAAGCGGAAGCGTTTCCTTTGCTGTAATTGTGCCGTCTAAATCAAAGATAAATATTGTCATGCTAAACTTCCTTTATAAAGACTTCACTTTTTATATAATCAAGAACTTTTTGTGCCGTATGTGGATAAAAATATTTTAATTCTTTTATAAAAAGCAATTCTCTTCTTGCTTGCATAGGGTCATTACCTTCTACAACGACATTTTTTATAAAATCAATAATTTCTTCTTTATTGTGGGCTTGATAGTGATTATCAAGGCATTTTTGTGAAAAGCGGTTCAGGCTTTTTCTTGTGTATTCGCCATTCATTATATAGCAAGGAGGGTGATTAGTGAACATATACTCGATGATAAAAGAACCGCAATCGTGAATAAGAGCATCAGAATTGATGAAAGTATCAAAATAATCGCCACCGTCTTGGTAAGACATATTTTCCATACTTTCTGCTGTTTTGATATAGTTATCAACTTCCTCTTTTGTCCAGATATTTTTATTGACAAGTGTAACAAATAAAAGAGGGTGTGGGCGAAGGATAAAGTCAATCTCTTCAAAGATTTTTGGCAATTCTAAAAAGAAATTATAATAGTCAAGAAAGGTAGAGATGCTTAAAGGAAATTCTTCAAACTTTTGCACTGTGTGGTGTGGTGCAAGAATGATTTTCTTCCTTTTTCTCTCAACAACAGGCACATCGGCAAGACCATCAAGCTTGAGAGAACCACACAAAACCGCATTATTGCCTTGTATGGCTGAAACTTCTCTATAATCTTCAACTGTATGCTTTTGCTCAAAAAAGATTCTCCACAGGCAAAGCATTTCAAGGCCCTTTAGTGTATGTTTATACATATTAGAAACATAGGGGCCATAAGGAATATAGAAAGAAAGCAGAGGAAGCTTTGCTAAATTTGCTATTCGATAATAGGGATGTGTAAGAGCATCGTAAGGATTTGCAGTACATACCATGTCAAATTTGCTTGCTACATCAACAAAGTCTTTTTGTGAAGGGCTGTAAGAATTCAATACTTTTTTGTATTTGGCAGACAGTGTTATGAAGGAATCGTTGAGATTTTTAAACATATTCTCCTCACCTCTTGTGATGTCAGGAATAATGACAATCATAGGATCGAAGCTATCGTCTTCAAGCATAAGTTTATAAAGAGGCTCTGAGGCAAAAGTTGAACTAAGAACTACGAAAAAAGCTATTTTAATTTTTTTCTTTTGCTCTCTTTTTTGTTGTATTTTTGCAAGGGCTCGAGATTGATTATCTAAAATAGTATTATAATTCATAACAATTCCTTACTTTTGCAGAATAATCAAAAACCCATTATGCGCTTTATCGTCAACGTCTTGCACTTCCACCATATTCCATTGCATGGTCTGGCAAAGTTCCACAAAAGATTCAGTATTCCAAACAGATATATGAAGATGAGCTATGTCTACAGAATTAGTGAAAGGGGCATAGCCTGCTGGAGGTGCGCATTCTTCTGTTATTTGGATAAAGTTTGGAGGAAGTGGATTTGTGTCTGAAGCCTCTACATTTGTGCGGTAGATATAATTTTTATGAGCAAGTTTGCCACTATGCCTATCAAAAAGCTCTTGCACAGGAGTTGTTGCTCTTCTACAGTCAAAAGTTCTGTCTTTATGCGGAATAATCATAGCTACATAGCCACCCTTTTTCACTACTCTAAACCATTCTTTAATGGCTTTGATTGGATCAAAGAAATGTTCTAAGGCGTGAGAGCTGACAACATAGTCTAAGCTTTCGTCTTTGAAGGGCAAATCATCGCCTTGGGCTACAATATTTACTTTAGCCGGGGCAAGCGTGCTTCCTGGTTGCCATAAATTACCATGAGCCGCACTATAATCTACATTGGCATAGCCACCAGTTTTTTCAAGACCAAAAGGATTATGACTTGACGCGCCGATTTCAATACCGTTTAAGCCATCGAGATATTTATGTATAATTTTTGACTCCTGAAAGATAGGCATTGGAAGGAATTTACTTTGATAGGCTCTTATTTCGTCAAGCATTTTGAGTTTGCGTAATTCTAGTTCGGGGACTTTCTTGCTTTTGCTTTGCTGAGGATTTTTTTGAGCTAGAAGTTTTTCTTCAAGATATTCTTCAACTATTCTATATGCCGCTGGATTTATTTCCTTGAACATAAGACAGCTTTTTTCTGTTCCGTCGTAGTTGAGCATGGGATCATAAAAATGCTTCAATTTAACCAGAGGAGATTTTTGCCTCATCATATAAGCAGGATATGTTGTTATATTGAGATGTTTGAAGGTGCCATTTTCGTATAATTCTTTGCTTGGATTTGCTATAAAAGCATCGTATTTAAAGCCTTCTGCGCTGAGTTTGTCGGCCAATAAAAGCTCGTATTTCAAAATAACTCGTGAGCGGGATTCTTCTTTTTGTACTGCGTTAAAATAGTCATTAAAAGCTTTATGAGTGATGACTTTATTATTAAATACAAGGAAGTAGGATTGTAAATGCGGATAAATTTCAGGGCTTTTTGTGATTCCCCAAAAGTCGAGCTCTTTTTGCGCCATAGTGTCAAACATTTCTTCAAAAGGAAATATTGGACCAAAGCATGAATCATTGCAAAGGACTAATTCTTCAATATTTTCAAGGCCAAGATGCTCTTTGACATAGTCAATGCCTCTTTTATAGGAACCAAAATCGTATTCCTCATGCCTTGTAAAAGATATATGATTTACAGAATGCGCTAATTTCTTTGCTTCTGAAGGTAAGATAGGATTATCCGCAATAAAGATAATAGCGTCTGAAATTTTCTTCAATTTGCTCAAAAAATAGACTAAATGCGCAGGAATAATTCCATCAGCAATGAAGGAGGCGAAAACAATTACTCTTTTATATTCTTTTTCTTTATCAAGGCTTTTGAAGGTCTCAACTATTTCAGTGGCTTGTGCTGGAAATGAAATTTGGTTAAGCGTAGAATTATTGCTGACAAATTCAATGTGCAAAAAAGGCTGCATATTAATAGGCAACATTTCAGGGTTTTCTTCTATATATTTGTTTACGTCAAAGTGCTTGCTTGGGTTTCGCCCTTCTTTCCAACCATTTGTAATAAAATGATTGAGCGGATTTATGCCAGCTTTTTCCACATCAGGATTTTGCTCAAGATACCATTCAGGATCAAAGAAAAGCAATTCTTTTTTAGCAGGATTTTTTTCATTCATAGCAAACTCCAAAGAATAAAGATAGTAATTCTAGAAAAAGTATATAGAAAATCAAGATTTTGTCAATGCATACAGGAATTTGTAGACTTATGCGCTAATATATTTGAAAGCTTGACAAAATGAAAGGTGCTTTGTATTGTATTTATAAATATTTATATATAAATGCACACTTGTGTGCTAGGCAAATCATGATAAAATTTTTAGATTTACATAAAATCAATGCGCAGTACAGAGAAGAGATTGATGTAAAAATCAAGGAAGTTCTAGATAGCGGCTGGTATTTGCAAGGAAAAGAGAATGACGAGTTTTGCTCTTTATTTGCGGATTATTGTCAAACAAAATACGCGCTTGGCGTGGCAAATGGGCTTGATGCGCTAAAACTTATCATAAAGGCCTATGATTTTGGATTTGGCGATGAAATAATTATGCCAGCGCATACCTTTATCGCTACTGCTCTTGCTATTTCCGAAAATGGCTGCACACCTGTCTTTGTTGATGTAGAGCTTGAAAATTATCATATCAATGCAGACTTGATTGAAGAGAAAATCACGCCAAAAACTAAGGCGATTTTACTTGTGCATTTGTACGGGCAAGCTGTGCAGATGGAAAAAATTTGGGAACTTGCCAAAAAATATAATCTCAAAATTATTGAAGATGCGGCTCAGGCGCACGGGGCTTGTTATAATCAGCAAAGAATAGGCTCATTAGGTGATGCCGCAGCTTTTTCTTTTTATCCTGGAAAAAATTTAGGCTGTATGGGCGATGGTGGCGCAATCACAACAAATGATGAAGTGCTTTATAATAAAATCAAAGCCTTGGCAAATTATGGCTCTGACTACAAATACCATCATATCTATAAGGGCATAAATTCTCGCTTAGATGAAATTCAAGCAGCAATTTTGTCAGTCAAATTAAAATATCTTGATAAAGACAATGCCAAAAGACGTGAAATTGCAAACTATTATTTGGAAAATATACAAAATCCAGCCATTGTTTTGCCGAAAGTTTGTGATGAATTGTCGCACGTTTGGCATATATTTGCAGTTCGCGTAAAAGAGCGAGCAGACTTTCAAAAATATTTAGAAGATAATGAAATCCAAAGCCTTATACATTATCCTACAGCCGTGCATAAGCAGGAAGCCTATAAAGAATATGCGCAGATATCTTGCCCAAATGCCGAGGAAATTCAAGCTACAGTTCTCAGCTTGCCTATAAGTCCTGTGATGACAAAAAAAGAAGCGGCACAAGTGGTTGGCATAATTAATGCATTTAGGGTAAAATAAATGTAGTATTGTCACTTTATTGTCATCTGAAAGGAGTTTGGAATGGCGCAAAAAGAATACACAAAAGGCCTTGTGTCTGTTATTTGCCTAGGTTATAAGCACAGAAAATTTATTGGGGCAAATTTATATGCTTTATGGAATGGTGAATATAAAGATATTGAAATTATTGCAATTGATGATGGCTCAAACGATGGCAGTGCTGAACTTTTACACGGATTAGCTCAAAAAAGTCCTTTCCCTATGAAGGTGATTGCTCAAGAAAATACTGGCAATGTGGCGAAAAATATCAATATCGGCCTTGAGCTAGCATTTGGAGAGTTTGTTACATTTATATCTTTTGATGATGCGCTCACTTCAGATGCTATTTCTTCAAAAGTAAAAATCATGATGAAAAAGCCCAAAATTGCCTTTGTTTTCAATGATAAACTGACGCAAGTCGATGAGACAGGGAATATCTTAGATACCTTATCGCCTTTTGAAGTACTAAAACTTCCTGAAGTTTCTGCTTCTGAACTTCTTGAAATGGAATATTCCAATTTCGGTTCGTACTTTGTTCAAGGTTCGCTTTTTAGGCATGATATAGTTGATAGAGTAGGTGGATTTGATGAAGATTTGCTTGGCGATGACATTGTGCTTCGTTGCAAACTTTATAATTATCTTTTGGAAAATCCTGAGTATATTTTCCGTATTTTTCCTCAGCCAGCCTGCTACTTAAGGGATCATGGAACAAATATACACAAAAATACATTAAGGCAAATCAAGTTAGTAGCTGAAATTTTAGAGCGATTTTTTCCATCTAGGCCAAACCCGTCTATTTTGTACGCATGGGTTTTTCAAGCTTTTGAGGAGGAATATTCCTTTGAAGAGTGTTTGGCATTATTTTCGCACAATAAAAGATTGTCTTCCATGCTGAATGAAGAAATCATACAAGATCTTTTGAAAAAGAAAGCTACACTTGCTTATTTAGAAGAAAAAAAGCAATAAATGGAGAAAAAATGTATACCTTATTAGATTTCAAAGTAAGAGGCGATCATAATGGGAGCCTTGTAGCTCTCGAAAAAAATGAAGATTTTCCTTTTGATATCAAAAGAGTATATTATATTTGGGGTACAGCAGAAAAAATGGTGCGTGGCAAGCATTCGCACAGAAAACTTGAACAAGTAGTGGTGTGCGTTTCAGGGTCTTGTGATTTTATTTTAGATAATGGCAAAGAGCGTCAGAGAGTTCATCTTGATAGTCCTT
>CAYJFE010000018.1:0-2239 GCA_964369165.1 uncultured Desulfovibrionaceae bacterium | reverse complement strand
GATTTTATTTTAGATAATGGCAAAGAGCGTCAGAGAGTTCATCTTGATAGTCCTTCACAAGGCCTTTATTTAAAAAAACATATTTGGAGAGAATTTACAAATTTTTCAAAAGATTGCGTTGTTATGGTACTTGCTTCTGAGCATTTTAGTGAAGATGATTACATCAGGGATTATGAAACTTTTTTGCAAGAAGTCACACTATAGAGGATTATTATGACAAAGATAATTATTGCTGGAAAGAATGATATTGCTGTCAATGCGCTTGATTATATTGTAAATGTTATAGCTTTTCCTAGAAACGAGTGCGCTGTATGCTTAAATAAAGCTGATACAGGTCAAGATACTTGGCAAAAATCACTAAAAAAATACGCTCAAACAAATGAAATTTCTTTATATAGTTTAGAAGAAGTTCAACGCATTGAAAAAAGTGTATTTATCTCGCTTGAGTTTGATAGAATAATAAGACCAGAGCTATTCAGAAGTAATAGGTTGTTTAATTTACACTTTTCAAAGCTTCCAGCCTATAAAGGAATGTATACTTCTATTCTACCAATTTTGAATGGCGATACAGAAAGTGGCGTGACTTTGCATAAAATTGATAGTGGTATAGATACTGGTGAAATTATAGCACAAAAAACTTTTACTATTGACATAAGTGATACTGCAAGGGATTTATATTTTAAATATCTAGATCATGCTCTTCATCTATTTAAAGAAAACATTCAAAAAATTTTAGATGGAGAAATATCTTCTTGCCCGCAAGCCTATCAAAAAAGTTCATATTTTTCAAAAAAATCAATAAATTTCGATGAAATAAATATTGATTTACAGAAAAGTTCATTTGAAATCCATAATCAGATAAGGGCATTTATTTTTAAAGAATATCAGCTACCTCAAATCAAAGGAATATATATAACAAAATCCGAAATTACTTCAGAATTTATTGGCTATAATAAATATATTGAGAGTGAGGATAATATCATTCTTTCCGGCATTGATGGGTATAAAGTTGTTTTGACAAAAGCTCGAGAAAAAGCTTCTGAATAAAAAAGAAAAATAGCATTGATTTATGATCTCAAAACTAAGATTTTTTTATTTGTTTTTTTAATTCCAGTATTCTTTCTAGCTGTGATTCTGAGGACTTTCTGATAATCTGACTTGCCATTTGAGTTAAATTAATACCGTATTCTAGGCATTTTTCTTGAAGTTCATTAACAATGAGATAAAGAGCTTTTTCATTCACAGCCCACCGATAGAGTAAAATTTGTATAACTTTTTGAAGGTAAGCATTTTGATTTTCATGATTAGTCGACGTTGATACAGCAGTATGAAATTGGCTGGAAACAATTCCAAGTGGGATAAGTTCAGGGATTTGCTCTTCAAGGGGGAGCTTATTACGATATGCGGATTTCGCAACGCGCTGCCAAGATTCGTATTGACTATATTCTGTCCGAGGATCAATTCTATAGAAAGTTACTGAAGGGCAGAGTTTCATTTTTCCACGTGCTGCAAGTTTTGTAAGAATGCCGTGGTCTATGCCTGTATATTTCGTTTGCATGGATTGCTCAAGTGCTTTCATAAAAACTTTTCTTCTATGTAATCCGTAATAAATGCTACAATTTGTCAAATGTTCAATCGCAGCAAGAACTCTTGTGCTTGAATTTTCATCTTCAAGCAAGTGGGAAAAATGGTATGTGTAATTCTTTTTGTAGGCATATTCATCAGATAGATGCACGGGATTTGCGTAAGCAGTAATACTATCAGTTTCAATAAGGATGTTTTTTAGTTCAGCAATGTAATTTTTTGAAAGTAAATCATGTGCTCCCATGATCATAAAAAAATCATTACTTGCTAATCGAACACAATTTAAAAAATTATAATTTGCAGCTTGCAAGGTGTCAAATCTATGATAAATAATATGCGAGTACTTTTTCACAAACTCCTGACATAGCTCACTACTGCCGTCAGTAGAAGCATTATCAGAAATAATAATTTCATCAACTTCTTGAATGACAACAGAATTCAGCGTATGTTCTAAAAAATTTATTTCATTATAAACTGGAATGCCAATGCTAGTTTGATTATTATGCAACATAGTAGTTTTACTCATCAGTAGTTTATATTAAATTGGTTCTGTCTTAATATTTGTGCGCCTTGTGTTCATTATACCCATTTATTCTTCAGGCACTCGTCACATAATTATGTGCTAATTCAAATAATCCTTCTGCCAAAGTTGGGT
>CAYJFE010000017.1:0-35139 GCA_964369165.1 uncultured Desulfovibrionaceae bacterium | reverse complement strand
GGCGTAAGGTGAAAGGCATTATAGATATCGTCAGCTTTAGGATAGATGGTATGCTGTTTATACTCTTCAAATAAAAATTCACGCAAGGCTAGATAGTAAGGTTTTTCAAATTCATCTTTTAAAACTTCTAGCCAATCATTTGTGATTTTAGGCATATGCGCACCCACGCTATTCCAAATAAATAGTTAATATCTATTTATAGTCAAAAACAGGAACAAATTCCCCGTCTTCAACTTTAAACATAGTCATACCAATGCCTTTAGCATCGCCGTGTTCATCAAAGCTGATTTGCCCAATCGGAGTGTCAACAACCTCATTTTGCAAAGCTTGCATAACAGCCTTTGTTTCGGTGGTTCCTGCTTTATTGATGGCATTTGCTAAAGCTATCGTGGCGGCATAAGCATTATCGCCAAATACGCCCATAGCATTATTGAATTTTTCTTCGTGCGCTTTATGCACTTTCACAGCAGTAGGAAGCGCAGTTGTGTCACTTGGGGCAGAAGTGTAAGTATTTTCAGAAGCTTCGCCAGCAATTTCAATATAAGAATCTTCTTTTAAGCTATCTGAACCAACAAGAGGAATATCAAGACCCAAATCTCTCATATTATTTACGATTTTAGAAGCTTCTGTGTGGTAGCCACCCCAAATAAGAGCTTCAGCGCCGCTTCTTCTTACCTTACGTATAGCCGCAGAATAATCGCTAGCGCCAGCGGTTACGGCTTCAAAAATCACAACTTCCACTTCAGGGTAGAGCTCTTCAAGTTTTTTGCGTGTGGTTTCTGTATAACTTTTGCCATATTCAGCATTGTCGTGCAAGAAAGCAACTTTCTTTGCTTGCAAGTGTTTGCCTATAAATTCAGCCGCTAATTCGCCTTGAATAAAATCGTGGCCTATAGTTCTGAGAAAATAAGGATTATCTCCACTCAAAGTAAGATCTGGAGTAGTGGCGGCAGGGGAAATCAAAATTACTTCTGCGTGAGTAAAAATTGGCAAGGCCGCCTTTGTTGTGCCGGAGCAAATCATGCCAATAACGCCAATCACTTCTTCTGATAAAAGGCTTGTGGCCGCATTTTGTGCGAGTTCTGGTTTGCATTGCGCATCAGCTGAAACAATTTCAACGGGCTTTCCTAAAATTCCGCCATTTGCATTTATTTCATCTGCCGCAAGTTCAACTGCTTTTAATGAAGGAATGCCATAAGGCGCAATTTCGCCTGTATGCGCGCCACCAACACCGATTTTGTAAGTATCAGCCGCAAAAACTACTGATGAAGTAGACAAAAGTGATAAGGCAAAAAAAGCCATAATCATTTTTCTTAGTGAAGTATTTATTTTTAACATAATGAGTCCTTTATTTCTAAAATTTTAGGTATATCCCTATATCTAGTTTTTGTTATATAGTGTTTTTTCTTTTTTGTCAAACAAAATAAATCATGATTTCTATATCAGCATTTACCTTTTCTATAAGCCAAAATATGCCCTTTAAATATGCTAGACTTTTGAGCTAAAGCGTGCTAGAAACTTTTCACACTCTTTGTGAGTATTTTATCTCAGCAACTTTACTTTGCTTGACTTTTACATAATAGATAAAAATAAAATATGAATACAAATAATATAGAAATCTTGGCTCCAGCTGGCGATATGCCCTCATTTTTAGCCGCTATGGCAGCAGGCGCAGATGCCGTGTATGTAGGACTTAAACACTTTTCGGCCAGAGCGCAGGCAGAAAACTTTTCCACTTCCGAGCTTGCCAAAATGAATGAATTGGCAAAAAAAGAAGGCAGAAATATCTTCATTGCTTTCAACTCCTTACTTAAGCCAAACGATGTGCACGCTGCGGCAAGGCTTGTCAAACGCTTAGAGCGTGACGTAAAGCCAAAAGCCCTTATTGTGCAAGATATTGGCATGATTGAGCTGGCTAAACAAGCTGGGTATAGCGGTGAATTACACCTTTCAACTTTAGCCAATATCACCCATTCTAAAGGCCTTGAAGTGGCCAAGCAAGTGGGCGCAAGCCGTGTTATCTTGCCAAGAGAAATCGACATTGACGAAATCCGTGATATTTCAAAAAAATGCCCAGAAGACCTTGATTTAGAACTTTTTGTGCATGGCGCACTTTGTTTTTGCGTGTCTGGCCGCTGTTATTGGTCTAGCTATATGGGCGGCAAAAGCGGGCTTCGTGGACGCTGTGTTCAGCCGTGTAGGCGTGTCTACACCCAAGGCAAGCGCAAAGGCAGATATTTCTCTAGCTTAGACTTATCACTAGATGTGCTTACCCAAACCCTTCTTGATATTCCTAATCTTCGTTCATGGAAGATTGAGGGCAGAAAAAAGGGCTCTCATTATGTCTATCATGCTGTTTCTGCTTACAAAATGCTTCGTGACAATGGGCATGATTCGCGCGTGAAAAAAGACGTGGCAGAACTTCTTGAAATGGCTTTAGGCCGTCCAAGAACGCACGCTCGCTTCCTTCCGCAGAAAAAACCTAGCATTGTTTCAGTGAATGAGCAAACTTCTTCTGGCATGCTTATAGGTCATGTGCAATACACTCCGCCAGAAAAAAAGCAAAAAGAACAACCACTTCCATTTATAAAACCACGCATCGACTTGCAAAATCTTGACTATCTTCGTGTGGGCTATGAAGACGAAAGCTGGCACACTACCCTTTCAGTCACAAGAAAAGTTCCAAAAGCTGGCACTTTCCCATTAAGAGTATCTTACAAAAGATTGCCAAAGCCTGGCACTCCTGTTTTTCTTATAGACAGAAAAGAAGCGGAATTACAAAATATTTTAAAAGAATGGCAGAATAAGCTCAATAAATGCAGAGGCCTTGGCGAAAAAGGTTCTGAATTTGCTGATGTTGGCCTTATGCTTCCTGAAATCAAAAGAGCGAAAAAACAGCTCAATATCCATCTTCGCTCAAGTATGCCACAAGGCAAGCAAACAAGGCTTGCGCGCTCTTCAGTCATGGGAATGTGGCTTAGCATGGGTACATTAAGGGCTTTATCAAAAACCGTTATCCCTCGTGTTTCTTGGTGGCTACCACCTGTTATTTGGCAAAACGAAGAAGAACAGCACAAACGCCTTATCAAAGAAGCTATACAAAAAGGCGCCTATATGTTTGTTTTGAACTCCCCTTGGCAAGTAGCTTTCTTTGAAGGTCAAAAAGTGAAACTCACAGCTGGGCCATTTTGCAATGTCACCAATGGGGGCAGTATCTTATTGCTTGAAGAATTGGGCTTTGAAGCTGCAATTGTCAGCCCCGAAATGGGTGGCGATGATTTTCTTGCTCTTCCAAGGCAATCAGTCCTGCCACTTGGCGTTGTCGCTTCTGGTTGTTGGCCAATGGGGCTTGCAAGACATGGTTTGAATGGATTAAAAGCAAACGAAGCTTTCCAAAGCCCTATGCGTGAGCAATTCTGGGCAAGGCATTACGGACAAAATTTATGGATATATCCTAATTGGTTGCTAGACTTATCCGCCCACGTTTCCGAGCTTGAAAATGCTGGCTATTCCTTCCTTGTGCGTATGGAAGAAGCCTATCCGCATGATTTGCCTCAAGCAAAGAGAACGACGGAATTCAACTGGTCTAATCAGCTTCTATAATTGAGCGAACTTGTAATAAAGGCTTTGTTATGAAAAATATCACCGCACTTGTGGCTACTTATAATTCTGAACGCTCGCTAGATGCTTGCCTAGAGTCTTTACATTTTTGCGATGACATCTTGGTGATTGATTCCTATAGCACTGACTCTACAGAAGAAATTTGTCAAAAACACAAGGCTAGGTTTATTCAAAATCCTTTTATTCGCCTTGAAGAGCAATTCCTTTTTGCCCTAGAGCATATCGAAAGTGAATGGGTGATTATTTTAGATTCTGACGAAATTGCTTCAGAAGAATTACAAAAATCTATTTTGCAATTTTTCTCAACAAGTTTGGATGGCATTGCAAAAAACTCTGACTTTTCAGGTGCCTATATACCAAGGCGCTCTTACTTCTTTCATCAATTTATGAAGCACTCAGACGCATACCCTGACTTATTAATGCGTTTATTCAGAAAAGATGAACTTATCATCACTTCTTCTGGCGTGCATCAAGTGCTTTCATCAAAAGGAAAAACGACAAAGATTCCTGGTGATATTATACACTATCCTTATTCTTCTTTCTCGCATTATGTTAAGAAATTGAATGCTTATGCAGAATATGGCGCAAAAGAAAAAACACAAAAAGGGCAGAAGTTTTCGCTTTCACGCGCTATTTTCCATTCTTTTTGGGGTTTTTGCCGTATATACTTTTTCAAAAAAGGCATTTTAGATGGCAAAGCTGGCTTTATTATGGCAACACATCACGCTTTTTATGTCTATATGAAATATATAAGAATAGGTGAAAATCCAGATACTTTTGGGCTTTCCAATGACAAGCATATAAAATAAAATGAATTTAGAAAAATAGCCTTAATCTCTACAAAACAAATCTCTTGTATACACCTTTTCTTCCACATCGTCTAATTCTTTATCGTATCTATTAGCAACAATAACGGCGCATTGAGATTTGAATTCATCAAGATTATTCACTATCCTGCTTCCAAAGAAAGTAGAGCCATCTTCTAAACTTGGTTCATACACTATAACAGTTGCGCCCTTTGCTTTTATGCGCTTCATAACGCCCTGTATGGCACTTTGTCTAAAATTATCGCTATCGGCCTTCATAGTTAATCTAAATATACCAATAATAGGCGGATTTTGCTCCGTAGTGTCAAATTGATTGCCATCTTCATAATCATAATAGTTAGCTTTTTTCAAAATACTGTCGGCAATAGATTCCTTTCTTGTTCTATTTGCCTCAACAATAGCCGTCATAATGCTTTGTGGCACGTCTTGATAGTTAGCAAGTAGCTGTTTTGTATCTTTTGGCAAGCAATAACCACCATAGCCAAAACTTGGATTATTATAATGATCGCCAATTCTTGGATCAAGGCTTATACCATCTATAATATCTTTTGCATTTAGCCCCTTTCTTTCTGCATAAGTATCGAGCTCGTTAAAGAAGGATACACGCATAGCAAGATAGGTGTTTGCAAAAAGCTTAATGGCTTCCGCTTCTGTGGAATGGGTATACAACACTGCGACATTCTTGCTTTTTGCGCAATCAAGAAGAATTTGTGCGAAGTTTTCTGCCTCTTTTGAAGTATCCCCAACAACAATTCTTGAAGGGTGCAAATTATCATAAAGGGCTTTGCCTTCACGCAAAAATTCTGGCGAGAAAATTATTCTATCTGTATCAAATTGCTTACGAATATTTTTTGTATAACCAACAGGCACGGTTGATTTTATAATTATTGTGGCATTATTATTTATCTCAAGCACTTTTGAAATAGCCGCTTCAACACTTGAAGTATTGAAATAATTTTGCTTTGGATCATAATCCGTAGGAGTAGCTATAATAATGTAATCACAATCTTTGCAAAGAGCATAGTCTAAACTTGCATGAAGATTAAGTTCTTTATTTGCAAAAAAATTTTCAATCGTTTCATCTTGAATAGGAGAAATCCTATTATTTATTTGCTTCACTTTTTCTTCAATAATATCAATAGCTATGACTTCGTATTTTTGTGAGAGTAAAGTTGCCAAAGATAGACCTACATAACCTGTTCCAATAACTGCTATTTTCATATTTATCCTTAAAAATTAAGCACTGCCTAGAAATTTTTATATTCTTATCTATAAAATTAAAGCCTATTTTTTGCAAGTTTTAGATTGTGCCAGTAAAATATTTAAAATATCTTGTCAAGTAAGCAATATGAGCCTTAGTGCGACTAGGCGAGTTTATGATAAATCGCGTTAAAAAGCTATGTTATAAAGCAGAAAAAAAGGAGGCACAAATGTCTTTACCAAAGTACCCCATACTCTTACCTTCGGCTGTTGCGCTAAACGGTGACAGAACCGACATTCCAACTTATGGAACTGGTGGCAGTTTTAGTTATAATTCTGGCTTTCCCTCAATCACACAAACTCCGCTAAGTGCTGGAGGAATTCCACCAAGTAGAGCTGATTTTAACGGAATCTTTCACGAGCTTTCGCAACACACATTCTATCAGCAATCAGGCGGTATGTATGCATGGAATGAACACCTTGATTACCCATTGAATGCAGTTGTCTATGGCAGTGACAATGAGTTATATAAATGTATACAAGTCAATGGTGCAAGCGATGGACTAGAAATTAAAAATCCAGTATCAAGCAGTGATTATTGGGAACAAGTTTCAATACCTCTCTCTGATGCGATAAATTCAACAAGCACAACAATAGCGGCTAGTTCAAATGCTGTAAAAAGCGCTTATGACAGAGGCTCTACAGCTCTCACGGAGGCACAAAAGGCAACTTCTAAAGCTTATGTAAATGCTACTAATAATAGCAATTATATCAAATTCAGTAATGGCATTATCATGCAATGGGGTTCTACTACTGCAAGCAGCGCAGGCATAGTGCTTACTTTACCAATCAGCATGACAAGTGCTTCATATTCAGTTTCCTTGATTGGTGTGGACACATCTCTAATTTATGGCTTTTGGGTATCAGAACGCACAACAACCAATTTAAAATGCCACACAACACATTCTGGTGTAAGAAATATAACATGGATTGTTATAGGAAAATAGGGAGAAAATATGTCATACGAAATAGGTTATATAATAAATATGGAAATTGAGGGCGAATATCAGCAAGTTGCCGAATGGTGCAATGCAAATCAAACTGTCACTATAGAAGCACAAGAAGATGAAAGCTATAAAATTGTAGCAGTTGAAGTGCCACCTCCTCTTAGTCTTCACGAGCAGGCTATGCAAATTTCAATGCCTAAAAATGAATTTATTAAAATCGCCATTGCCCTTACGGCTGATATGCCTAATCCTGTTACACTACAATCCATTATGGCTTTTGTAGAGGCTGATGAAAATATCTATATCGACTTTATGCTTGCAAACACGGTTGAGCGCAATAACCCGCTTCTTGATGGTGTAACCGCACAATACGGCGAAGAATTTGTGCAATATCTCGATTATATCTTTGTGTATAAAGATTATTTCCTTGATAAAATTGCTAAGAATGAAGTTATTGATTTGAGGGACTTAGAGGGGTAACACATAGTCTTTTGCTCGAAATAAAAATTCATTATTGAGATTATACAGCAGTTGATATTTTTCAACTGCTGTATCTATTTATGACAATCCTTAAGAAAATTATGTTTTACCAAACCCACAGCAGTATCAAAAAGAACAGAAAACTTGCTGAACTAAATTTTACTTCAAATTATATGACTTTTTTCTTGCATTTTACCTAAGAGAGTGTAAAAATATTAATCATGGGATAGAAATTTCCTATACTAAATTTTACATAGAAAGACATACAAATGAAGCTAGAAAATAAAAATATTTTAATTACTGGGGCAGATGGTTTTATAGGCTCACACCTTACTGAAATGCTTGTAAAAGCTGGTGGCAAAGTAAAGGCTTTATCACAGTATAATTCCTTTAATAATTGGGGCTGGCTTGAAGATATTAATTGCAAAAGCGATGTTGAAGTCCTTTGCGGTGATGTACGTGACCCTCATTACATGAAACACATCACAAAGAATATTGATGTAGTTTTCCACTTAGCTGCATTAATTGCAATCCCCTATTCTTATGTCGCGCCAGACAGTTACATCGACACTAATATCAAAGGCACGCTCAATGTTTGTCAAGCTGCATTAGATAATAATGTTGAAAAAGTTCTTGTAACTTCAACCAGTGAAGTATATGGCACAGCCCAATATATTCCTATTGATGAAAAGCATCCGCTTCAACCGCAATCTCCATACAGCGCAACAAAAATTTCTGCTGACGCAATAGCTGAAAGCTTTTACAGAACTTTCGATTTGCCTGTCACCACAGTACGCCCTTTTAACACATATGGTCCACGCCAATCAGCAAGAGCAGTTATTCCAACAATCATCACTCAAATTGCAAATGGTAAAAAAGAAATAAAACTTGGTGATATTTCCCCAACGCGTGATTTCAACTATGTGCTTGATACTTGCCGAGGTTTTATGATGCTTGCAGAAAGCGAAAAAACTATTGGTGAAATTATCAATATTGGTTCAAATTTTGAAATAAGTGTGGGTGATACACTTAATCTTATTAAAAAAATCATGAAGAGTGATGTTGAATTCATTACTGATGAACAACGCTTACGCCCAGTAAAATCAGAAGTGAATCGCCTTTGGTGTGATAACAGTAAAATTAAAGAACTTGTTGGTTTTGCCCCTGAATACAGCATAGAAAAAGGCTTAGAAGAAACTATTAATTGGTTTACTAATTCTGACAACTTGAAAAAATATAAGGCTGATATCTATAATGTTTAGCAAAGAAATTGACTTTATTAAAGCTCAATACCCTACAAAAGATTTTATTGCGCTCCACGAACCATGCTTCGATGCTAGAGAAATCGAGCTTACAAAAGAATGTATAGAATCTACCTTTGTTTCAAGTATAGGCAAGTTCGTAAACGACTTTGAAATTGAAATTGCAAAATTTTGCAATGTAAAAAAAGCTGTTGCATGTGTGAACGGCACAAATGCTTTGCACATGGCTTTACTGCTTGCAGGTGTAAAAGAAGATGATATTGTGGCAACGCAAGCACTCACCTTTATTGCAACAGCAAATGCTATCTCTTATTGCAATGCACAGCCCGCCTTTATTGATATTGATAGAGAAACACTTGGCTTATGTCCGAATAAACTAGAGGATTTTATCAAGAAAAATCCAAAAGTTAAAGCTGTAGTACCTATGCATACATTTGGGCTTCCTTGTAAAATTGCAGAAATAAAATCAATTTGCGAAAAATATAAAGTAGCACTTATTGAAGATTGTGCTGAAAGCCTTGGTTCATTTGTAAATGGCGTTCATACAGGCAATTTTGGTTCTATAAGCGCAATAAGTTTTAATGGAAATAAAATCATCACAACTGGTGGCGGTGGCATGCTTTTGTTTAATAATGAAGATTTAGCTGCAAAAGCAAAACATCTTACAACACAAGCAAAAGTCCCACATCGCTGGGAATTCAATCACGATGAAATTGGCTATAACTATCGTATGCCAAATTTAAATGCTGCTTTAGGTGTGGCTCAGCTTGAAAAACTTCCTATATTTTTAGAAAAAAAACGTGCACTTGCACAAAATTATAAAGATTTTTTTGGTGAAAGATTTATTTCTGAGCCTGAAAATACACAGTCAAACTATTGGTTAAATGCTTTGTTGTTTTCTGATAGAAAAGAAAGAGATGCCTTTTTAGAAGAAACAAATAACAATAAAGTAATGACAAGACCTGTTTGGACATTAATGAACAGACTTAGAATGTTTAAAGATGCACCTTGCTCAGATTTGTCAAATGCTGAATATGTTGAACAAAGACTTGTAAATATTCCAAGTGGAGTTGTTTTATAATGGAACAAGAAAGCAAACTAAATATTATTCTTGTTGGCGCAGGCGGCCATGCAAAATCGTGCGTGGATGTTATTGAGCAAACAGGAAAATATGTTATTAAAGGCTTTCTTGATGTTGCCGATAGGGTTGGGGAAGAAGTTTTAGGCTACCCTATTTTAGACACAGATGAAAATTGTGCTAAATATTTTTCTGAAACAACATATTTTCTTATTACGGTTGGGCATGTTACTCGTTCCGATTTAAGGCAAAAAATCTATAAAAAACTATCTTCAACTGGCGCAAAATTTGCTAAAATAGTTTCACCTTTGGCTTATGTCGCTAAAAGTGCTACTATTGGTGAAGGCACAATAGTCATGCATCATGCACTTATAAATGCAGAAGCTGTAATTGAAGAAAATTGTATTGTAAATTCCAAAGCGCTTATAGAGCATGATTCAAAACTAAAAGCGCACAGCCATGTATCAACAGGGGCAATTGTAAATGGTGGGGTTGAAATTGGAATAAATTCATGCATTGGCAGTAATGCCACTATTATTCAAGGTGTTAAATTGCCTGATGCCTCATTTATTAAAGCTGGAGAAAGAGTTCATGTCTAATGTTGTAATTATTGCAGAAGCAGGTGTAAACCACAATGGCTCAATGACATTAGCCAAAAAATTAATTGATAAAGCAGTGCTTGCAAACTGTGATTATATAAAATTTCAAAACTTTAAAGCTGAAAAACTTGCTTCTAAAAATGCGAATAAAGCTGACTATCAAAATAAAACAACTGATAAAAATGAAAGCCAAGTAGATATGCTTAAAAAGCTTGAGCTTACAAAAGAAAATACACTTGAGCTTAAAGCCTATTGCCAGCAAGCAGGGATTAAATTTCTATCCACACCTTTTGAAGAAGAAAGTTTAGAGCTTTTAGTGGAAGTTGGTATTGATTTAATTAAAATCCCTTCTGGTGAATTAACAAATCTTCCTTTTTTACAAGCAATCAATAAAAAAAGAATGCCTGTAATCTTATCAACTGGCATGGCAAATTTACAAGAAGTTCGTGAAGCACTTGCAGTTTTAAAAGACTGTGACGTGTCTTTATTGCATTGCACAACTGAATACCCATGTCCATTTGAAGATGTGAATTTGAATGCTATGCAAACAATGAGAAAAGAATTTAATCTTCCTGTTGGCTATTCTGACCATACACAAGGAATTGGAGTTCCTATTGCAGCCGTTGCAATGGGGGCAACAATTATTGAAAAGCATTTCACACTTGATAATACTATGGAAGGCCCTGACCATAAAGCAAGCTTAGAGCCTCATGAATTGAAAGAGATGGTGCAAGCTATACGCAATATTGAAAAAGCACTCGGCTCTTTTGATAAAAAACCTAGCCCAAGCGAAATAAAAAATATTGAAATTGCAAGAAAGTCTATAGTGGCAAAACGTTATATAAACAAAGGCGAAATATTTACAACAGAAAATATTACAACAAAACGCCCTGCCACAGGCAAAAGCCCTATGCTCTGGGATAGTGTGATAGGCACTGTTGCAACTAAAAATTACCAAGAAGATGAGATTATATAATGAAAAACCCTAAGCATACATTAAAATATTTTTTGATACAGCTTATTCCTATATCATCGCTTAGAAAAACATATAGAGCTCAATATCTAAAAGATCACCCATCTAGCAAAAATGTACGCAATGGTCTTTCTCAATATGAATATCTTCGAACAAAATACACTATTGGTGATCACTCCTATATGTCTGATACAGCATTTATATCTGAACAAACTATTATTGGCAAATATTGCAGTATAGCTCATAATATCTTTATTGCTCCTAGTAATCACCCACTGGATAGAATTTCAACACATCCTTTCACGTATTGTGAAAACCATGAAGTATATGGAACTTTAATAACTCCTAAAGAAAACGTTATTCCCTCTCCTCAAAACACAGTTCCAGCAATTATCGGAAATGATGTTTGGATTGGTTCAGGTTCTATCGTCTTAGATGGTATAAAAATTGGTGACGGCGCAGTTATCGCTGCGGGGAGTGTGGTTACAAAAGATGTTCCACCTTATGCTATTGTAGCTGGAGTTCCTGCTAAAATTATAAAATATCGCTTTAGTAAAGAAATTATTGATCAACTTTTAGAATTAAAATGGTGGAATTTTCCTGATGATTTTGTAGTAAGACTTCCTTTTTGTGACATTGATAAATGTATTGATATACTAAAAAACAACATACATTTAAGAAACGACACTCACAAACAAAGCTCGACAGAAAATCCATAATATAAATAGTAAAGTACGATTATGAATATAAGCAACAAAAAAATCTGCTTTATCACAGCAACAAGGGCAGAATATGGATACCTTAAACCTCTTATCTCTTTATCACAAAATGAAGAGAATATAATTACACAGGTTCTTGTTACAGGTGCTCATCTTGACAAAAGATATGGTTATACCATTACTGAAATAGAAAATGATGGCATTATACCTAATGCCTGCGTAGAAATTATCGATAATGACTCAAGGCAAGGCATTTTAAACACCATGGCAAATGCCACTTCAAAAGTCGGAGAAGCCTTACAAGAACTTTCCCCTGATTTAGTTGTCCTCCTTGGCGATAGATATGAAATTTTTGCTGTTGCAAGCGCTTGTGTTATTCTCAATATTCCATTAGCGCATATTTCTGGTGGCGATGTCACATACGGTGCATTTGATGATATGTTTAGACACTCCATTACAAAAATGAGTAATATTCACTTTACATCTTGTGAAGAGTATAGAAGAAGAGTTATTCAACTAGGCGAACATCCAAGCACAGTTTTCAATGTTGGCTCACTAAGCTTGGCAAATATTAAAGAGCTTTCTTTTCTTAGCGAAGAGGAATTAAATAAAGATTTAGGAATTGATTGCAAAAACACGCTTCTTGCCACTTTTCACCCTGTCACAATGGAAAAAGATTCACAAAAAGAACAATTTATTGCTTTGCTTGAAGCACTTGTTGAGCAAAATAGCTATTTCACTCTCTTTACAAAAGCAAATGCAGATACTGGTGCAAGTGAGCTCCATGAAGTTTTAGATGCATATGTGGAAAAGTTTCCTCATAAAATCAAGGTAGTAGAAAGTTTAGGAGTGCTTCGTTATATGAGTATGATGAAATATTGTAGAGCTGTTATAGGTAATTCTTCAAGTGGTATTTTAGAAGCACCTAGCTTTAAAGTGCCTACTCTCAATATAGGTAGTCGACAAAAAGGGCGCTTACAAGCTCAGTCAATTGTCAACTGTGCGGCAAATAAAGAAGCTATTTTAAATGCTTTGCAAAATCTTCCTACAAGAGAGGAATTGAAGCATATCATAAGTCCTTATGAACAAGATGATACAGCAAAGAAAATTATGAACATTCTTATTGATTTTATCTCAAAAGAAAAAAGTGTGAAAGAATTTTATGATCTTTAGGAAAAAACTATGAAAAAACAAATTGAAATAAATACCATAGATGCAGATTACACTATTTACAATGCCATGGAAAAATTCAACACCTTCGGCAACAAGCACGCACTTATTCTTTTTGCGATAGACAAAGAAGAAAAAGTTCTTGGCTCTATCAGCGATGGTGATCTAAGGCGTGCCTTAACAAGTGGCAAAGATATTCATACGCCTCTACTAGATATTATGAATAAAGATTTTCAATATATAGATTCTATCAACGACTATGTTAAACTTAAAAGTTTAAAGTATAATAATTTTAAAATTATCCCCTACCTTACAAAAGAGAAAAAAATTGTTGATTTTATAGACTTAAGAAGCACTAAAGCTCTCCTTCCGCTTGATGCTGTGATCATGGCAGGCGGTAAAGGGGTGCGCTTACAACCTTACACGCATACTTGCCCTAAACCCATGTTAGAATTGGATGGCAAACCAATTATAGCCCACAATATTGATAGACTTATCCAATTTGGCGTGCGAAATTTTTATATTTCAGTCAACTACCTAAAAGAGCAAATTATTGATTTCATACAAGAAAATTATCAAGGCACAGATTTAAACTTTAGCTTTATTGAAGAAAATGAACCTCTTGGCACTATTGGCTCACTTTCACTTATAGAAAACTTTGTCAATAAAGATATTCTTGTGATGAATGCTGATATCCTCACAAATATTGATTTTGAAGATTTGTACCTTAATTATAGAGAGCATGACGATGCTATGAGCGTTGCAACATTTAATGTGAAAGTTGACATTCCTTACGGCGTGTTAGAAACTAATGGAAAGCACATTACTTCTCTTTTAGAAAAACCTAATTATGTTTATTACTCAAATGCAGGAATTTATATAATTGATAAGCAGTTTATGAATAGAATTCCTAAAAACTCTCACTATAATGCTACTGATTTTATTGAAGATCTTATCAGGGACAATAAAAAAGTAAGCCATTTCCCAATTCGTGGTTATTGGCTTGACATTGGTAACCTTGCAAATTATTCAAAAGCTCAAGAAGATATTAAATTTATCAAGTTTTAATGGAAATACTATTATGTATAAAGACAAAAAAATATTAGCTATTATCACTGCTCGTGGTGGTTCAAAAGGTTTACCTCGTAAAAACATCAAAAATTTATTAGGTAAGCCGCTTATTGCGTGGACTTTGGAAAGCGCAAAGAAATGCCCCCATATTGATAAAATTTTTGTATCGACTGACTCCCAAGAAATTGCTGATATGTGCGAAAAGTTTGGAGTTTCAGTGCCATCTTTACGTCCTGCACATTTAGCAGAAGACAAAACATCTTCGGTTGATGTTATAAACTATGTATTAAAAGAACTTGAAAGAAGTGGTGAAGAATACGACTATATTATGCTCCTTCAGCCAACTTCTCCCATGCGTAAAAAAGACGATTTAAAAAATATCATAGAAAAGCTTCTGAATAATCCTAAGCAAGATGCAATCATTACACTTGGTGAAGTGTGTGGCGCACACCCTCTTTATGTGAAAAAAATCAGCCACGAAGGAAAAATGGAAGCATATGTACAAGACACAAGAAAAATTCATCAAAGACAACAGTTAGATAAAGCATATTTTTCGTATGGAGTTGTATATTTTATTAAAACAGACGTGTATAAGAAAAACAATTCCTTATTTACTGATGATATGGACTTTTACCTTATCGAGCGCTGGCAATGCTTTGATATAGATGACATTTACGATTTTATGTGCGTTGAAACAATTATGAAAACAAAGCTCGATGAGATTGGATAAAGCTTATGCATTTATTTCAAAGAAAAAAAGAAGGCAACAAAAGGATTTTTTATTTTTTGGGAAAGCAAATTTTCTCTTATACTAAAAGAAAGTCAAATCCTCGTTTAAAAGCTCCCTATAATCTAAAACAATACAAGATAAATGACCAAAATTCATGTATTGTTCTGGTGAATGGCCCTTCCTTGCAAGATGTCTTCAACAATGAAATGACTCTTAATTTTATTAAAGAAAAACCTAAAATATGCGTAAACGCCTTTCCTAACTCTAAAGAATTTACTCAGCTAAAACCTGAATATTTTGTTTTAGCAGATCCTGCATTTTGGAGTAAAACCCAAGATGAAAGACTCTCAACCCTATTTAAAGAAATGTATGAAAATTTAGTAAAGGTTGATTGGCAGCTTACAATTTTTATGGGAATTGCCGCAAAAGAATGGCATCATTTTATTGATTTAACAGATAAAAACCCTCATATACATTTTCAATATATAAACCTGAATAATACAAAGCGCAAACAAATAGAGGATAATTTCCCTTATTATGAGAACAACTTAGAGATGCCAATCCCACAAAATGTGGGCATACTTGCTCTTTTTTTAGCTATCAATATGGAATATAAAGAAATATTTCTTTTTGGTGCAAACCACGATTGGCATTTAAATTTATTAGTTAAAGAAGACAATAAGCTCTATATCAAAGATATGCATTTTTATGAAGAAACTCCAAACTATATACCTTTCCTAAAAGATTATAAATTAGAAAAAACCTTTACTGTGAAAGAAATATTTGAAATATTATATAAATTGCATTTTTCATATGAAGAAATTGCTGCTTATGCAAGCTATAGAGATATAAAAATATATAATGCAAGCACTCCATCATTTATTGATGTATTTGAACGCATTGACTTATCACAATAATTAATTATTGTGCTCTTCATCATATTTCTGTATAAAGGCTTCAACATCAAAAAACATTCTTTCGACTTCTTGCAATTTATCATCACTCCAGTCCCACCACTGAATTCTTAATAAGCTTTCAATACTTTTATCAGAAAAACGATAGCGTATAAGTTTAGCTGGCACACCGCCAACAATTGCATAATCCGGCACATCTTTATTAACTACAGAACCAGCACCAATTACTGCGCCATTGCCTACTTTCACCCCATCTAAAACAGTAACATTCGCACCAACAAAGACATCATGACCTATACTTATTTGTTTTCTTTCAATAATTTTATCGTTTTTCGAAAAAGTCATTCCATTTTGCTGCAGCGTTGAATAGAAAGCAGGGCTTGTCGAAATGCCATCTATAGGGTGAATGCCCCACCCGCACAAAAAATTTGGCCCTATCGAGCAAAACTTTCCTATACTTGTTAAAGAAATATTTGCATTGTCAGCAATATAGGTTCCTCTTCCTATTTCCGTTTCAAAAACCAAGCGCGGATTATGGACAAGATAGTCTTTTGCTGGTTCAACTTTATCTTTATCTATCAATTTTTTATATTTTTCTTTATACCTTACACGCGCTTGCCCAAAGCTTATATGTGAAAGTATTCTGTAAAAATTCATTTTAACTATTTGCATTCTATCACCCTATTATTATTTTATAGAGATTTTACTTTAATACAGATTTATAAATTCTAAAAATTCCAAATAAAAAATAACGTTTATACTTCTTATCTCTTCTTATCTTTAAAAGGGGAAATCCTAAGAATTTGATATTTTTTTGCAAACTGTTCTCCTCTATTGAAAATAAAAAATAACTTTCCAAAGACGTCCAATATGCAAAATATTCACTGCCAGACTGGTTAGAAGAAGTATATTCTTTTTGCACTTCATTAACAATATGTATGTCTACTACTTCTTTCACTTTATCAACAAGCTTCACTGGAATGATTTTTTTTGTGAACATTTTTTTATAATCTATAGAAGAATTTGCAAACTTTGAGAGATTTCTTTCAAGTGCAAGGCTAGCTTCCTTTATACTCTGCTCTTGATTGGTGCTTGATAGGCCAACATTTCGGTAAGATGTAAAATTATTTTTCACAAGCACTGCTTTTGCACCATTCAAGATAAGTCGTAAGACAATATCATAATCACCAGCGCTTTTGTAAAGTTCACTATTAAATTTACCTATAGTGCGCAAATAGTTTGTTTTTGTAAACATCGTTTGATGACAAAAAGGCATTTGATACAGAAATGTCCCTAGTTCTGGCTCTCTTGTTTCAATAATATTTCCTTTTTCATCAATAAGTGTAAAAGGTGCGTATGAAAAATCAGCCTCATACGCTTCAAGAGCATTCACGCTTTCTTGCACACCCTTTGGATCGTGCCAATAATCGTCAGAATTGAGGAAGGCTATATACTTTCCGCTCGCTTTATTAATACCTTTATTCATAGCATCGTATATACCATTGTCAGGCTCTGAAAAATAATTTATTCCTGTAGCTTGTATAAGCTCAAGAGTGCCGTCTTTTGAAGCTCCATCAATAATGATATGCTCAATATCAGCATAATCTTGACTTTTTACACTCTCTACGCATTTCAAGAAAGCTTCTTTTCTTCCTGCTTCTATAATATTATAAGTTATTGTTATTACTGTTACTTTTGGCTCAAAGTCTTTCATAATTTAAGCCTTCAATTTTAAAATGCGCATATTAAAAACTTTTACTCGTGTATATCTTTTATCTTTTGTCGTATGAAAGCAGAATTTTAAAAACCTTTTAATAAGTGCTGTGGTCTTATATTTTTTAAATATTGCCCTGTCAATACTTGCTGGACTTTCTATAATTTTGAGTAGATTAAATTTTTCTTTCTCCCACTTTTCATATCCACTTTGCATATACTCATAGCTTCTTTTTTGAATAGATAGAATATCGTGCAAATCAAGCTTGCATGGTTTAGCTAAATCATAAAGTAGGCCTGTTTTTCCGTGCTCTATATACTCATTCATAGTTGACTCATTTGGGGCTATCACACACCTGCCCATTGCCATAGCCTCTAAAAAACTCAGGCCTATCCCCTCATATTTGCGAGGGGCAATATATAAAGCTGCATTTGCAATATCTTTTTGCATTTCCTCTCTTGTTTCATACCAAGTTGAATAGGAAATTTTATTCTCCCATTCTTTTGCTGGCATAATAATTTCATAACTTGGATCAATTGCTTGATGGAAATGTAAGTGCTTAATTTGATCTATATCAACTAACTGCTCTATTGTATCTATAGCTATATCTGAAGTTCTTTGCCAAAAGAAAAAAGAATTTTCATCACCCCAATTTTCTATGGGACTGGGCTTAGGGAAATATTGAATATAGTGTGAAGCAAAACCATGCGATAAAAGTTCTTTATGCAAGGTAGAAGAAAAATTTATAATAGTGCATGCCGCATATTCTTTCCATTTTGTAGAATAAATCCAAGGTGCTGTATCATACATAGGAAAAAAAGTAAGAAATTTATACTTAATATATTTATCAATCACCTTTAAAGAAGGCATAATTTGAAAAAGTACAACAATGTCATAACTTTTTCCTTCTAAAACTTTAAATATCTCATCGCTGTCAGAATAAGGATCGTAATTAAAATGCTCTACTTGATATTCTGCGCACAAAAGCTCTTGCAAAAATTGCGTTGATTTTGTTTTATTATGATAATCATGCCCAATATAGAGAAGAGTTTTCATACTTGCTCCTTATAATATGTAATCATATCTGCAATTGTTTGTTCAAGTGAGTATGTTGGTAGCCAGCCAAGCTCATTTTTGATTTTTTTATTATCGCCGACAATGGACGCCACTTCATTCGGACGAAGCCTTGTCTCATCGATTCTAATTTCCACATTTACACCAAGAAGTTTTGACGCAGTTGCTATGATATCTTTGAGCTTTCTTCCCTTTCCAGAACAGACATTATATATTTCAGCAGTTTTACCAAACATAAGAAGTCCATAATAAGCAGTTGCAACATCTCTCACATCAAGAAAATCTCTTTCTACTTCAATATTTCCCACATATAAAACACTTTCAGCCTTGCCCTGCGAAATCTGAACAAGCTGTTTGATAAAAGAAGAAATAACAAAAGTATCAAGCTGTTTTGGCCCAGAGTGGTTAAAGGATCGAGTCATCACGATATCAAGCCCATAGCTTGAGGTATAGAGCTTAGAAATGAGCTCTTGAGCCAGTCTTGCCACAGCATAAGGATTTTTAGCATCTAAAGAAAAATCTTCAGTAAGAGCAGCGCGTGCGCTTATGTCATAAACCTCAGAAGAGCCTATCGATAAAATACGTGTCTTTACGCCTAATGTTCTAACACTTTCAACAAGATTTAAAAATATATTTGTATTATTTTGAAATGTTTCAACAGGATTTATCCAGCTCTTCCCTACAGAACTATTAGAGGCTAAATGCACTATATAATCAGGCCTGTATTCATCAAGAAGCTCTGTAAGTGCTTCACTATCAAGCATGTTAAGTTGTTTATAAATGAATTTTTCTGAGTCGACAAAAAATTCATCACTAGTAGCTATGCCTAAGATAGAACTATCTACACAGTTTTTTAAAATGTAATCAATGAGATAACCTGCAACAAAACCAGTGCAACCTGTGATAAAAAACTTCAGCATAACCTACACCTTCTCAACAAAATGAAATAAGTCTTTAGGCATTACCATAGCAAGAAAATGAGAAGGATTAGCAATCCATGTGCCTATAGTATGCTTAGAAGCACGAAGAATTTCAATATTTGCCAAGAGTTTTATCATATCAGCTCTTCTTTCTTCCCAAGGACGGGCAGAATATTCATGATGAAAATAGCCTTGTTCACTTGCTTTGCAAAATGTATAAAAAGTATAGTCTTTATAATTGCTTTGCAGTTCCTCAAAATCTCTGTAATCATCACAAAAAACAAAGATATTTTTCACTTGTGATATTTTTTGCACAGCATCCATATAAAGCTTTGAGGTTGGAGTGTCTAAATTTTCTAGGGCTAATTTATCACCACGCCTTACGTGTAAACCTACATAATCTTTAGGCATAGCAAGCTCGTTGCAAAGTAAATCTACTTCTTTTTGTGTCTGCTCATTAAATCTCCATGCACAGAGAGCGTATTCTTTTGAAGAATCAAGCAATTCTTCCCATGAATTGAAACCCTTCATATCTTCCCATATAAAAACATCATAGGTAAAATAGTCTGTGCCAATGAGCTTTTTGACAAATACATTCTGCAATCTCCGCCTAAAGCTTTTTACTTTCCTAGAAAAAGTTCCCTTACGAGAAAGATGACGATAATTATATTTATTAAGAGGATGATGATTTTTTTCGCAAAAGGGAATAAAAAACTCTTCCCAGCCATTTTCATTAGAGAAATTTGCATTATCAGAGTAAAGAGTAAACTTTATTTTCTCCCTATCACAATAAGTCATGGCAAAAATCATGAAATTAATTTCTGAAAAAAAGCCTGACCCATGACCTACATTGAAAATACATTTCTTTGTATAGCTATTGTTTCTTTGCGTATACTCATCGAGAAACTTTGCCATGCTATAATCCTCTATACCAAGTATAGAAACTGGCAATGCCATTATCTAAGGCGATATTAGGCGCCCAGCCAAGCGATTTAATCTTTGCACCATCCATAAGCTTTCTTGGCGTGCCATTTGGTTTTGAAGTGTCATATTCAATAGCACCCTCAAATTGCAACACTTCTTTGACTGTTTCAAATAAATCACAAAGCTTTATGTCAGTACCGTCGGTAACATTTACAAATTCGCCTATTTCTTTATAATCTTTATTGTCCATAAGATATAGGCAGGCAGAGGCTAAATCATCGCTATTCATCAATTCTCTATATACAGAGCCATCGCCCCACATCACAACTTTATCACGATAAGCACCCACTTTTGCAAGCACTGCTTCTATAGATTTTTCATCGTCAAAATTTATTTGACTATCTAAGTTCCAACCAAGCTTATATCTTTTTAAATCTTTTTTAATTGCCTCAAAGTCATTCGCTTGTAAGAGCTTAGCTAGATGAAAACGGCGCATCACCATAGGAAGCAAGTGAGCGGTTTCCATATTAAAATTATCGCCAATGCCATATTGGTTAGTTGGCATAACAGAAATAAAATTTGTACCGTATTGTTCGTTATAGTAGCGACAAAGCTTGATCGCTGCAATTTTCGCTACAGCATAGGCTTCATTTGTACTCTCAAGAGCTGAAGTAAGCAGAGCATCTTCTTTCATAGGCTGTGGCGCAAGTTTTGGATATATGCACGATGAGCCCATATTAAGAAGTTTTTTGGCGCCAAACTTATAAGCCGCATGGATAACATTTGTGGAAATCATAAGATTGTCATATATAAATTCAGCAGGATATGTGCTATTAGCCATAATGCCGCCTACTTTTGCAGCACACAAAAAGACATATTCAGGTTTTTCTTGTTCAAAAAAATTCTCTACTTCTTCTTGCCTACAAAGATTCACTTCACTGCTTCTTTTATAGACAAGGTTATTGTAGCCCTCTTTTTCTAAAGCTCGCATAATTGCTGAACCTGCAAGACCATTATGCCCAGCTATATATATTTTTGCTGATTTTTTCACGCATTACCCCGACTAATCAACAAAAGAAGTATTTACTTCAAAGCCATTATCTTTCAACACTTTTTCTTTTTTAGCCAATGCCAAATCAGAATCAACCATTTCTTTGCAAAGCATCGCCAAATCATACTGAGGTTTCCAACCTAGTTGGCTTTGAGCTTTTGTGCTATCACCAAGTAAAAGTTCTACCTCAGCAGGACGGAAGTATTTTTCATCAACAGCTACCAAAACTTTCCCTGTAGCTTTATCAATGCCTTTTTCATCAATGCCCTTGCCACTCCATTCAATTTCAATGCCTAAGTTTTTGAATGTCATTGTGCAAAAATCACGAACCGAAGTTGTAGCATTTGTGGCTAAAACATAGTCTTCAGGAGTTTCAACTTGCAGCATTCTCCACATTCCTTCGACATAGTCTTTTGCATGCCCCCAATCTCTTTTCGCATCCAAATTACCAAGATAAAGGCAGTCTTGCAAGCCTTGTGAAATGCGTGTAGCTGAAATAGTAATTTTTCTTGTCACAAAAGTTTCACCACGACGGGGTGATTCGTGGTTAAACAAAATACCATTGCAGGCAAACATATCAAAACTTTCACGGTAGTTTACAGTAATCCAGTAGGCATAAAGTTTTGCGACAGCATAAGGTGAACGCGGATAAAAAGGAGTTTTTTCAGATTGCACAGGCTCTTGAATCAAACCATATAATTCTGAGGTTGAGGCTTGATAATACTTTGTTTTATTTTCTAAATTATTTACTCTAATTGCTTCAAGCAAACGAAGAGCCCCCATTCCGACAGTATCTGCCGTATATTCAGGACAATCCCAGCTGACTTTAACGTGTGATTGCGCAGCAAGATTATAAATTTCGTTTGGTTCAATTTCCTTAATCAGGCGATTTAAATTAGTCGAATCTGTCAAATCTCCGTAATGTATATGTAAATTCTTATCGCCTATTATATGGTCTATTCTTTGTGTATTAAAAGAGGAGGCTCTACGGATAATGCCATGCACTTCATAATTCTTTTCTATAAGTAATTCGGCAAGATAAGAACCGTCTTGACCTGTAATGCCTGTGATTATAGCTTTTTTCATAGTATTCCCCCAATTTTGCTTATTTTTCTCATACTAGCTATTTTCTTTTTCCTTGTCAAAAGATTAATCCATAGATAAGATTTTATTGTCACTAAAACAAACTATTGAAAAATTTGTTTAATGAAGAAAAATTTTCTCTATTTCTCTTTCAAAAGTTTCGTCAGTAAAATTTTGTAAATATATTTTTCTTGCTTCTTTTCCAATTAGCTCTAATTTACTTCTATGTGTATACACATCTACTAAAAGTTTGCATAATATATCTTCTTCTACATCAAACACATAGCCATTATCTCCATGCTTTATAAAATAAGCTGTGCCTGTTTGTGTGGAAACCAAAACTGTTTTTTGAAGCATGAAAGCCTCTGTGCAGACCATCGGCATAGGATCATCGGTTGATGGGCAAACGACACAATCTATCCTACTCATCTCAGATAGAGTGTCTATATAAGAAAGTTGTCCTGTACAAATAATTCCCTCTTCTTGTGCAACTCTCTTAATATTTTGGGAAAATTTTCTTTCATCAATTTTTCCTATTATCTTAAACACACAAGCTTCTTTCACTTCCTTAGGAAGTTTTTGCACAGCTTTTATAAAAACATCGTGTCCTTTTCGCTCCGAGCAGTGCCCAAAAATTGCAAAGGAAAATTGTTTATCCTTTTGCATAATATGCTTACTATTTTCAAATTCTTTTATTGCATAAAGTAAAATATTTGATTTTGATTTTTCTATATATTTATCGGTATAGGATTTTGAATATTCTCCCACTGAATATACTTCATCAATATTTTCAAACAGTTTATGAACATCGACCATTGCCGCTTCTCTTTCAAAAGCAAGGCGAGCCTCGTGTATCCATGCTAGTTTCTTGTTTTCGCTTGTAATAAATGGAGCATAGCGCAATGACGGCAATGTATTGAACACAATTATTGAAAAAGATTGAAAAAAAGCTTTAATTGTTTCATCTTGAAAGAGCAAGCGCATAAGCAAAATCGGCTCAATATAGAATTCAATGCCATTGTTTTCTAATTCCTTTTCTAAATCACCAAAGGAGGGCGATAAAACAACGGGCTCAAGCCCTTTTTTCTGTAAAACTTTTGCTAAGTTAAATAAAGCTCTTGGGGCACCAGTTAAAGAAAGGCTATGCGTCAACAAAAGAATTTTTCTCTGTTCTTTTTTGAAGTTTTCTACTCTATTTTCTTCTGCATGTTCTACAAAGGCATTTTTCTTTGCTTTTGAATTATGAAATCCATAATAAGAGACTGGATAGGGCAAGATAAAGATTTTTTTTGAATCAAAATCCTTTGAAGGAAGGAGCCCATCCCTAAAACCATCGTTAATATAGTGAGTTATGGAATCCATGCCACTTTCTTTTACTTGTGGATATTCTGAGAGATACCAATTTTTATTAAAAAGCTTTGAACGGCTAACAACTTTATACGCAGTAGAATAATATGCTATTTTTCTTTTAAATTCTAATTCTGAAATAAAATGGCAAAGTCTCAGAACTTTATAATATATGTATCTTAAATTCATATTTTCTCCATACAAAGCCAATGAATAGCTTATTTTAGAATAATTCTCAAGGCATTTTCAAGTTGAATTTAAATTGACCTTCTAAAAAAAGCATATTATAATAAATTATGGAAAATAAAGCACTCGTTACAGTTGTTACTGTCACTTATAATTTAATCAATGCAGGCAGAAAAGAAACATTCTTACAGGCTGTTCAATCTGTTAGAAACCAAAACTACCCACACATCCAGCATTTGATTATTGACGGAGCTTCTAATGACGGAACAATTGAACTTATAAAAGAACTTGGTTTAGAATATTTTTCAGAGCCTGACAGTGGCATTTATGATGCCATGAATAAAGGCATAAAGCACGCAAAAGGCAAATATATTGCTCTTCTTAATTCTGATGATTTCTATCATGATAATCGCATGGTGGAAAAATGCGTACACAGTCTTGAAGAGAATAATCTCGATTTTGTATGCAGTAATATGTACCACTTAAACGAAGAAAAACCTGAAGAAAACTATACTCTTTATGCTGATTTTTCAAATATTTTCAAACTGATGCCATTTGGCCACCCAACATTATTTTGCAAAACAGAAATTTTGCGTAGATACTCTTTTGATCTGCAATATAAAATAGCTGCCGATTATGACTTTGTGTTTAAACTTTTCTTACATGGCTATAAAGGCATTGCTCTACCCTACACCTTCACAACCTTTCGCATAGGCGGTGCTTGCGCGCATGATACAATCAATGAGGCAAAAGGATTGAGAAAGAAATATCTAGCGCATAAGAATAAAATTCTTGCAAATGCTTCTTCAAAGTTAGGCACGAATGAAGCTAAACTAAGCATACTCACTCTTTATCAAAACCCGCTCACACATATTATAGAAAAACAATTACATGAAAATAAGCAGAGTGTACAGGCACAAGACTATAATAATGTTGAACATATCTGTCTTGAATATCAAGGCAATAATTTTCTTATAGCCTTAAAAAAAGCTTTAGAAGAAGCTACTGGTGACTATATATTAATCTTGCCGCCAAATGCTACTTTATCGAGCACAACTGTTATCAATAAAATCATGCAAAGATTTGCCATCGAGAAAATTCAGGCGATTTATAGTGATATCTGTCTAGATAATACAAATAATGCAAATAGTATTTCTTGGAATAAACTTCTTTTGCGTAAAGAGTTTATAGATATACCTATTCCCTATCAAGCCTTTGTTTATGATAGAAATTTAATGAACTACATAGATTTTAGCAAAACAAATTTTGATGACTATCTTTTTCATATCGAATTATTTCTACAACAAGGCTTTGCTTATGGCTATGAAAAAGAAACTCTTGTCACAATATATGCAGACAAAGAAAATTTCTCAAAAAAAGAGCAATATATACAATTATATAATTATTTAGACACAAAATCCCCCTATGATAAAGTAAGGTGGAAACACAGGATAAAACTATTTAAAAAGCTCACTTTCTTGCGCACGATAGAAACGATGTGGGAAAAAAAATCGTTTTTATTCGGCTTTATCCCCTTAAGCACAAAAAAGAAATAATATAAGGAAGGTATATGCATCAAAATAAATCTTTAAATTATAAAAAATTGCTTCTCTCACGCTCTACTCAATATATTTTCACATTTATTGTATGCGCCATTACTCTCTTCTATCTTTCTTATAGCATAATTCATGAAGCAAATTGGATATTAGGTGATGATCATGCTTTTTGGACGAGAACTGCTATTGGAATCCCATTTGAGCTAGGTTATGGAATTTTTTCATACGTAATGCGCTTTATGCCCATTGTTTACCTCGACTTCAATATACTTTTTCTTTTTTCTGACATACCAAGCCCTTATGAGCACTATGTTTGGGTATGCCTTACCTTCCTTGCTTTTTCATTTTTCTATATTTATTTGCTTTTTTGCATTGAAAAAGACACTACTTTTTCCTATTCCCTTTATCTCTTACCCATCTTTTTCTTTTCCTTATTTACAGTAAAAGATTTTATGAAAATTCAGATGGATCTTATCTTCCCAGAAAGAATGATTATTTTATTCATCTCTCTCTTTTTACTTCTTTATTATAAAGCATTAAAAAATGATAAGCTATTGTTTTATTTTCTAAGTGTTTTATCTGGCGCTATTGCTTGTTATTATAAAGAACCTGTTTTTGGAGCTCTTTTAGTTATTGCGCTCTTCAATTGCATTTTCCATTTTAAGGCAATGACAAAAAACCATAAAATTTTCAATATATTACTTATAGCAAATGCAATTATTTATCTTTTGTTATTTTATATATTTGCCTACAGCACAGCCACTGGATTTTATGCTACCGGAAGGTTTGCAGGTGACTTCATTGATGCCTTTGAAAAAGTTTTTATCAAAGAAAAATCCTTGCTTGCTGCAGCAATAATTGGAATAATTAGAGCTTATTTTATTATTTTCAAAAAAAATCAACAAAAGCATAGCTTTTTTGATGCAAATCTTTATGCGGGAATAGCTTATGCTTTTGCATTTATTATTTTAAATTTGCCTAAACAATATTATCTTATACCTGCTATTCTTATGGTTTTTCCTGCTTTGTTTTATTGGTCACTCCTTTCCTTTCGTATACACAAATTTTTGCCTCTCTTATGTTCTATTTTAATCTTGCTTATCCCTATTCATCATTTAGAAGATCAATTTGAAACTATACAGGAAACTCACCAGCTAAGGCAGGAGCATATGCCAATAACTAACCATCTTGCAAGCCTCTATACAGCAGGATACAAATTTATATATGTCAAACAAGCAATTACAAATCCAAATGAAGTAGCTTCAGAAAATGCTACGCGCGACTATCATAAGAAAATTTTTGAATATGCTCTTGATTTTACCCTTAATAAAGAACAAGGCAAAACTAACTATTTCATCGAAAAAGAATCAGTTACAGAGAGTGATATAGACGATAAAACTATACTGTTTTACCCTGAGCAAAATAATGTAGATGAAGGCATGCATCAAGACACAAAGCAAGTGATACAAAGCAAATATCAAGTAGCCCAAATGATTTCGCATACAATTGAGCTTTATTATCCTCTTTCTACACCCCTACATAATTCAAAATCTGCTTTAGAATAAAAGTTTTATCATAAAAGGATTATCTTATGGAATCAAAATTATTGAGCATTATAGTGCCTTGTCACAATGAAGAAGACAACATTCATGAGCTTTATAAAGAACTTATGAAAGTTCTTCTTCCACTTTCAAAAGCTTATGAAATAATTTTTGTCAATGATGGATCTAAAGATAGCACAGTGATAAAAATCAAAGCATTGATTCAAGAAGATGTAAATGTGAAACTCATTTCACTCGGCACAAATTATGGACATCAAGTTGCGCTTATGACTGGCCTAAAAAAGTGTAAAGGTAATATTGCTATTTCACTTGACGCCGACTTGCAGCATCATCCACGCTATATTCCCGAACTTATAGAAAAACAAAAGGCAACAGGCGCATTAGTTGTTGATGCCAAAAGAAAAATAAATACGCAAAAAGGACTTTTAAAAAAATTCTTTTCACAACTTTTTTACCCTTGTTTCAACCTTCTTACAGGAGTACAATTAGAAGCAGGCGTTGCCGATTTTCGCCTCTATACTCGTCCTGTGATAGATGCCCTTGCAAATCAAACAGACACTTCTCCCTTTATACGAGGAAAAATATCTGAAATGCGCGTTAAAAGAGCATTTATAGATTATGAAATTGGCGAACGCTTTGCAGGTGTGCCGGCTTACACTTTTAAAAAATCTCTTTTTATGGCCTATAATTCACTTATGGATTACAGTAAACTGCCCTACAGATTAGGCCTTGTGTGTTCTCTCTTTTTTATGATTATTGCCTTTTTTATGAGTCTAAATTATCTCTATTTACGCTTCTTCACAGATGACTATATTGCAGGAAACACAGATATTATTATTCTTATCTGCCTTGGTTTTTCCTTCACATTGCTTATTTGTGGCATAATTCTAAGGCAAGTATGCACTATTAACAATTATATCAAAGGCACACTTCACGTAATTATTGAAGAAGAAGCCTAAACTCTCTTTATAAATTGAGGTGTTTTATCACGTCATTCTAATTTTGGGAAAAATCTTCGCAGATCAGAATTTTTTCTGAGAGCGAAGCGAACAAAGGCTTTAGCGAACAAGCAAAAACGACGTTTTTTGCACAGTGAGGCTTTCGTATACGAAGTATAGAAAGCAAATTAGAATGGGGTGGGTATTTTATATTTTTTTATAGCAGCTAAGGGTTGAAAAGGAGAAAAACTTTGCCAATGAGCTTGCATAAAATCTTTTCTCGCAAGCAAGCACAAATTTAACCAAAGAATTTGAGCCTTTATTCAAAAATGGAAACGCATCAGGATTATACCAAAGCACATAGGCAAGTAAGCCGGGGAAAGTTTGCTTGACAAGATCTAAATTATAAGTCTGCATTAATGTATTAAGCTCATTTGTAGTGAAAGCTCGTTCAGTTTCTTCATCAAAGAGAGCATTTTTCTTATATGTATATTCCCTCACTTTTCTCAATAAGATATTATTATGTGTTGGCTCATAGCATATAAAATAGCCATTTGGCTTCAAGGCTTTACTTATATTTTCAACCGCAAGCTCTTTATGCTGATACACATGGTGTAGGCCGCCAATAACTAAAATTAAATCGTACTCTTCTACTTGATTAAGCTTTGTAATATCAGCCCAATATATATTTTTCCCTTGAAATTTCTCTTTTGCAAAATCTACCATTTTTTCTGAATAGTCAAAAGCTGAATACTCAAAATCAGGTATATATTTGGATAAAATATCGTAACCATCACCTGCTCCACACATGGCTTCTAAAACTTCTGGCTTTGAATCAAAATCTAGATCTAGTTGCGAAAAAAAAGTTTCCCATGTTGCTTCTTTGACTAAATTGTGCTTTATATCTTTCCGTGTAGAAAAATATTTTTCTGAAATAGACTCAAAATGTTCTTTTTGCTGTTCTAGTTTTGACATTACAGCCCTCTCTCTTTGCTAATTTAGGCATTACTTTCAAAACGCCAAGTGTCTTCAAGCATTTTTTCTAAATCGTGTTCACACTGCCAGTGAAGTTCTTTCAAAGCTTTTGAAGCGTCGGCATAACAAGTGGCTATGTCGCCTTGTCTACGGGCTTTAATTTCATAGGGAACTTTCTTTTGACTGACTTTTTCAAAGGTTTTTATAAGCTCAAGCACACTATAGCCTTTGCCTGTACCCAAATTATGGGTAAATATCCCTTTTTTATCTTCTAAATATTTTAGGCAAGCGCTATGCCCCTTTGCTAAATCCATCACATGAATATAATCGCGCACCCCAGTTCCGTCAAGTGTATCATAATCATTACCAAAAACTGGCAATACTTCTAATTTTCCTGATGCCACCTTGGAAATATAGGGCATAATATTATTTGGAATACCATTTGGATTATCGCCAATAAGGCCTGATTCATGCGCACCTATAGGATTGAAATAACGTAAAAGTCCAATACTCCAATCAGATTCTGCCTTTGATAGATCTTTGAGCATTTCTTCAATCATAAGCTTTGTGCGTCCATAAGGATTAGTAACACTTAGGGGGAAATTCTCTGTAATTGGAACAGTTTTAGGTGTGCCATATACTGTAGCAGAGGAAGAGAATACAAAGTTTTTTGCATTATATTTTTTTAATAATTCCAATACATTTAATGTGCTGATAAGATTGTTTGCGTAATACTCTAATGGCTTCTCACAAGATTCACCCACAGCTTTATAGGCACAAAAATGTATGCACCCTGTTATGCTATAGCGCATAAAAATTTCTTCCAAGGCCTTTATGTTGCAACAATCAATAATATGGCATGGTATTTTCTTTCTTGAAATTGTTTCAAGTTTTTCGTGCACAGATTTATTAGAATTGTATAAATTATCAACTAGCACAATTCCATAATTTGCTTCTAAGAGAGCTAAAGCTGTATGACTTCCTATATAGCCTAGACCGCCAGTAATAAGAATCATATTATTATTCTCCATTCTTTTTATTTTTTGTTGCGTACACAAAAAGCTTAAGCGCCACAAAAGAAGTTACTACATATACTCCGCTTGCTATTATTTGTGAAAGAGCTTCATGTATTTGAAGTACATCTATGCACAATAAGAGCATAAGCAAATTTGCACTATAGGCTATTATGTAGACAATGATAAAACGTAGAAACTCTTCATTAATTTTATTTTTGCTTTTAAAGGTAATTTTCCTATTTAAAAAATAGGTGACAAAAAGCCCTAAAGAATAGGTTGAAGCATTGCTTACAACTGGGCTTAGGTGAACAACATACATAAGAAAGAAGATAAGCGCGTAGCCCCAAAGGGTATTAAATATACCAATAAGAACATAATGCAAAAATTGTTTATCTAAAAAAGCTGAAAGATTTTTCATAATTTTATATTAATACAAACTACTATTATATAGGCTCTTATAGCGAGATTCTTCCATTGCCATCAGCTCGTCATGGCTTCCTTGCTCTACAATTTCGCCTTGGTCAATCACACAAATTTTATCGGCATGACGAACAGTAGATAGCCTATGGGCAATAATAAGCACAGTTCTGTCTTGCATAAGATTATTAATAGCCTCTTGCACCACTTTTTCAGATTTATTATCAAGAGCAGAGGTCGCTTCATCAAGTATAACTATAGGCGCATTTTTCATAAAAGCTCTTGCAATGCCAACTCTTTGCCTTTGCCCACCAGACAAAAGTATACCTCTTTCACCTATTTCTGTATTCAGCCCATCTTCCAGCGATTCAATAAATTCTCTAAGGCAAGCATTGTTGACAGCTATATCTATTTCTTCGTCAGTAGCATCAGGCTTACCAAGCTTAATATTATCCTTGATAGTGCCAGAGAAAAGCACATTATCTTGAAAGACAATAGCAATTTGATCACGAAGAGAATCAATCTCATAGTCACGTATATCAATACCATCAATTTCTAGAGAACCTGATGTAATGTCATAAAAACGAGGCAGTAAATTGACTGTTGTGGTTTTACCTCCACCAGAATTTCCAACAAATGCTATATTTTGTCCAACCTTGATTTCAAGATTGAAGTTTTTAAGCACAGGCCTATCTTTAATATATTCAAAGCTTACATCTTTATAACTGATACAATCTTTAACTTGTTCAAGCGGTATTGCATTTTCTTTGCTTGCTATATTAGGTTGTGCGTCTAAAACTTCAAAAACCCTTTCCATAGCAAAAAGTGAGGTTTGCACGGCAGCATAGCTTCTACCCATTGCCTTAATTGGAGTGTAGAGCATTAAAAGCGCCGCAACAAAGGAAACAAATTCACCAGGAGTAAGAAAATCATTTAAAATCAGATAAGAACCAAGCCAAATTACACCCGCTATACCTATGGAGATAACAAAATGCATGATAGGACTTAACATTCCTGTTTTCTTTGTCTTTTTCATGTTCAGGCGAAAAATATACGCAAGCGCATCGGTAAACTTCTTTGTTTGGAAATTGTGTAAATTATAAGAGGTAAGCACACGGTTGCCTGAAAAAACTTCATTATAAGAAGTTGTCAAGGCCTGCCCAGACTCAACCCCTTTCTTCACTAGTTTTTTGATTTTACGCCTAATTTGTGTTACAGGATATAAAGAAAGTATTACAAAAGTTAAAGCAATAATTGATAATTGCCATGAATTCCAAAACAACACACCTATCAATGCTATTGAAGAAAAAATTCTTGTTATAAACTGCTTTACAGTAGTAAGGAGCATACTGCAAGCAAGATCAGCATCAGAAGCATAGCGCATAATAACTTCACCAGAATTCATTTTATCAAAGGTAGAACTATCAAGACGAATAAGTTTTCTAAAAAGTGTAAGCTTTAAACCTTGCGTGACCTTGCCCCCTACCCATGCATTCATATAAGTTGCGCCATAGTTACACGCTGATTGAATCAAACTAAAAAGGATGATAAGCAATGGGATATAAGTGGCATCTTGCGCACTTTTTTCAATCATTACTGTGTCCATAAAAGGCTTTAGAAACATAGCAATCACGGCATCTATTGCGCCTACGGGAATGGTGAGTGTTACTGCTAGCAATGCCCTAAATTTATATGGTTCTACGTATGGATACATACGCTTAAAATTAGCAATGATATGTGTATTTAATATTTTTTCTTTTGTTTTTTGAAACACAATTTTATCCTTACCGCTTATTTACTAACGTGCTGACGATTTATGCTGAATATTGTACTTTTGTCTTAGTTTTTTGCGCATTGATTTTATAGGAACTAAATTGCACAAAAGTTTTATAAACATATTTTTTGAAAATAGGGGCACAGCTGTTTTATCAATTTTTAAAACATTCACTTCATAGTCTGGACCATATTTCATATATAACCATGTTCTTCTATGGTTTCCATCAAGTAAAACATTATCATAGTCCATCACAATCATATATTTCTCATCATAGCCGTCTTTTTCTAAGCTTTGAATCAAGCCTTTGAAGTAAGCATTTTCGCCGTCATTGTTTAAAGCTTTATAGGCACTTGTGTCTTCAAATTTATTATTTGGGTCACGCCCTTTTTTAATATCTGAAAGCTTTATTTTGCATATTTCGTATTTTCTAATATATCTACCTGCTAATAAATTATTGAAAAACCCAATATTAATTATAAATCTATCATCTTCAAGCAATATTTCAGCTGGCTTTGCTCTCCAAAATGAAGTCTTCATATAGTGCCCTTGAACTGCGTAGTTTATGCTTATAGTATATACTTTTAGCAAAGCAATTCAACACTCAAAATACCTAACAAGAAAGAGAAAGTCAAGCAGACTGTTTTTCTTGAAAAGTGTCAATATAATTATCTATTTTTTCCAAAACTTCTTCCACACGAATCTCTTGTAAGTTTTCATTTACAAGGTAAGTGTTATGCTCCCTTATTGGGCGCCAAAATTTATACATATTTGGAGTCATAATGGATAGTATGGGGCAAGAAGTAGAAGAAGCTATATGGCTTGGACCTGAGGAGGTACATATAAACAGATCAGATTTGTCTATAAGAGCGGCACTTTCTGCTATATCTGTGCCTATATAAAGAGTATAATATTCTTTAGGCAGAGATTTCAACTCTTCAAGTAAGGGCATATCTGCCTTACCTATCATAATAAGCACATCAAGTAATTGCTCGTCATAATTATATTTTTTATGCAATAATTCGACTACTTTAGCATAGTTCTCGCTGCTCCATCTATTATGGGGGCGTTTAAGATTGCCTAAAGAAATAATAATACGCATTGTATTTGCTTTTTTAGGGTATTGAGCTTCAATTTTAGTATATGTTTCTGGTAAAATAGGTAGTATTGGTCGCAAAGAAATGCTTTCAAAGCCCATTTTTTCTGCCATTTCTTGAAACATTTCCATCAAATGACTCGTTTTAGGATGGGGCGAAGAATGTGTATAGTATTTCTGGTTTTCACTTAAAGCGATGGGAACACAGAGCCTTGTAGATGCTCCAAGATATTGCATAAAAATATTTGAGGTAGCAGAGTTTGCAACAAAATTTACTATAACATCATATTCTTGTGCTCGCAATGTAAAAAAAAGCTTTATAATACTTAAAGGTTGCCTTTTATCATAGCGATAAATAGTATCAATATAATTACAATAGCTAAAGAATGCTCTATTCATATTCGATCCAAGTAAATCGATTTGAGCATTTGGATATGTATCTCTTATGGCTTTCATAAAAGGAGTTGTCACAATAAGATCACCAAGTTTATCAAGGCGCATGAGTAAAATTTTCTTATTATTCCAATCTGGGCGTTTAGTGATAAATTCCATAGCTTCCTTACTTTTTTCTTTTCTTTTTACGAAATTCTTTTAAATTATAGCGCCAAGCACAAAAATAATAGACAAGGTTCTTTGTATAGGGATAAGGGGGTAAGTTTTTCTGTTTGTGCCGTATTTTGAAAAAATCCAAATGCCCACCAATATTGCCTATATAAATACCTTTAAGTTTAGTATCAAGAACACGCAACTTATTACTTGTATCAACTATAAAATTATATGGGTGCACATCACCATGATAAACATGAGCATTATGAAGCCTTAGAAGAAAGTCCTCTAAAATCTTATATTCACCAATTCTATCAATAATTCTACCCTCAATGTATTCCATAAGCAAAAATTGTTCTTTATTAAATTTTTTCTCTATGCCAATGCCATAGACATCTACAAGCTCACAAAAACCCATATCTCGATATTTATGCGTTTTTTCTAAAATATCAAGTGATAGATCTTTACGAAATAAAGATAGAATTTGTTTTTTTAGTGGCTCTTTATACAATTTTTTATAAAGATAAATCTTTCCTTCAATACTAATTTTTGCTATATAAGCCGTGCTTTTATCTACAATCAACTGCTCAAGGCTATAGTCACCCTTCATCACTTTTTCAAGCAAGGGCAAATATTTCTCCTCAAAAGCATAGAGAGTATAATCATTATAATCTTTTTTTAATAATTGCGACATATTATCTGCCGTAAGCATCTTCCAATCTTTTTATATCGTCTTCTCCGAGGTAGGAGCCAGTTTGCACTTCTATAAGCTCAAGAGGAATATGCCCAGGATTGGAAAGCCTATGTATTGCACCAAGAGGTATGTAGACGGATTGGTTTTCACTAAGCAATTGCTCATTATCGCCAACGCGCACTAGAGCTGTGCCCTTTACAACAATCCAATGTTCTGCCCTATGATGATGCATTTGCACAGAAAGCACGCCACCTGGGTTTACTAAGATATGCTTTACTTGAAACCTATCGGCATTAATAAGGCTTTCATAATGTCCCCATGGGCGGTGATATACGCAATGATCGTCTAATTCAATGCGCTTGTCTTCTTTCATAATTTCGACAAGAGTTTTTAATTCTTGCGTTTTGTCTAAAGAAGAAACTAAGACAGCGTCCTTGGTTTGCACAACAGCAATATCTTCCATGCCATGCACAGCAACAAGTGAAGAAGATGCGTGCACATAAGAATTTTTAGTGCCATTTAAAATAACATCGCCAACTATAGAATTATTGTCATTATCCTTGATACTTTCTTCATGCAAAGCTTCTAATGAACCAAGATCTGACCATTTCAAAT
>CAYJFE010000016.1:0-36434 GCA_964369165.1 uncultured Desulfovibrionaceae bacterium | reverse complement strand
ATTGACAATAGACCTAAGGAATAATTGATTTATGAACTCTTTTTCAACATACAGAGCAGATATGCAATACCACTGCCTAGGCTGTGGCACTTACTTTTCAATTGACGAACTTCTCTACACTTGCCCAAAGTGTAAGTCTGTGTTCTTGCTTGAGAATATGGACTTTGATACGCTTAAAGAAAAAAGCGGCGAAGAGTGGCGTAAAATATTTGATGAGCGTAGACTTTCCAATGAAACTGCCTACCGCGGAATTTTTAGATACTACGAATTGATGGCGCCTGTACTAGAAAAAGATGATATAGTCTATCTTGGCGAAGGGCACACACCCATAGTAGATGCGCCACAGCATCTTCAAAAAGCTTTGGGTGTACGCTTTGCCATAAAAAATGATGGGCAAAACCCTTCTGCTTCCTTTAAAGATAGAGGTATGGCAGGGGCTTATTCCTATCTTAAATCTTTGGTGAGAAAACATAATTGGACTGAAGTGCTCACAATCTGCGCTTCAACTGGTGATACTTCCGCCGCAGCTGCTTTGTATGGCTCATATGTGGGCGAGCCTATCCGTACGGTGGTTTTACTTCCGCATGGAAAAGTTACACCTCAACAATTAGCCCAGCCCTTAGGAAGTGGCGCAACTGTGCTTGAAGTGCCTGGTGTTTTTGATGATTGCATGAAAATTGTTGAAAATCTAGCAGAAAACTATAGAGTCGCTCTTCTTAATTCCAAAAACTCTTGGCGCATATTAGGGCAAGAGTCCTATGCTTATGAAGTGGCGCAATGGTATAATTGGGATTTAGCTAAAAAATGTGTCTTTGTGCCTATTGGTAATGCAGGCAATATCACGGCAATAATGTCTGGCTTTTTGAAAATGTATGCACTTGGTATTATTGAACAATTGCCAAGGCTTTTTGGCGTGCAATCACACCATGCAGATCCTGTCTATCAATACTATCAAGATACTTCAAAGCCTTATAAACCTGTAGAGGTGAAGCCTAGCGTTGCCCAAGCCGCCATGATTGGCAATCCTGTTTCTTTCCCACGCGTGCAGCATTTAGTTGAAAAATATAGAGAAATAGCTGGCGACAATGCCTTTAAGGTTGTGCAAGTGAGCGAGCAAGAAATTATGGATTCAATGCTTTTAGCAAATAGATCAGGGCATATAGTTTGCACCCAAGGCGGCGAAAGCCTTGCTGGTTTATTAAAAGCAAAGGAAATGAATTTGATAACTTCTGATGAATTTGCTGTTTTAGATTCAACTGCTCACGCTATTAAATTTTCAGGCTTTCAAGATATGTATTTGCAAAATGACTTCCCAAGCGAATACGGCGTAAAACCAAAAGAAGAACTTGCCAATATGCCACAGCTTCTTATTTCGCAAGAAAAGAAAGAAAGCCTTTCACCCGCTGAATATACACAAGCCGCCGCTGATGCTATAGCCGCAAAATTGCTTTTGTCAAAAAAATAAGTTATTTTGTATCAGCAAAAAATTCAAGGAAAGAGTAGTTTCTCTTTCAAAGCCGAGATAATATGAAAAGAAAAATACTCGAACCAGTCGCGCCTGCTAGTATGGATTTAATCCTTACATACGAATGCCCTGATTGTTATGCGCAAGTGCCTGTGGTAGCCCCTATTCACCCTGTGAAAGTTCGCTGTAATAATAGCCAATGCAGGCTTGAATTTCCTATTCTTCCTGTTGACCCTACCACTTTACAATATCTCAAACTTATCTTTGCAGACGGTGCCGCAATAGTAAATCCATCGTATATATAAAAAAATCATTTCCCAAAAATGAAATGTTGCCAATACTTTGTAATAGATAAAAATAGGAAAATATATGGAAAATTATTTAACCATCACTCCTCTAGGGGGGCTTGGTGAAATTGGCCTCAATTGTCAATTATGGGAAACGGAAAATGGCTGTGTCATGCTTGATTGTGGCCTTATGTTCCCCGACGATTTTCACCTAGGCATTGACGTGGTTATTCCGCGTTTTGACTCAATCCTAGAAAGAAAAGATGAATTATTAGCCTTAGTTATCACACATGGGCACGAAGATCATATAGGTGCATTGCCTTGGCTTGTGCCACATTTCAAGCAATTAAAAATTTATGGCTCGCCCTTTGCTCTTGCACTTATAGAACACAAGCTCACCGAAAGAGAACTTATTGACAGAGTGGAATTACACCCTGTTTTGCCTTATGAAACAAGAAGAATAGGTGATTTAATCTTTACCTTCTTCCCTATTTGCCATTCTATTCCGCAGGCTTATTCACTTGGTATCGAATCACCTATAGGCAAAGCTTTTCATACAGGCGATTTCAAGCTTGACGCACAATCTGCGCATGGTGAGTGTGTGAGCTTTAAAGAGCTTGCAAAATTTGCCGGCGATGATTTAAAGCTTTTACTTTCTGATTCTACTAATATTGAAAGCGAAGGTTATTCACGCCCCGAACGTGAAGTGCGTGAAGGCTTTTATAAGCTTTTTGAAAAAGCAGAAGGGCGCATTGTTGTCAGCCTATTTTCAAGTAATATCGACAGGATACGCACTGTTTTTGAAATGGCTGTACTTTTCAATAAATCCGTAGTTATAAGTGGACGTAGTCTTAATACAAATATAGAAAAAGCTTGTCAATTAGGGCTTTTAGAATTGCCAAAAAATATCTATCACGATTATGAGATGATACCTAATCTTGATCCTTCACGAACTGTCATTATTGCAACAGGTTCACAAGGCGAGCCACTTTCCGCGCTCACACGCATAGCAAATGGCTACCACAAGCAAATTTCATTGCAAGAAAACGATTGTGTTGTCATGTCGTCACGAGTTATTCCTGGCAATGCCAAGGCCGTTGCAAGGCTTATTAATCAAATCTATAAATTAGGCGCAAAAGTATACACGAATGGCGAATACTGCGTGCACGCCACAGGCCATGCCTACAAAGGCGAATTGCGTGCTATGCTTGAAGTGATGAAGCCTGAATATTTTATTCCTGTGCATGGCGAATACCGCCATCTTGTGCAGCATTCAGATTTAGCTGAAGATGTAGGCGTTGAAAAAGAAAAAATCTTCCTTCTTGAAGACGGGCATCCTATCACCTTATTTGAAGAAGGGCATCAGCTTGAGCCAAAATTACTTGCTGAATCCGTGCTTGTTGACGGAAAAGGCGTGGGCGATGTGGGCAGATTAATATTAAAAGAACGCAAAATACTTGGCGGCGAAGGTATGGTTGTTGTTGTGCTTGTTATGAGCGAAGACACAGGCGAAGTATTGCACGGGCCAGAAATCTTCTCTCGCGGATTTGTTTTCGAGCAACGCTATGACCACATCCTCGAAGATTCAAAGTGTCTTGTACTCGATATTTTGGAGAATACAAAAACCTATAATGAAGCAAAGCTTGAAGAAAAAATCCGCATTTCACTGCGTGCATTTTTTAGGGACGTGCTTTCACGCGATCCTATCATAGTTTCAGTTATTAGTGTTATTTAGTGATTTTTTTGGGAAAGGAAAATCGAAGTTTTTGCCCCCCTTGTACGCAGATTGCGCTCTAACTATCTATTATATCGATAAATTATGGATGCCGTTTTATAACAGCATCCTTTTTTATGGCAAAAAATCTAAAAATTTTTCTTCAATATCGGAGCGGATAAATTATGCCAAATAAATCTCCATTTAAATGCTATCTAATTGCTGCCGAAGAGAGCTATATAGCATGATGCATATATTGGCACTTTGAAAACTTAGAATTGATAATTTCTTTTAAGTAGACTATGCAGATAATATATGATATAATGAAAATAGTAATAATGATTTTTATGATTTCGTAGACTGATTTGTGCCATAGCCAGTCACGTCACTGTTGAAATTTCTTTTTTCGTTCAACATTTAACTGCGCAAAGGAATGTCGTATGTCGTTAAAATTTATAATGAATTCTATTGAGCATTACAGCAAAAGTCCCTCTAAAGCACGTAAACACGCAAGAAAACTCGCACGTTTGCAGAAAAAGAAAGCCTTGTTATTAGCCTGTATCTTTGCTTTATATACAAGTAATATGGCTTATGCTTTACCAGAGGGTGGTAATGTTGTCGCGGGTCAAGCAAATATTTCGCAAAATGGCAATACCATGACGGTTAATCAAAGCACGAATAAGGCCATAATTAATTGGAATAGTTTCAGTATTGCACAAAAAGAAGCCTTTATTCACAATATGCCTTCCGCTCAAGCTGCGGCTTTACACAGGGTTATAGGCAGTGGCAGTTCTGATTTGGCAGGCCTTTTGAAATCAAACGCGAATATCTATCTTGTAAATCCGAACGGTATCACTATTCACCAAGGGGCGCAGATCCAAACTGGCGGATTTGTCGCTACTACCAACGACATCAAAGATGCCGACTTTATGGCAGGGCGATATATTTTCGATCAAGCAGGCAAAGAGGGCGCACAAGTTATCAATAGAGGTAATATCACGGTTGCTGATGCCGGTTTTGCCGTCTTGGTTGCTCCAAGCGTACGAAATGAGGGGATAATTGCTGGTAAGCTTGCCAAGGTTGTGCTTGCAAGTGGCGAATCTTTCGTTTTAGATTTGCATGGTGATGAGCTTATACAATTTAAAGTCGATGAAAATGCTGTCGACGCTCTTTATACTGTAAATGGCGAGCAAGTAGGCGTTGAAAATAGTGGAACAATCAAGGCTGAGGGTGGCATTGTTGTTATGACTGCGGCTCAGCTTGATCATATAGTCACTAATTCTGTGAATAATACTGGCGTTGTGATGGCGGATTCTGCCACTTCTAAAGGCGGAAAGATTATCTTCGGTGCTTCGGGCGATATTTCAAATACAGGCACAGTCACAGCTTCTTCAACTGTTTCAGATGGTGGAACAATCAGTATGATTGCCACAAATGAAGCTAATATAGGCGGAACTATTGAGGCAAGCGGAAAGAATGCTGGCGGTAGTATCGACATTACGGCCGACGAAAAGGTGAGCGTGCAAAATGCGACGATAGAAGCCAAAGGCGCTTCTGATGGGCTTATCCGCATAGGTGGCGAATTCCAAGGCGGGCAAGATTTAGGCGGCGTTAATGCCGAACAAAAAGAGGGCTATGTCGGCAGATTCGATACTGCTCCTACCCTTGCCTCCACAAAGGAATTGATTGTTGATGAAAATAGCACGATTGACGCAGGCGAGGACGGCACAGTTATCGCTTGGAGTGACGGCACAACAAAAGTCAATGGCACTTGGGCGGCAAAATATCTTGAAACTTCGGGTAAATACCTTGGAGTAGATGAAGATATTGACGTAAAGGCAGGAGAGTTGTGGTTGTTAGATCCTGCCAATGTGACGATTAGCACAGCGGGTAATTCAAGTGGTGCTCAAGCAGATTGGACAAATTTCAATGCTGCATGGGTGCAAGATCAACTTCGCACTATAGGTGGTATACATATTCAAGCCGAAAACAGTATTAAAGTAAGTGCAAGTATTGATTGGAATACAAATACTACACTCAGTTTAAATACAACAAATAGTATTCCAAATCAACCTGCTACAATTATAGTTGACAGTGCAGCTATCAATCCCAATTCTCTTGGGAGTCTTATTATCAACTCAGAACAGTTTCAAGTAACAGGTACAGGTAATGTTATTTTTAATGCGAATTCAAACATCAACGCCTCGCAATCTTTCTATCTAAATAACAACGCGAGTGCAAGTTTTTACGACAAAGGTTTTATGCTCAATAATCTAGAATTGCACGACAATGCTCGTCTAAATATTTATCAAAATCTTTCAACGCAATACACTGCCTTTGATATTTTTGATGGATTAAGTATAGATCGCAATGCTACATTGAATTTTATTGCTCAAAATCCCTCAACCTTACAATTCAACATACATAACAATCCTAATGTCTTGATTAATGGTTCTATAATAGCAGGTGACGATGACACTATCTCTTTTGGTCCAAACCCAGGAGATTTTATTATTCAAGGGCGCAATAGTACAAAAACAGGCCATGCTATTCAAGCAGGAAAGGTTATTATTGACGCTGGTTCAAGCACTACTGAGTTAGAGCCATTCTCAATCTATGCCAAAGAAGTGAGCCTTAATGGCTCTGTGACAGGTTTTAATAATACAGCTTTAACTCCAGGCATTACTATTGACGGAGACAGACCGCAAGTTGAGCCAACTTACAACCCTGGCGGCGTGGTATTTGCCTATACAAGCGAAATGTCTAATACTGATAACAATAACAATAACAATAATAACGAACAAGAAAAAATTAATAATTCAGTGAATGCGCTTGATAAAGAGCATGACGATCAAAACGAATATTTAAGGAAATTAATCGCAAGTCTTACAGAAGATCAATTAAATGTGCTTCGTTCACTTTCGCCTACGCAATTAGAGTTTTTCTATTCCTTGTCTGAAGCTTCACGCTTGAATTTCCTCTCTCTTTCCTCGGGGGCAAGAGAGCAGTTGCTCAGCCTTGAAGCCTATACTCAGCAGATGGACGATTTATTAGAATTGCCTATGTCACAACTTCTTGCAGTTCTTTCGCTTAATCAGAATCAGTTGCAAGCATTTGCAAATATGCCTGTTCGTGATTGGACAAGAATTTTAGATATGGGACTATCTGGAAGAGAGTTTCAAAGATTTTTCAGCCTTTCAGAAGAGCAATTTGATGCAATATTCACCTTGAGTGATCTTCAAATAAAAGACTTACTTGATCTTCCTGACGGCTATTACAGCACAGCGCTAGAGCTTTCATTCGCTGAATTGCAAGAAGTCTTGAGTTTCTCACGTGAAGTACAAGATGATTTACTTGCTCTTTCATTCCCAACAAGAACAGCTTTCTTAGAGCTTGATAGTGAAATGCAAGGAAAAATCCTTTCCTTTGGTTTGAGTACTTCTGAATACCATACACTCTTCGACTTGCCTTTGGCTACAAGAGATCAAATTCTCGGTACATGGTTCTCGACAGGGCACGTAAAGACTATTCTCAATCTTTCCGAAGAGTTGAGAGAGGTTGTTTTGAATCTGCCTACAGACAACATACACCAATTGGCAGATATATGGCTTATGCTTGAATTGCCTGCAGATGAATTGCCAAATGCGCTTCGCTTAGCTTCTATGTTCTCAGGCACGCGCATGGAAGAGATTATGACACTAACTCCTGAAGAAAGGGAAAAAGTGCTTTCTTTGGCGAGCGAATATCCTGTCAATGACTTAAGCAAAATGTTAGCACTTGAAGACGCGCACAGAGAATTTGTTTTAGAAATGCAACCCTCACGCACAACAATTGCCGCTCTCACTGCTCTAAGTAGTTCTGAGTTTGACAGCTTCCTTGATATGAATGAAGAGTTTGCAAAAGCAGTATTAAGCTTTGCATATTCAACTAATGAACTTAAAAACTATCTCAATCTTTCCCCACTTGCACAAGATTATATAGTAATAATGAGTGGAGAGTTGTTACCAAGCTATACACGTAAAATTGCCACTATGACAAATGAAGAGATAAGCACTCTTATGCTGCTAAACTTGCCTGTAAAATCTATACGCAACTTTATAGATACACCAGCCGCAGAAAGAGCAGCTCTTTTGAATGTTCCACTTGATTTATCTGCTGTAAAGGCTGTGGCCACTTCTTTTAACGATGTGCCTGCAAATTATGATGAACTAAACTTGACTATGGACGAAAAAGTCAAGCTACTGACTTCTACTCTGAGCGGTCCTGCATATGCTTATTTCGGTAATTTAATGTTCGAAGCTATTGACAGTCAGAACTTTTCTTTCTTAGACCTTCCTATCTCTGAGCTAGAAGAACTTATTACTTCCAGATACTCATCTACCCTAGCACATGAGTGGAAAACAGAAGTTACAAAAAATATAATTAACGCAAGTGGTGGCTATGCTGAACAAGAAATAAATATTGTAATAGATGACGGTGTTCATTACGTTCCACCTGTTATAGAAACTGTGAGAGTAAATATTCCTATCGAAGGAGAGGAGCGCAATCGCTCTTGGGTAGAGAGCATAGTTATGCAACTCAGCCTTTTTGATGGCGATGGTAATATGTATGATTTTGACTATCCAGGTAGAGATGATGTGGTTCGTGCCGGTCATGTAGCTGCCCTAAAAAATATCTTTAATTTGATTATTGATACTTCTAATAGTGCCCTTAATGTTGTCAATTTCATAATTAATAAAGATCTCGAAATACCAAATATTTAGGCCTTCAGATAATTATTTAGATTATATAAATTAAGGAAAATTCCATGAAAAAAATACTCTCTCTCTCACTATTATTCGCCTTATTTACGACAAATGCCTTTGCTAACCCTCTGCCAACTTCCGTTGACACGCTCGATAGGCAAAGGCAGGAAACTCCTGCACCTTTGTCACAGCCAAAAGTTGTGATGGAAGAAGAAGCCCCTCAAGATTTTAGTCAAGACACAAGTCAAGCCTTCGTTTTGAAAGAAATTATTATTGACGGCAACACCTTCTTTACAGACGAAGAGTTGACAGCAAATTATAAAAATCTTTACAATACAAGCATCACTTTCAATCAAATGCTTGCTATTGTTGATGAAATGACAAAGAAATATCGTGATGCTGGCCATATTTTAAGCCGTGTAGTGCTTCCGCCTCAAGAAGCTGATGAAAATGGCGCAAGCGTGCGCTTGCAAGCAATCGAGGGCTTTGTCTCAAGTATTCAATACAGTGGCGATGAAAAATTAGTGGCTCAGTTTAAAGAATATTTTCAGCGTACAGCCGATCAAATTCTTTTTGTTCACCCTTTAAATCATAATAAATTTGAATCTCTTATGCTTATCACTCAAGGAGTGCCTGGCCTTGAAATAAAGTCCTCTTTCGAGCCTGCTGACGAAACTACAGGCGCATCAACCCTTGTTATTCAAGTGGATAGAAAAATCTTTGGCGGACATATAGGCTTTGACAATACTGGTTCTGAATCTTCAGGGCCAATTATGCTGAATGCAGGATTATCAGCCAATTCTTTTCCACTTTTGGGCTTGAATGCAAATGTATCTTATGGGCAAGCACTTGAGTTTGATGAATACCATTACTGGCAGGCAGGGCTTTCTTATCGTTTTTCTAATGGTTTCACGATCTTAGGAAATTATGGGCAAAGCTATAGCCCAAATCCCGATACTGAATTTGCGCGCCTTTTTGAATACGAAACTTCTAGCGAATACTTTTCTTTAGGCGCTTCCTATCCTATTATTCGTTCTCGTGATATGAACTTAAATGCAAGCGCAACCTTAAATTATCGTAACAGCGAATCACGGCTTTTAGGTTCTATAAACACCAAAGATAAAACAAGAAATCTTACACTTTCACTCAATTATGATATGTCTGACATTTGGGGCGGCACAAATCAGATCATCTTCGATTATGTTCGTGGCCTTGATATGTCAAATGCAAGCGATCATTCTGTCACTTCAGCTCGTCCGAATGCGGGGCCAGATTTCAATAAATTCAGCCTCTTTATTTCTCGTAATCAAACTTTACCTAATAATTTTAGCCTCTATATTTCTGCTCAAGGGCAAACTACGAATGAACAACTTTTCTCCTACGATCAATTCTCGCTTGGCGGTTCTCAATTCGGACGTGGCTATGATGGCGGCGTACTTTCAGGCGATCAAGGCGTGGCGGCAGCGGCTGAACTTCGCTGGACATATTATTATAAAGAAAAGTATGGATTTCAGCCTTTTGCCTTTATTGATTGGGGTATGACACGCTTCTTGCCAACTGCAGACATAGATACCTATTGGACGGATCTTTCCTCAGTTGGTGTGGGTATAAACCTTTTTGGCACAATTATGGACGTGACAAACTACAATGCTTCATTCTTTGTGGCAAAACCTCTTGAACGTGTATTAGATGTTGACACGAACGATTGGAGAGCAATTTTTACTTTCTCATTATCGTTCTAGACAAAGTTTTATTTAAATACAAAAGCCCTATTATATTCTTACTTGAGTATAAAATTTACTCTTGAGAAAATAATAGGGCTTTTTTATATTTTTTTAGTCAGAAAATTATTTTCTATTCAAACCCTTTGCACCAATGTCGCGCCTAAAGTAAGAATTTTCCATTTTGATTTTTGCAACAGCTTCGTAGGCTTTTTTCTGCGCTTTTTGTAAATCATCGTCTACTGCGGTCACGCATAATACTCGTCCGCCAGTTGAAAGAAGTTTATTATTTTCAATCTTTGTGCCTGCTTGAAATACTTTTACTCTATCAAAGCTTTCTGCTTCCTCTATACCTGTGATTTCCATACCTTTTGGATAATCTTCTGGATAGCCTTTTGCTGAAATCACCACACCAAGGGCAGAGCCTTTGCGCAATTTTAATTTTGTGCCTTCAAGTCTTCCTTTTGTACAAAGCAAGAGAAGCTCGACTAAATCTGATTCAAGACGCATAAGAAGTGGTTGACATTCAGGATCGCCAAAACGCACATTATATTCAATAACTTTTGGCCCTTCTTTTGTCATCATAAGGCCAGCGTATAATATACCCACAAAAGGTGTGCCACGCTTAGCCATTTCAGCCAAAATAGGATCGACAACTATGCGCTTTACTTCATCTAGTTTTTCATCAGGCAATACTGGCGCAGGTGAATAAGCACCCATGCCGCCAGTGTTTAAGCCAACGTCGCCCTCGCCTATTGTCTTATGATCTTGCGCAGAAGGTAGCGGCAAAGCTGTTTTGCCATCGCAAAGACAGAGAAGGGAAACTTCTTCGCCCACTAAAAAATCTTCAATAACAACTTTTGCCCCAGCAGAGCCAAATCCGCCATCAAACATCATTTCAAGCGCAGCCACAATCTCTTCACGAGAGTGCGCAACCACCACGCCTTTTCCAGCGGCAAGGCCATCAGCTTTGATGACTAAAGGCGCTTCTTTTTGCATAATATATTCTAAAGAATCTGCTATATTATCAAAGGTCTGCGCCATAGCAGTAGGCACATTTGCGGCCTTCATCACTTCTTTTGCAAATGATTTACTTGCTTCAAGTTTTGCGCAGGCTTGCTTTGGTCCAAAGCAAGGAATGTCTACTTTTGCCAATTCGTCAGCAAGGCCGAGTGATAAAGGCACTTCTGGTCCAACCACAACTAAATCGACATCATTATCTTCAGCAAATTCAACAAGCTTCTCAATTTCAGTTTCTTTAATCGCAATATTTTCAGCAACTTTTGCAGTTCCGCCATTGCCTGGAGCTACAAAGAGATGATCGCAATATTTTGACTGCATAAGCTTGTGAGCAAGCGCATCTTCACGGCCACCAGAGCCAACTAATAAGATATTCATATTAGATCCTTACGCCTAAATTTTCAGTAAGCACTTTTACAAGTTTTTCTCTTTCTTTATCAACGTCAGCGTCAACTAAAGTTTTTTCAGCCGAGCGGAAAGTAAGCCTAAAGGTAAGATTATGCTCGTCATTTGCAAGCGGACCTTTTGGTTGATAAGAATCGTGCAATTCAACTTTTTCAAGATATTTTGTTTTCGCATTTTGCAATGTATCAACAATTTCTTTCATAGCCAAGGTTTTTGGCGCAATAACTGTGATATCACGGCGCACAGGTGGATAAACGGGCAAGGAGTTGAATTTGATTGTGTTTTTAGCTGACAAGCCACGCAAAGCGCAAAGATTGATTTCAGCATACCAAACATATTCACGAGCATTGTAATAATCTGCAATTTCAGGTTTAATTCTGCCAATTGTTGCCACTACATTGCCAGCGTCAGCAAGTGCTAATGGGCAATCCGCACCAATTTCAAGCTTCACAGCTGGGCTCATGTATGGATGATTATTCACTTTTTCCATTTTAGGAAGGTCGAGATTGAGGAAATTCTTGAAGAAGGTTTCCACTATACCTTTCAAGTCAGCATATTCAAAAATTTCATTGGTGTAATTTGGATGCGGATAGTGTGAAAAACGCTCGCCAGTAAGCAAAATCGCCATTCTTCTTGTTTCGTGAACAGTGGTTTCGCTTTTAGGATCTTGTACAAATGATTGCGCAATTTCAAACAATTTCAATGAAGTATTGCCCTGCCCCATATTCACTTTCAAAGCATTCAAAAGGCCAGGAGCTAAGTCCGTACGAAGCACATTTTGCTCGGCTGTAAGCGGGTTTGCAATACTCACACGATGGTCTTTTGCAATATTCAATCTATCCAAATCTTCATGGCCAACAAAGCTATAGCACACGCATTCATTGAGTCCCATACCAGCCATAAAATGGCGAAGACGAACTAAGAATGGGTGACGAGTTTCTAATTTGCCGCATTGTTTCAAATCTTTTAAAACAGGCGGAAATTCTTCTGGCACTTCATCAACACCAAAGCAACGAATGACTTCTTCAGCCAAATCTGCTTGGCGGAATAAATCTGCTCTCCAACTTGGTGCAATAACAGTATAATTGTCTTCATCAACTTGAGTAAGCTGACAGCCAAGACCTGTAAGAGTTTTTTCACAGAATTCTTTTGAAATATCCACACCTAAAAGTTCTATACATTTAGGATAGTTGAAATTAAATGGTTTTGGAGCAGTAACAGAATTTTCAGTTTTCAAAACTTCACTTCTGCAAGTCGCGCCTGTAAGTTCTTGTATAAGATATGCGCAACGCTCGCTTGCAAAGTCAACTATAGCTTGGTCAACGCCACGTTCAAAGCGGAAAGAAGCATCAGAAGAAAGGCCAAGACGTCTTGCTGTTTTTCTGATAAAGGAAGGATTAAAAACTGCAGCTTCCAAGAAAATTGATTTAGTATTTTCAGTGGTTTCTGAATTCAAACCACCCATCACACCACCAAGGCCAATAGTTTTTGTCTTGTCGGCAATCAAGATATCATTCACTTTTAATGTGCGTTCTTGACTATCTAAAGTAGTGTATTTTTCACCATCTTTAGCAGAAATTACGCAAACAGTATCGCCTTCGATAGTGTCTTTATCAAAGGAGTGCAAAGGAAGCCCAAGCTCCATTAAGACATAGTTGGTAGCATCAACCACATTTGAAATAGAACGTATGCCTATAGCATTCAAGCGGTATTTAAGCCAAGCAGGTGAAGGCCCAACTTTTGGATTATCCAAAACACGCCCTGTATAATAAGGCGAAAGATTTACATCAACATCAAGCTTGAGACCAGTGGATTTTTCTTCCACTTTCAATTCGCATTTTGGCAAAGTGAGCGGTAAATTATAGGCTTGTGCCACTTCTCTAGCAAAGCCAAGAACTGATAAACAATCCGCACGGTTAGGAGTGATGCCTATTTCTAAAACTTCTTTATCAAGATTGAGCGCATCAACCAATTTTGCGCCAACTTGCAATTTTTCTTGTGGCAAAATATCGTTGAGAACCATAATGCCATTGTGATCTTCTGAAAGTTTCAATTCTCTTTCAGAGCAGATCATACCTAGCGATTCAACATTGCGAAGTTTTGCTTTTTTGATTTTCATGCCGTCTGGCATACTTGTGCCAACCATAGCAATAGGAACGTATTGCCCCTTATCAACATTTGGCGCACCGCACACAATTTGTAAAAGTTCAGCTTGGCCAACATCGACTGTACAAACTGAAAGCTTGTCTGCTTCTGGGTGTTTTTCACGTTCTTTTACAAAGCCTATGACAATATGTTCAATATCTTTATAAGGCTCTATAATATTTTCTAATTCTAAGCCAAGCATTGTGAGTTTTGCGCCAAGTTCTTGCGCTGTACCAGTGTAAGGCACAAATTCTTTTAACCAAGCAAGGGAAAGTAACATAATGTATCCTATTTAGTCTAAGCTATTACTTTGAAAGTATTTTTTGAGTAGTAAGGGCAATTTCCAATTCTTCATTCGTTGGATAAATCACTACAGGAATTTTTGAATTTTTTGTTGAAATAACACGCGCATGGCCACGTCTGATAAGATTTTCTTCTTTATCTAGCTCTATGCCCACAAAGGAAAGATTATCCGTCACGCCTTCACGCACAAATTCGTCATTTTCGCCAATACCACCTGTGAAGATAAGTCCGTCAATGCCGTCTAATTCAAGCATATACGCGCCTACATATTTACGAATTTTGTGCACAAACATTTGAAAAGCAAGTTCGGCATCTTTATCGCCTTTTTCTCTTGCTTCGTGCAAGTCACGCATATCATTCATGCCGCAAACGCCTTTAAGTCCGGACTTTTTATTGAGAAATGTATCCATTTCATCGGCAGTCATATTTTCATTCTTCATCAAAAAGAGTGGCAAAGCAGGATCGATATCACCAGAGCGTGTACCCATCATAAGCCCTTCAAGAGGAGTAAGCCCCATAGTTGTATCAACACATTTGCCATTTTTCACAGCAGACATTGAACAACCATTGCCCAAATGGCAGACGATTAATTTGCAATCTTCAGGTTTTTTGCCTAAGAATTTTGCGGCTTCTCTTGAAACATATTTGTGTGAAGTGCCGTGGAAACCATAGCGGCGAAGTTTGTATTTTTCAGAAAGTTCTTTTGAAATAGCATAGGTATAAACGTGCTCTTCCATGCTGGAATGAAAGCCTGTGTCAAAAACAGCCACAGAAGGAAGGTGCGGAAAAAGCTCTTCTAAAACTTCAATACCAGCTAGATTTGCTGGATTGTGAAGTGGAGAAAGCGAAGAGAAGTCACGGATAATATTTTTCACTTCTTCAGTCACTTGTGTGTCTGACAAAGAGCCACCCATTACAACCCTGTGCCCTGCCGCTGAAATTTCGCTTGCGTCTTTGATAACGCCTTTGTCAGCAGAAGTAATCATGCTCATAACTTCAAGCATACCTGCTCTATGCGTTTCAAAAGGGTGCTCAAGTTTGATTTTTTCTTCTTGTTCGCTATCTGGAAAGCGTTTATAGACTAATGCGCCCATTTCTTCGCCAATGCGCTCAACTAAGCCTGCGCAAAGAGGTGTTTGACTTTCCATATCTATAAGCTGATACTTGAAAGAGGAAGAACCAGCATTGATAACAAGTATTTTCATAATTCTATTTCCTTTCTATGCTATTAGCTTCTTCTCCAAGAGTCACCCATAGAGAATTGAGATAAGAATCTCACATCATTTTCAAAATTCATACGCAAATCGTTAATGCCATATTTGAGCATGGCAATACGTTCAACGCCAAGGCCAAAGGCAAAGCCAGTCACTTCATCAGGATTATAGCCTACTGCTTCAAAAACTGCTGGGTCAACCATGCCTGAACCTAAGATTTCAAGCCAGCCTGTTGTTTTGCATATACGGCAAGGTTCTCCGTCTAAGTGGCCTTCGCCTTTACAGCGCATACAGCTTACGTCTACTTCCATGCTAGGCTCTGTGAAGGGGAAGAAAGAAGGACGAAAACGCACTTTTGTTTCTTCGCCAAATAGAGTTTTACACATAGCTGAAAGTATGCCACGAAGATGAGCTAAGGAAATTTTTTCACCAACAAGTAAACCTTCTACTTGGTGGAACATTGGTGTGTGAGTAATATCAGAATCTCTTCTATACACTTTACCAGGTGCAATAACAGCTAAAGGCGGTTTGCGCTCTTTCATGGCTCTGATTTGCATAGGTGAAGTGTGTGTACGCATGAGAATTTTGTCTGCAACAAAAAGTGTGTCTTGCATATCTCTAGCAGGGTGATCGTGCGGAAAATTGAGGGTTTCAAAATTGTAATAATCAGTTTCAACCTCAGGACCAACCACAACATCAAAGCCAAAATCTTGCAATACTTGGCAAATATCTTCCATCACTATATTAATTGGATGCATAGAGCCATGCCAAGGCTGTCTGCCTTGAGTGGTATGGTCAAAATTATTTACAAAGGCTTCTTCTTCAGCTTTCACTAATTCAGCCTTTCTATTTTCCACAGCTTGAGTGATTTTTTCTTTAATTGCGTTTACAGCCTGCCCAAATTGTGGACGTTCTTCTTTTGAAAGTTGGCCAAGTTGGCTCATAAGATCGGCAATTTGCCCCTTACGGCCTAAAAAATCAACCCTAATTTTTTCAATTGTATCTAAAGACAAAACCTGACCAAGTTCATTTTCAAATGATTGAGTCAGGCTATCAAGTTTTTCACGCAGATTCATATGCGACCTTTTACATCTCTCGTTTAAGTTTAAAAAGGGGTGGCAAATATTTTTACCACCCCTTATGTTGCAAAATTAAGCGTGTGCTTTTACTTGTTCAACGATTTGAGCAAAAGCTGCTTTATCTCTAACTGCAAGGTCAGCAAGCACTTTACGGTTAAGTTCGATACCTGCTTTTTGCATTGCATTCACGAAACGTGAATAGCTCATGCCGTGTTCACGAACACCAGCGTTGATACGCATGATCCAAAGTTTACGGAACTCTCTTTTCTTCACTTTGCGATCACGGTATGCGTAGCATAATGAACGTTCCACCGCTTCACGAGCTGTGCGGTACAATTTATGGCGACCAGATCTGAAACCTTTTGCCATATCCAAATATTTTTTGTGCCTACGATGTGAGGCCATCCCTCTCTTTACACGCATGGATTATCTCCTAACTTCATTCATCGAGGCGGAAGGTGTTGCCAGATGAATGTCTAAATATTTCTAAAACATTAACTATCTTATTTTATAATAAGTCTGAGTTAATAAACCAATAATAATGCTTTTACTTGCTCAATTACCCAAATAGGCAATTATGCATAAGGCATCATTCTTTTAACAGCCGCTTCGTTTGTTTTGTCAACGATAGCTGATTGTCCGAGGCGCATTTTTCTTTTCGCGTTTTTCTTTGTAAGAATGTGGCGTAAGTTTTGTTTGCGACGACGGAACTTGCCGCTACCAGTCACTTCAAAGCGCTTTGCAGCGCAGCGACGAGTTTTCATTTTTGGCATGAGAGCTCCTTGTTTTTCTTCTTTTTTGTGATAAAAAGAAGAGTCTAAATATCGTTCACACTATATGTGCGAACAAGTTTTATTGCATATTTTTAAAAGAAAGACAAGCTTTTTTTGCCTTAATTTTAATCTTTTTTGAAGATATATAAAAACAAAAAGAGCGGCCCATAATAAACCGCTCTTTCTATTACTATTTATCAAAATTCAGAATTTTTCAAGAATTTTCAACTTTTACTAAAATTCATAAATTTTGTGGAATTTCCAACAAAAAATTATCTTTTTGGCAGAAAAAACTCAAAAGAATGAATTTTTTTAAGCCCTGTCAGCTTTAATACGAGCATTGAATAACATAGCAAAGATAAGTGCCAATGCCATACCAACGCCTGTTCCAAGCAATTCAGCAGTTTTAAGATCTACAAATGAAGTCATGAGGCTATAGAAACCTTCAGGAGCAACTAAGATGTAAGAGGTGACAACAACTGTCATAAACATAGCTGGAATCATTGCAACAAGATAGTTTCTGCCATTTCTTTTGAGGTAAGCTGCGGCTGCCCACAAAGCGAAAGTAGCAAGAGTTTGGTTTGACCAAGAGAAATATCTCCAGATAATTGCAAAGTCGATGAAAAGGAGTGCTGCTGCAATAGCAAACACAGGAATAACAATATAGTATCTGTTGATTTTTTTTGATTGATCGATATTGAAACCGTCAGCAATAGTAAGACGAAGCGCTCTAAATGCTGTATCGCCTGATGTGATTGGGCAAGCAACAACACCTAAAACAGCAAGCACCATACCGATTGTTCCCATAAAGCCCATAGAAACTTTATTGATAACAACAGGAGCTGAACCAGCTTGTGAAAGACCTTCTAAACCGCCAAAGAAAGTCATGGCAGCTGCTGCCCAGATAAGTGCAACAAAGCCTTCAGTGATCATTGCGCCATAGAAAACTTTGCGGCCTTCTGTTTCGCTTTTGATACATCTAGCAATAATTGGAGATTGTGTTGCGTGGAAGCCAGAAATAGCACCACAAGCAATAGAAATAAAGAGGTATGGAAAGATTGATTTTCCAGCCACGTGCGGGTTAGAAAAATCAAATTCAGGGATTTCAAAAATAAGGCCAGTTCTTACAAGGCCAAATACAATACCAACGGCCATAATCAAAAGAGCTATACCAAAAATAGGATAGATTTTGCCGATGATTTTATCAACTGGCAATACAGTTGCAAGCATATAATAAGCAAAGATAAAGCCGATGAAAATCCATCTATCTACGCCTGTTAAGTTCGCTAAAATATCAGCTGGTGAAGCAATAAAAACAACACCGACTAAAAGAAGTAATACACCTGACAAAACAATCATGATTTGTCTTGCAAAAGCGTTGATGTTTTGTCCAACTAATTCAGCAACAGTTGTGCCATTAGAGCGAACTGACATCATGCCAATTAAAAAGTCGTGTACAGCACCAGCAAATACGCAACCAAAGGCAATCCATAAAAAGGCATTTGCGCCCCACATAGCACCTGCAATAGCACCAAAGATAGGGCCTGTTCCCGCGATATTGAGAAACTGAATCAAAAAAGACTTCCAAGATGGAAGCTCAACAAAGTCAAAGCCATCAGCTTGAGTTTGTGAAGGCACAGGACGGTTAGCATCTACTCCAAAAACTCCGGCTATGTATTTGCCATAAATAAAATAGCCAAAGCAGAGTAAGAAACAGGAAAGTAAAAACGTTATCATAAAATCCCCTTAAAAAATATCTAATTAAAAAAGCAATTTTTTAATTGATAGCACACTATACAAATTTTAAAGCAATGTCAAATAAAAATAAGTTTGAGCTAATTTTCATTTTGCTCATTCTGGCTTGTTTACAATGAAAAATTTAACAAATAACAGAAGAAGAAACTTCACTTGCTTTTTGTGTGCCAGTAAGCACCATAGCTTGAGTGAGTTGATTTTTCAAAAGATTTGTATATGTGACAACGCCCTCTTTCAAGCCACCTACAGCCGCCACAGAATAAGGGCGTCCAATCATCACCGCATCAGCCCCTAGAGCCAACATTTTTAATATATCAAAACCATCTCTTATTGCTCCATCGACAATAATTGTGATTTTCCCTTTTACTGCTTTTGCAATTTTTGGCAAAACTTCAGCTGTACCTGGTGTGTAATCAAGCACACGGCCACCATGATTTGACACAACTATAGCATCGCAGCCTGCTTTAACTGCGTTCTGTGCATCTTCCACAGTCATCACGCCTTTGAGAATAAATTTTTTGCCATTTTCATGTGCCATAGTTACAATTTTAGTCAATTCTTCAATAGACTTAGGAGAAACAGGACGACCTTGCAAAGCCAAAGTGATAAGACCAGCAGCATCAATATCCATTCCTATAGCAGGGCAATTTGTTTTCAGAGCTTTTTCAAATTTTTGATTAAATTCGGCATCTTTCCAGGGTTTGATAAAGGGAATACCATACCCCTCTGCTTCTGTAATTGCTCTAAAGCCTGATTCGTGGATAATATCGGGCACTCCATCGCCAGTTGTCCCCATGATATTGCACTCTTTCGCGCCTTCAATAACCGCATTTGTGTATTCATCTTCTGTGATCGCACTTTGCATATTATAAGAAATACCGCCAATAGGAGCTATGAAAAGTGGCATATCAAGCTTCATGCCTAATATTGACACTGAAGTATCGGGTGAAAGCACGTCGTGCACTAAGCGCATATTCAAACGTACATTTTGCAATGCTTTGTAATTATTATGAAAAGAACTTGCTGTGCCACATCCACCCATACCTGGAGTTTCGCCAACGCAAGCTTTACCATCACAAAATTTACACACACGGCATGAACCTTTAAAAAGTTCTTTCGCCTTTGTGCGAACAGTATTCATATCCATAAGTCCTCCAAAAAGTTATTAATCAGAAAGTCAGACTATTTTCTTCTGCTTCTATTGTCAATAAAATAAAACAAGGCTAAAGCATTTGACGGCTCTAGTAAGCTATGCTATTTTCTTTCTATACATTATATATTATAGGCAAAATATGGCAAAAAAAAAGCAACATATAGTAGTAGTCGATGATGAAGAAGGCATACGCTTTTCTTTGGAAGGCATTTTAGAAGACGAAGGTTATGAAGTAAGCCTTGCTGAAAATGGCGCAAAGGCTTTAGATATTCTTTCTAGAAAAGAATGCCACCTTATTATACTAGACATTTGGCTCACTCAAGATAAAAATAATCAAAGTGATCGAAATTTTGAAAACGATGGCTTAGAACTTCTTAAACGCATCAAAAATACTGCTGACTATAAAGACATACCCATTATTATGATTTCAGGCCACGGAACTATTGAAACTGCCGTGACTGCTCTCAAATTCGGCGCCTATGACTTTATTGAAAAACCTCTTGCCCTTGACTCTGTATTAAATACTGTGACAAGAGCCTTTGAAGTAGAGGGATTAAAATCTGAAAATAAAGCACTTAAATCTGCCCTTGCCACGCAAAAAGTAAAGAATATTCTTATAGGCGAATCAGCATCTATGCTGACTTTGAAAGCCAGTTTAAATGCTGTTGCCCCTACAAATGTTTGGGTGCTTATCACAGGAGAAAACGGCACGGGCAAAGAAGTTGTGGCTCGTTCTATACATCAAGCAAGCCAAAGAGCAGACAAAGCCTTTATAGCCGTCAACTGCGCCGCTATTCCAGAAGAATTGATAGAGTCAGAACTTTTTGGCCATGAAAAAGGCTCTTTTACAGGGGCTGAATCACGCATAGGCAAGTTTGAATTAGCAAATAATGGCACGCTTTTTCTTGATGAAATTGGCGATATGAGCCTAAAAACTCAGGCAAAAATATTGCGTATATTGCAAGAACAAGCCTTTGAGCGCGTGGGGGGAAATAAAACTATACAAGTAGACGTGCGTGTGCTTGCTGCAACAAATAAAAATTTAGAAGAAAGCATAAGTGAAGGCACTTTTCGCTCTGACCTCTATTACAGGCTTCGTGGCTTCCCTCTCCATCTTCCCCCAATCAGAGAAAGAGAGGGCGACATTCCCTTGCTTATTGCTGCTTTATCGCAAAACCTTCAGGCTGAAAATGGGCTCGTGCCAGCGCTTTTTTCTATAGAAAGTTTGAATGTACTTTCAAAAGCCCCATGGAAAGGCAATGTGCGTGAGTTGAAGCATTTCTTAACTCAAGCCGCAATCCTCTACCCTAAACAAATTGTAGAACCTTCTATGCTTGCGCCTTTAATTGATTTATCTGAACTTAGAGCTGAAGACAAAGGGACAGATAAAAATACAAATTTCATTCATAGCTCAAGCGAAGAAAAAAGCATTATAACAAATCTTCTTGAAATGGATTATAAGTCCGCAAGAACGGCCTTTGACGCTTGGTATTTAGAGGAAAAACTGAAGGAATGCGATAATAATGTGAGCAAACTTTCTGAAAGCATTGGCCTTGAGCGCACTTATTTACATAAGAAATTAAAATCCTTATTAGAAAAATAAATCAAGATTCCAAATGAGCTCCACCATAAAAATAGCCCCACTTTCAATTTAAAAAGTGGGGCTATTCTTGTTTATTTCAAAATTTTCTATTATTCTTGGGCACTCACAGGTGTGTTCGGGTCTGTTTGTGTTGTATCAAGAGGATAGAGAGTAAGCACAGTTTTTCTTTCTCCTGTGCCAAGTGCGCCAGGATAGGTAACTACGCAAGTAATCAAATCTTCAATGCCGTCAGCATTTGGATCGTCTACTTGATAATCAGCCACTGTGCCTGTTATACGTTTTGTTTTCCATAAAAGGCTTAGACCAACGCCGTCCCAAACCATTGAGTGAATTTCACCTTGTGGGTAGTTTCTGAAGTTTTTGAAGATAGAAGCCGCTGTAGAAATAGGTTTATTTGTCAATAATTCATAGCTTCCATCTCTGTCTAAATCCATGGTAAGCATACGCATTGGAATATAGTAAAAATCAAGCATATCGTCAGAGCTTACACTCAAGCTACCGCTTGCTGTGCGTATATAAGCATTACCGCCTGAATACACTTCTTGTGTTTCATGCATACGAGAACCTAAGCTTGAGTAGACTTGTATTTTTTCAGAAGGGGAAAGCATTGCAACTTTGTAGCCTTTAGGATCTTCGTTATCAGGAAGATAAGAGAAGTTGAACACATTTGCTTTTCTAGGTAAGTTTGGTACTGTTGGGCCTTCTGTATATTCTTCACCATTAAGATAAAGCTCAAAAACTGGCCCACGATACATGGTGCGTTCATCATAAGCTTGTGCTATAAGCATATTGCGGCTTGTATCAGGAAGGCGCACAGTATTGAGATAGAAAGGTAGACGTGTAGCTGTAGGAACAAGTTTGCCATTTTGATAGTCAAGGATATAGCCTGTAGGACGGCCTTCCAAATCACTGAAAGCTGAAACAGCAATCATGGTTTTACCTTTTTGTTCAAAAGTGCGTACAGCTAAAGTTCTTGAGCTTGAAGGCAATTGAAATTCAGCTAACTTTTTCATTGCGCCGCCATTCCAATCGTAAAGATATACCATACGTCCATCTTCAGCGAAGACAAAGTCAGTCATACCATCGCCGTTCACATCGCCTGTATCCATACTTACAGCAGCAAAAGGAAGGGCATTACTTCTTAAGCGGTTTGAACCTTCTTGCCCTTGGTAGCGGAAAGAAGGATTGAGATAAATATTATTAGAACCAGTTTCATTCACAACAAATTCGCCTGATAAAGGAGTGGTGTTTCCACTCATAGCAGGTTGTGCGCCTGTCATTGGGCGGTTGAAAACTTGTCTAGCAAATGTGTCTGCTAAAATTTGCAATTCTGTGATAAGATTATTGACATTGGCTGTTCTTGCATTCTGCCAAACTTGGCCTTCTGCACTTATAGCTGACATATCAATGCTTGCTTGAGTACCCAAGACAGTGATAGTACCTGTAAAAATATAATCTGCGCCGTATTGCTTCAAAAGTTTTTCGGCAGCACTTCTGTCCGCAGGGGCTTTTACTTTTACAATTTGTTCTTGCTTGTCTGAAGTTTCAAATTTGCCGCTCCAAAAGAGGCGAGAAGTGAGCATTCCTGGGATTGCTTCTTCTAAATATTCGTATTCAGCACCGCCTACAACATTAAAAGGAGCAACGAGATAATCTTTTGCTGCAGCTAAAGCTTGATTTGTGAAAACAAAAAAGCTACAAAGACTTAGGCACAAGAATAAAAGAGTTTTTTTCATAGGACATTCCTTGTAAATGAGTTATCGGAATATATATAACTTCATTATCTTAAATAGTAAACTCTTTTTTTTGTATAAATATTTAAACATATATATTCAAAAAAATAAAAAATATAAGGCTAGAGAAAATGGAAGCAAAACGCTCTTTTAGAATAGTAGCACAAGAAGAAAACACTAAACTTATCGCAAACATAGAAGACTTTCTTTCAGAAGAAGGCTATATTTTTGAAAAAGATCCCTTCTTTTTTCAAGCAAGAAGATGCACTTATGAACCAAAAGCTTTAGGTTCTTCACTCGCGCATTATTTTGGCCTTATCTATATTCAAGACAGAGCTTCTATGTTGCCGCCAATTGCTCTCAACCCTAAAAAAGATGCACTTATTCTTGATATGTGCGCAAGCCCAGGCAGCAAAACTTCCATGCTCTCTACCATGCTTTCAAGTGAAGGCATGGTGATTGGCAATGAGCCAAATCCTACAAGGCTTTCAAATCTCAGAAGAAATTTGGAACTTATGCAATGCTTTAATTCCATTACTTGCAATTATTCGGGCGAACATATCCCCTTGCACGATAAATCTTTTGATTCAATCCTTCTTGACCCTCCCTGCTCTGGCTGGGGCACTATAGACAAAAACCCCAATGTCAAAGAAATTTGGACAGAGGAAAAAGCAAAAAATCTTGTAGGCTTGCAAAGAAAATTATTAAAAGAAGCTTCAAGACTTTTGAAAATAGGCGGCGAAGTTTCCTATTCCACCTGCACTACCAATATCCAAGAAAATGAAGAACAGGTGAACTATGCCGTCAATGAACTAGGTTTTGAGCTTGTTGACCTCTTGCCTTTGGATAATTTTGAAATGGATAAACCACTCAATAACATGAAAAATGTGTGGCGACTAGAAGTAAGGAAAGACACGCAAGGCTTTTTTGTGGCTAAATTTAGAAAAAAAGAAGATATAAAGCAAGAAAGATGCTTAGAAGCAGAAATGCGCGAAATCAATTTTGAAGAAATAGGTATAGCACAACTCGATAGTTTTTCTGGCAAGGGTGCAATATTTGGAAAAAACATTTACTTTATACACGAAAAAGCGAAAATGCTAGCAAAAGAAAATAAACATTTCAAATTTCAAGGCATGAATATAGGCAAAGCCTCTGGTCTTTATACACAAGTATCGCCAAAATTGCGCATAGATAAAAATATAGACGAAAAAATAATTTTCGATTCAAAGGCTGATTTACAAAGTCTTTATGGCTTATTAAATGGGCAATCGATCTCTTACGAAGGCAATCTTTCAAGTGTTCCCTTTTATTGGAAGGATTTGTACCTAGGAAATCTCACTAAAAAAGGTAAGCGCCTGCTTTGGGTGACGAAGTAAAAAAGCTTGAAAAATAATTTGCTTTGTTGTATGTTTTTTTTTGCAAGAAAGAAAAACTTCTTGAGGGATTATAAGGGAGAATTTTAATGAGTGAGAAGAAATACAGTGCAAGCCTTTTAGACTTCATTGAACCTCAAGCTGCATTAGCAAAAGAAGTTCAAAGCATTGAAGATACGCATGAAAATTCAATCACTTATACAGACACCAGCAAAAATCAAGAAAGTGAAGTGCAAACAAAAAAAACTATGAAAACAAAGCCCTTACAAAGAGTTGGCAAAAATGAAACTGGCACAAGAAAAAAATACGCCAGAAAAGAAAAAGTTGCCAAATTAATGAAGATTGGTGAAGTTGCAAAACTTTTTAATATCAATACTTCCGTGCTTCGTTTTTGGGAAAACACCTTCGACGAACTCGATCCTACACGCACAGAAACAGGGCAAAGACTCTATAAAGAAGAAGATGTTCTTCTTGTAAAAAAATTGGTAAAACTTCTCCACGATGACAAGCTCACCATCGAAGGCGCGAAAAAAGCCATCAATAAAAAATCCCAAACAAAAACAAAACTTCCTAAAGCGACACGCGAACCTATTGCCGCAATTTCACTCGAAAGCAAGCCAGCAGTGCAAAATTTAGATAATCAAAAATCACCTCTTTCATCTGAGAACACAAATAAATTTGATCCAGCTTTATTAGAAAATATCGCGCAAGAACTCGAACAAATCAAACAAATACTCAATAAATAAAGGGCTTATAGCATGATACTATCTCCCTCTATGCTTTCAGCTGACATTACAAATCTCAATCAAGAATTGAAAGATTTGGAAAATGGCGGTGTTGAATGGCTTCACTGGGACGTTATGGACGGAATGTTTGTACCAAACATCACTTTTGGGCAACATTTAATTGCGCAATGCCGCAAACACTCAAAGCTTTATTTTGATGTACACCTTATGATTGAACAGCCAGAACGCTATATCAAGGCTTTTAAAGAAGCTGGAGCTGATATCTTAGTTGTGCATCAAGAAGCCACAAAACATTTGCAAAGAACCCTTGTTGCTATCCGTGAAGAGGGCATGAAAGCAGGCGTTTCGCTTAATCCTGCCACACCACTTGAAGTTTTGGACTATGTTTTAGACGATGTAGACATGATTCTTTTGATGAGTGTAAATCCTGGTTTTGGTGGGCAATCCTTTATTCCTGCCACTTATGATAAAATCAGAAAATTGAAAGAAAAAATTCAGGACAGAGATATTTTGATACAAGTAGACGGAGGCGTAAGCCCCGAAAACATCAAAGCATTAACAGAAGCTGGGGCAAATGTCTTTGTTTCAGGCTCTGCATTTTTTAAAACAAAACCCTACAAAACAAGCCTAGAAGCGTTTAACAACGCACTTTTATAAAAACTATCATAAAAAAGATAGAAAAGGACTATTTATGCCGCATACATCACTAAATCTTGTCGCCAATGCTGTCCGTGCACTGGCTATTGATTGCGTAGAACAAGCAAATTCTGGCCACCCTGGCGCACCTATGGGCATGGCTGACATTGCCGCGCAGCTTTGGCTAAACACCATGAAGTATAACCCAAAAAATCCTTCATGGCAAAATAGAGATAGATTTCTTATTTCAAATGGCCATGCCTCTGCCCTCCTCTATTCCATTATGCATCTTGTCGGCTATGATATTTCCATTGAAGATTTGAAACAATTTAGACAACTTGGATCTAAAACACCTGGCCACCCTGAATATAGCTACACTCCAGGCATCGAATGCACTTCAGGCCCACTTGGTCAAGGCATCACAACTGCTGTTGGATTTGCCCTTGCTGAAAAAATTTATGCTGAAAAATATAATAGAGAAGACTATAATGTAGTCGATCACAAAACATTTGTATTTCTCGGCGACGGTTGCCTTATGGAAGGCGTGAGCCAAGAAGCAATTTCACTTGCTTCCACCTTTGAATTAGGCAAACTTATTGCCCTTTACGACGACAATGCAATATCGATAGACGGTAATGTCAAAGCTTGGTTTAAAGACGATACTCCTGCACGCTTTGAAGCTTGTGGTTGGCACGTCATCAGAAATGTGGACGGGCACGACGCAAAATCCATTCAAAATGCTCTCCAATCTGCCACAAAGCTTGCAAATAATGACAATAAAAAACCAATACTTATCTGCTTTAAAACCATTATAGGTTATGGTTCACCCAAAAAAGCCAACACTTCCTCTTGCCACGGCTCCCCCTTTGGCGAAGAAGAAGCAAAAGCCACAAAAATAGCTTTAGGCGCAGATTATGCACCTTTCACTATTCCAAATGAAGTCTATAAAGAAGCCGACAGAACAGAAAATGGCAAACATTATGAAGACAATTGGAACAAACTCTATGCAGACTATGCAAATGCCTATCCAGAATTAGCAAAAGAATTCCAAAAACGTGTGATAGAAAGAGCTTTCACCACCGATTTAAAAGAAATTGAAGAAAAACTCTTCAAAGCTCTTGATTCGGCTGAAAATAAAGAAAAAGCTTTGGCAACTCGTGTAGCAAACAAGCAAATCCTTGATATATTAGCAGATTATTTACCCGAACTCATGGGCGGTTCAGCAGATTTATCTGGTTCAGTAGGCACTGTGCATAAATTATCAAAATCTATCAATCCATCAAATAAAGAGCTTGATTTTTCAGGTAATTATATACATTACGGCGTGCGTGAATTTGGTATGGCTTGCCTTATGAATGGTTTAGCCCTTTACGGCGGTTTTATTCCTTATGCGGGCACATTCCTCGTTTTCTCTGATTATATGCGTTCCGCCATTCGTATGTCCGCCCTTATGAAGCAAAAAGTTGTCTATGTGCTCACCCACGACTCTATTGGCGTTGGCGAAGATGGCCCAACCCACCAACCGATTGAGCACACACCTTCGCTTCGTCTTATTCCAAATCTCAACACTTGGCGCCCTGCCGACACTAAAGAAACAGCTATAGCTTGGCTTGATGCTCTTTCTTCACAAAGCCCAACAGCTTTAGTGCTTTCACGCCAGAACTTACCACAAGTTTCTCTCAATTCAGATGTAGAAGACATAAAAAAAGGCGGCTATATCTTGGCTGAAAATGCCGACGGCGCAGAACTTGACTTGATTCTCATTGCCACAGGTTCTGAAATTGCCTTAGCTTTGGAAGTGTATGAAGATTTAGTGAAAGCTGGCAAAAAAGCTCGTGTGGTTTCCATGCCTTGCACAAATATTTTTGATAAACAAGAAAAAGCATACCAAGAAAAAGTGCTTCCTAAAAATGTGACAAAACGTGTTGCTATTGAAGCAAGCATTTCAGATTCTTGGTATAAATACATAGGATTAGACGGCATTGCCATAGGTATGACAAGCTTTGGCGAATCAGGCCCTGCTTCTAAAGTTTTTGAACACTTTGGCTTTACTAAGAATAAAGTATTAAATAAAATATCTTAAGGAAAGTAAAAAAATGAAAGCAAAAAGAATTGATCAACTTGATTTATATGGGAAAAATGTTGTTATTCGTGTTGATATGAATGTGCCTATTAAAAATGGTAAGGTGGGTTCTGACACGCGTATAAAAAGAGCTTTAAAAACAATAAACTACGCACTCGACAATAATGCTGCTGTGCTTATTCTCTCTCATCTTGGCCGCCCAACTGAAGGCGAATACAATGCTGAATTTTCACTAAAACCTGTTGCACAAAGACTTTCAGAACTTTTGAATAAAGAAGTGCAATTCGCTGAATCTTTTGATGAAATCAAAATGGAGCAAGGCAAAGTAACCCTTTTCGATAATATTCGCTTTATCGTAGGTGAAAAGAAAAACAATGAAGAACTTGCGCAAAAACTTGCTGATTTTGCTGATGTATACTGCATGGACGCTTTTGGTGCGGCGCATAGGGCACACGCAAGCACTGAGGGCGCAATCAGAAAAGCAAAAGTGGCTTGCGCTGGCTTTTTGATGTCAAGCGAAATCGATGCTATTGATGCGCTTATGGAAAATCCTAAAGCCCCTTTCTATGCTATAGTTGGAGGCTCTAAAGTATCGACAAAATTATCCATTTTAGAAAATCTTGCCAAAAAAGTAGACGGTCTAATCGTAGGTGGCGGCATTGCAAACACTTTCTTGCTTGCCAAAGGCTATAATGTAGGAAAATCGCTTGTAGAGCTTGATTTAGTGGAAGAAGCTAAGAAAATTCTCACAATAGCAAAAGATTTGCCATTACCAATAGATGTCGTTGTGGCTAAAGAATTAGTCGATGGCACAGAGGCTCGCACTTGCCTTATTTCTGAAGTGCAAGACGATGAAATGATTTTAGATATTGGCCCTAAAACTGCGGCGCATTATGCTGAAATTTTGAAAAAAGCAAATACTATAGTCTGGAATGGCCCTGTTGGCGCATTTGAATTCAAACCTTTTGATCAAGGCACAGGCGCAATTGCCCTTTTCCTTGCTGATTCAAATGCCTACACACTTGTCTGCGGTGGCGATTCTATTGCGGCTGTTGAAACCTTCAATGTTGCAGATAAAATGAGCTATATCTCAACTGGTGGCGGTGCATTTTTAGAAGCTTTAGAGGGAAAAACTTTGCCTTCGATAGCTGCACTTGCGGATAGAACCGAAAAATAATTACTGGATTAACTGATTAATCTTATAAAAAGCCTCAAGTTCACAATTTGAGGCTTTTATTTTTTGCTGAAAAAATATAATCCTCGAGCTATAATATTTCGCACAGAACGCGTTGAAGCGCGCCCTCGCCAATTTAATATATCTTTATTAAAAGGCTTATTTCCTTTTTCAATAATATAAAATAAAAATTCTTCAAAAGCTTTATCCCTTCCCGTGTAATTTTCTTGCATGGGCGGCTCTTTAAGCATTTGCATATAAGCTTCATCATTCGTATCTAGATATTTCACATATTCTATGACTTCATTCAAATCATTGAAATCATTGCAATTAATAAAGGCTTTGGGATTGAAATCGCGGCTAACTAACTTATTCCCCCAATAAATAGGAATAGAATTTGCCATAAGTGGGTGCATAAGTTTTTCAGTTGTATATCCATTCATAGCGCAATTTTCAAAGGCTATGGTGAATTTATACTTCCCAATAAAATCAAGCTTGCCATTCACCCAATTGCCAAAGCGTGGTTCAATAGCTTTTTTCATATTATTCAAAACACGCCCTGGGCAGTCTATATGCTTATAATTCATAAGTTTTTTACAGAAATCTTGGCGTAGTTTTGCCCCTTCGCCTGTCTTGCTATTATAATAAGTGAAATTGCAAAATTTTCTTTTTGCCATGCCTAGGTCAAGAGCGTCTTTTTCTTCCTTTTTGTAAGGCACTAAGCGAGAATGCCTGTAATATCTATCTTCAAAGTCGATATAGTCAAAGCCTATAGCATAGTCGCAATCGTTGAAATTTGGAGTGATAGCTTCACCTGTATAGAAAATTTTCACGCAATCCTTGTATTTTCTATGCTGATTACTAAAGCAAGAATAGATAAGAAAATCAGGCTTATCCGAAATAACAAGCTTGTATTTCTTTTGCAATCTGACGCTGATAAAGTTTTTTTCTTTATTGAAATCAGGCCAAAAATCGCAATAATTTATCTTGATTTCTTTTTTTTCAGCACTCACTTAAAAGCCCCATTGTTTACGCCAAATTTCAAGGTATTGCTTGGCCTGCTTGTGCTCTTCTTTTGTAAAGTTTTCTGCAACTTGATCGCGCAATTCTTCAGCGCCCACATAATAATCTTGTCTTGCAAGCTCAAAATAAGCCCATGCTAGAGGTAGATTTTCACTCGCTCCACCAAGCCCCTCATAATGCAAAACACCCATTACCATTTCGCCATAAGCATTGCCTTCTTTAGCGGACAAGTCAGCCCATGTATAGGCTTTATTATTATTTACTTTAGTGCCCTTGCCGTCGATGTAAAGCATCGCAAGCAGCCCCATGCCTAGGCCATCTTCCTCATCTGCCGCTATCTGTGCGTATTCAAAGGCTTTTGCATAATCATCACTCACACCCAGACCATGATAATACATAGCCGCAAGGACAGCATAAGCTCTTGCCGAGCCTTCATCTGCCGCTTCTTGAGCAAGCTTTAATGCTGTATCAGTATCTTGTTCGGTAATAAGGCCAAAAAGTTTAAATTCTGCCAATAAAGCTTTTGCATCAGTGTCATCAATAGCCGCACCACGCTCAAGCTCATACAAAGCTCTTTCTAAATCAGGCTCAACGCCATAGGTTTCACCCTCATATAAGAAATCGGCTAAAATAGAAGAATATGTAGCATCAAGACTTGCGCCTTGTTCAAGTAAATCTAAGCCAAGCCCTACATCTTTATATTCGGCATCGCTCAAATAAATAGTGCCAAGCATGGCAAGTGCGCCTGCATTATTCATATTTGCAGCTCTTTCAAGCCAGTAAAAAGCTCTTTCATTATCCATGGGTGCGTCTTCACCAAAATAATACGAAACACCCAAATAGGCCATAGCATCGGCATCATTATCATTTGCGTATTCATACATTTCAAGGGCTTCATCTGAGTATTCGTCTGAATCAAAAGGCAAAACTCTATCATTGCCAAAATCCCTAGGACTATTTTGTGAGCCAAAACTTCTAGGCGCTTCTTCTTTACCAAAGCCACTTGGGCTGTCTTGCTCATTAATGCCTTGTGCAATAGAAGAAAATAATGACAGAGCGTTGCCTATATCTGCGTCCTTGTCTTCTCCTCTTCCTTTATTTCCACGATTATTTTCTTCTCTTCTGTTGTCATTTCTATTTTGTGCGAGTGGATTTGTGCTTCCCGGCTTCTCTTCATTATTTGCCGCTTGCAGGTTAGATGGTTGCGGGCTATATTCTTCGCCAACAACAGTAGGTTCAATACCATTTGAACGTAAAAAATCAATGGCTTCAGCAGCAAAAAGTGAAGCATTCACATAAGCGCCTTCACCCTGTTCGGTAGCAATCCAAGTATTTATACCAACAACTGCGCCGTCTGAATTAACAAGGGGGCCACCACTATTTCCGCCTGCAAGTGCGGCAGTATGGATTATGCTATTCATCGCGCCATCGTGCACAAAAGAGCTCACGCTGCCTTCTGTATAGACTAAAGGCGGCAAAGATGTAAATTCGCCCTCGACTATATCGTCTAAAGCAGTGTCAAATTTTGTGACAAGATGTGGATAACCCCACGCGCTTATTCTATCTGTGCGCTCGATATTTGTATCAAAAGCCAAAATGGGAAGTTTGAAGGGCTGTTTAAATTTCAAAAGTGCAAAATCTCTGCTGTCGTCATAGTCAACAGCAATAAGATCTGCCTCGATAAGATTAAAATTCTTTCCTGCCACATAGATAGTGTCATAATCTTCTATGACGTGCGCATTGGTAAGTATGTAATTTTCCGCGACAATAAAGCCTGTACCCATGCCATATTCATCGTTTTGCGGCACAAGAATAAAAAGCGTGCTCTCTTCCATTCTTCTTGCAATTGCTCTTCTTTCATCGTCAGCTTTTCTACGAAAAGAATCTAAATCAAGTGGGTTTGCTTCGGCGGCATAGGCATTATCAAAGAAAGAAGGAATAATGCACCTATCTTGCGCTATTGAAAAAACAAATACAAAGATGAGAGAATATATATACTTATACATAAGAACCTCGTTTAAATATTGTATAAAATACTTTATCAAAAGAGAATACTCCGAAGCTCTAAAAATGTAAAACAAAAAAACTCTGCCATTTCATAAATACTCATAACTTGACTTTGTAGAGTATTTTTATTAGGCTATATACAGATTTAAGTACATTAAACTAAAAATAATTTTAAAAGAGGTAGTTTATGAAATTGAAATTTTTACTTCCAGCAATCTTGGCAGCATTTGTAGCTCTTGCTCCTAGCGCACACGCAGAAGATATCGACATGGGTAAAATTACTTGTAAAGAATTTATGTCATCAACCCAGAATGAAATGACCATGCTTATTTTCTGGATCGACGGTTACTTGAGCGGCGTAAGCGACAATACTATGCTTACAGATGCATGGCTCGAAGAGCTTGGCGATCACCTTGGTTCTTATTGCTCAAAAAATGGCAAACACACAATTATGCAAGCAATTGAAGCTATTCAATAAAACTTTAAAATATGCGTATATAATACAAAGGGGAAAATATAATTTTCCCCTTTTCTTTTATCTTTTCAATTCTTCTATGAGTGCTGTCAATTCCTGCGATTGCTGGCTAAGTAAATGCACCGCTTCTGCGGCATCATCCATTGCATTCTTTGTTTCTACCACAATATTAGAAACGTCAGCGATAGATCTTGCAATCTCATCTGATGTTGCCGACTGCTCTTCAGAAGCTGTTGCAATAGTGCGAATTGAGTCGGCGCTATTTTCTGCCATATCAAGAATAATATTCAATGATTTTCCACTTTCGATAGCAAGGCCAGTGGCTTCTTCAATGCCCCTAACCGTAGCATCAATTTGCGCCACATTTGTTTCAGTACTTTCTTGAATGGCTGTGATAACCTCTGAAACGTCTTTAGTTGAACTCATTGTTTTTTCAGCAAGTTTACGTACTTCATCGGCAACAACAGCAAAACCTCGTCCAGCATCGCCCGCTCTTGCAGCTTCAATAGCAGCGTTTAAAGCAAGCAGATTTGTTTGATCAGCAATATCTGAAATGACAGCCATAACAGCATTGATTGATTGCGCGTGCTTGGCAAGTTCGCCCATGCTTACACGGATTTGCAAAGATTCGTCACGAAGTCGAACCATAGTTTCTTCTGTATCTTTTGTTACTCTAGATCCGTCATTCGCTCTTTGTTTAGTATTTTCTGCAATTTCAGCACTCGTTTGCGAATTTCGCGCAACTTCTAAAACAGTGCCGCTCATTTCGTCCATAGCAGTAGCCGTTTCAGTCATACGCATTGCCACTGTTTGAGCGCCTTGATTTGAAACTTCAATCTGTGTATTAAGCTTTTCGCTGACAGTAGAGATATTTTCCACAATTGATTCAAGCTGGCCAGCAGCCGAATGACGTCCACTTACTAAAGCTTCTTCTGCTTCATTAAGAAGTTGCACTTCTTTATTTCTGTCAAACACCATATCAACATAGCCTGTATGATTGCCTTCAAAATCATAAAGGCGAGCTGCCATAGCCTTATAATGCCCTAGTCCTGGTTGTTCAAAGTTTACATCTGTCACGCCACGCTCGCAAGAGTCAATGGCACAATCATGAGTTCTACAAATAGAAGCTCCCCAATTATAACAAGGCAAGCCAATAAGTTCTTCAGGGCTTTTGCCTATCATATCTACAACACCTTTATTGACAAAGGTAAAATTCCTATCTATATCCATTGCCGCAAGAGGTGATGGAATGCAGTTAAGAATAGATTCATACCAATATGACTGCTTTTGAAGGTTTTCAACCATATCTTTTAATGACTGCTCTAATAAATCAAACTCATCATTTCTATTGATATTTGGTAACTTTGCTTCTTTGTTTCCATGCGCCATTTGATTTGCATATACAGCAAGTTGTTTGACAGGATGCGCAAAGTGATAGCCTATAAAACAAGCAAGAAGAGTCATCACCACAATCGCTAAACTTGCCGCAATGAATGTAGCTTGGCGCGCTTCGTCTTCAGCGGCTAATACATCACTCACAGGAAGGCCTATAAACCACATACCCAAGGTTTTTTTATCAAGAGTTTGCGCTGGCCAATACGCAGCAATATATTTAGTGCCCAGAATTGTGCTTTCACCAAAATATATTTCCTTATTATCAAGAACTTGCTTTTCAATAAGAGGATTATTCAATTTTGTGCCAAGAATACGATTGCCTTGTTCGTCTTGTATGTTTGTCATATAGCGTGTATCACCCAAGAAGAATGTTGTGCGCACGCCTAAGAAATTGCCAAGCCAATCTATAAATGCAGGATTAGATAATCTATTTCCTATAGACATGGTACCAATTACTTTATTATTATACAGTATAGGGCTTGAGGCTCTGATGGAAATTGCGCCATTTCTCCCTTCTGTAAGGCTTACAACTGCCTTGCCTCTCAAAGCTTCTGCCACAGAAACTTGAGTAGAAATATTATCGCCTATTTCATCACTATGCCCACGCGCCAAAACATTGCCTGTGCTATCCGTAATCACCACAATGCCAGCTTCAGAAGATTTAAATATTCTTTTTGCCATAATGTCTAGTTGAGCTTCATCTTCAAAATAAACCGCATGAGAAACACTCTCACTTTCAGCTGCAAGCTTAGACAGGCGCAAAAATTCATTTTCAACAGCCCCTTTAATTGACTCAAAATGCTTTTGTGCTTCATTGATATTATTACTTAATGCAGTATTCAGCGTTTGAGAGTAATTTGTTGTTGCCACATAATAAATTGTTCCTGCTGATACAAGCATAAGTGCAACAAGAGTGAAAATAAATTTCTTGGTGATTGAAAATTTCATAAGGCCTCCTAGGCCATTAGAGGATTATGAATTTGAATAATATCCACACCATATAGCTTTATTAAACAAATCCAATTACAAAAAACAAAGTCCTTGAACTACAGAAATAATTCACATAGTATTATTCGGCGCATTATAAAATAACTTAAGAGGAATTGTTAGTATTAATGATAATTTTTACGCAAGCATTTTTCTTATTTGACAAAAAGATTAAAGTCGGCTAGTTAAATGTATGTTGTGAGCTAATGCGAACAAAGCTTTAGCGAACAAGCGAAAACGACGTTTTTCGCGCAGTGAGGATTTTGCGCTAAAAGCCAAAATCTTTCCCAACAAATGTCGGGGAGCGTACTGTCACCGGTGTGGCACTTGGTCTTCAAAACCAATGGTAGGGTTAAGAGCTCTATGGTAGGTTCGACTCCTATACGCTTCCGCCAAAATTTATATAGATTTCTATACTTCATATACGAAATCCTCGCTTGCAAGAAGCGTCGTTCTTGCTACGCTCACTAAAGCCTTTATTCACTTCCTTCATATTTCAATGAAACCCGCTATCTCCAATCGTGAGTCCATGGGCGATTTTCTTTTAAGCGCTCTTCATAGATGGCAATATCACTTTGTGTGTCGCATTCAACCCATCTACCTTCGATTGCAACAGTATTGATAGTAACATTATTTTTAAGAAGTGCATTTAAAAGTGATGTCATATCAAGCTTGTCCACTTTTGTTTTATCAATATTTTCTAATTCTTTTACATAAGCTTTTACAATTTCTTGACCTTTTGGCGAAAATTTCAAAAGCCCCATATATTGCCCTTGAATTTCCTCTATTGACTTAGCCTTTTGCCCAATTTCTAAAAGTATGCCATTTTTCTCTTTAAAAGTTTCGGCGTCATCTAGGGGGTTTTCATTTCTAAGCTGCCACAATTCTTCCCAATTTTTGTCATAAGTAATAACAATATCGCCCTTTGCTTCGCGCAGTTTTTCTAAATGCTCATGCCTATACACTATGTCGCTGTAGGATATAAGGGCTGTAGTATTTTCTAATTTTTCAAAGGCACATAAAAGGCTTGAAACCATATTTGTTTCGCTCCAGCAAGTGTTTTCAATTGTTTGAAAATCGCCCTCAATTTTTTCAGCCAAGTAGCCACGCACCACTAAGATATTTTCAATCTTTGCTTTTCTTATACTTTCAATTTGCCAATCTAAAAGCCTTTTGTTACAAAGCTCTAAAAGGCATTTAGGCCTGTCGTCGGTGAAACCTTTCATGCGTGAGCCACGTCCTGCGGCAAGAAGTATAGCTATTATATTTGTGTGCATACCTTATCCTTTTCCTTCAAGTATTACCCATTTACCATTAAATTCTTTTCTTTGCAAGCGCTTCATCTTGTGCTAATATGTCTGAAAGAAAAATAATGAGAGAAGTATGACAAAGAAAATCGGCATATCTATGCGTGTTCAAA
>CAYJFE010000015.1:0-37180 GCA_964369165.1 uncultured Desulfovibrionaceae bacterium | reverse complement strand
TTCAGCACAAAATCCTCACTGCGCAAAAAACGTCGTTTTTGCTTGTTCGCTAAAGATTTGTTCGCTAGGCTCTCATTATTCAAAAAGGGTGATATTCGTTATTTCTTTCTTTTTGAATCTCTCCAACATGACATCAATGGCTTGCGGATTTTTATCTACTAAGATGGCTGAGCGATTGAGGGCATGAGCGGATTCGCCAATAGTGCCACTTCCTGCAAAGAAATCGCAGACTGTTTCACCTTCATTAGAATGTACACGAATAATTCTATCAATAATTCCGCGTGGTTTCTGCGTAGGATAGCCTGTTTTTTCCTTGCCATTCGGGCTTACAATAGTATGCCACCAAACGTCAGTCGGAGTTTTGCCTCTTTTTGCTTTTGCCTTACCAACAAGCTTTGGTGCCATATAGGGAATTCTGTCAATATTTTCGTAATTAAATGTATAGTTTGTCGGATGCTTAGAATACCAAAAAATAGAATCGTGCTTACAAGACCAACGCTTTTTTGAACGCGCCCCATAATCATAAGACCATATTATTTCGTTTTGAAAACAGTCACGCCCGAAAAGCTCATCAAGCCAAATCTTGCAATAATGAGCTTCACGATAGTCAATATGAAAAAATAAAGAACCATTAGGTTTTAGAATTCTAAAGGCTTCGTCTATACGAGGTTTTATAAATTCTTCAAAATTTTCAAAAGTATCATCGTAGGCTTTTGTCCCTAACTGTACAGTTTTATAGCGCTTTCCTTGAAAACCAGTTCTATCGCCTTCACTTGACTGTATAGTATTGATTTGCGTGCGAGATTGTTTTTTCCCTGTATTAAAAGGAGGGTCGATATAAATTAAATCAACAAATGCAGAAGGAAGCGATTGTAAAATCGGCAGATTATCACTGTGATAAATAGTTATATTCGACATTATTTTCTCTTCGCAAACAAAAGGACTTGGCCCGATTTCACACTATTCTACTTCTAAATTCAAGAAGCCATTTTTGCCGTACTTGATTTGATAACTACCTTTTTTCAATGGAGTTTTCTCATCAAGACATTTTTCACCATTGACACTAAAAGCACCGTTTGGAATTTTTCTTTTAGCATCAGAACGCGATGAAGCAAGACCAGCATTCGCTAAAAAGACCGGTGGCAAGCTCTCTTCACCTTCTTTGCAAGTATAGCTAGGTGCGTCGGTTGGGAATGATCCTTTTGCAAAAACAGCATTAAACCCTTGTTGCGCTTGCAAAGCTGCTTCTTCACCATGATAAAGAGTAACAATTTCAACAGCTAAACTTTCTTTTGCTAATTTTGGATGAAGTGAGCCACTCTCAACACTCTTCTTCATTTCATCAATTTCTTCCAAAGATTTGCTTGATAAAAGCTCGAAATAACGCCACATAAGTTCGTCAGAAATAGACATGGTTTTGCCGAATTGATCCGTCGCACTTTCGTCAATTCCTATATAATTTCCGTATGATTTTGACATCTTACGCACACCATCAAGGCCTTCTAAAAGAGGCATAGTGATAACGCATTGCGGCTCTAAATTGTATGCTGATTGGAGTTGACGCCCCATAAGGAGATTGAAGCGCTGATCTGTGCCGCCCATTTCTACATCAGTTTTGAGAGCAACTGAGTCATAAGCTTGGCAAAGTGGGTAAAATAATTCATGAATTGAAATTGGTCGCTCTTCTTTATATCTTTTTGCAAAATCGTCACGCTCAAGAATACGCGCTAAAGTCACGCGTCCAGCAAGTTGAATCATTTCAACAGAAGTGAGAGCTCCAAGCCATCTAGAGTTGAAATCAACAATAGTTTTTTCAGGATCTAAGATTTTAAAAACTTGCTTTTTATATGTTTCCGCATTTTGCGCTACTTGCTCAGGTGTGAGCGCAGGACGAGTTTCAGACCTGCCCGATGGATCGCCAATAAGCCCAGTAAAATCGCCAATTAGGAACACTACATTGTGCCCTAATTCTTGAAAATGACGCATTTTGTGCATCACAACTGTGTGGCCTAAATGCAAATCTGGAGCTGTCGGATCAAAACCAACTTTTATGTTTAATGGCTTACCTTTAGCAAGCTTCTTTCTTAAATCTTCTTCACTTATAAGATCCGCAACACCGCGTTTTATTAGCTTAATTTGGCTATCAATATCAATCATTTTCTACACCTGTTTATTATTAAATGTGAATGATTTTTATGACATATCTTTTTTTGTTTGTCAAAGGCTTTTTTTGCAAGTTTAAGTCGATTTTTTACTAAATTCATAATAAAGTTTATTGAGTACTTAGAGGAAATTTTTTCTTTGACCTAATCAAAAAAAGCTTGATTATTCGCAGATTTTAGCTATACTAGATTAACAAGAAGGATGAAAAAATGAATTATGCCATAATCGTTGCCGCAGGCAGTGGAGAACGCTTAAAAAATGATCTAATAGCGTATAATAACAGTGACTTAAATGATAATCTCCCAAAACAGTTTATAATGTACAAAAATCGCCCTTTGTGGTGGCATAGTGCGAAAGCATTTAGCAACTCACATTTAATATCTGGAATTATTATTCTTTTCCCTGAAAACCTGATGGATTTTGCAAAAGAGCAAGTAAATGCATATTCCTCTGATATTTTCATTCCAATTATTGTTGCACATGGCGGAAAAACAAGGCAAGAAAGTGTACAAAATGGACTAGAAAAACTGCCGCAAAACTGCCATGTCGTAGCTGTGCACGATGCCGCTCGCCCCTTCATTACTTCAGCCTTTATCACAAAATCGATTGAGTTTTTCACCAATAATCACAAAGAGTTAAACATAGAAGGTCTTATTCCATGCCTTGAAATTACCGACACTGTAAAACTTGTCGATAATCAAATAGTATCAACAACTATTTCTCGAGAAAAACTTAAGACCGTTCAAACTCCACAAATTTTTCTTACAAAAAGTCTCAAAGATGCACATCAAAAAGTTATTGAAAATAAAGAAGATATTACCGACGATGCTTCTGCTTTTGAAAGCATGAACAAGAAAATTCTCTGTATTCAAGGCGAAGAAACCAATATAAAAATCACTAAAATCAATGATTTACAAGTTTTGGAGAAAAATATTATGAAGGAAAGCATAAGCGCCCTTGGTTATGATGTGCACGCGTATTGCGAAGCGACGAGCAAAAATGCCCGCATTTTCAAACTTGGCACCGTGCCTATTCCAACAAAAATCCACATTAAAGCCCATTCAGACGGCGATGTCTTGCTGCATGCTTTAATGGATGCTCTGCTCTCGCTTATTGGCGCTGGCGATATCGGCAGACATTTCCCTGATAATGACAGTCAATACGACAATATTTCCTCAGCCATTCTTCTCGATAAGGTATTGAATTTACTTAGGCAATATCCAAAAAGAATCACATTAAGTCATGTTGACATCACTCTTGTTGCGCAAGAGCCTAGAATTTCACCCTATACTTTACAAATTCAAAAAACTCTTGCAAACCTGCTTTCGCTAGAGCTTGATCAAGTGAATATTAAAGCCACTACTGAGGAAAAACTTGGCTTTACTGGCAGTCTTTTAGGTATTAAAGCCATTGCTTTAGTTTCGGCAACTCGTGAAGAAAAGTAAGGAAAGTTTATGAAAACTCAATGTATTTTTTCCCCTGATAATACGTTAAAAGATATTGAAATAATTACTGAAGACAAAAAAATTCTTCTTTTGGGAAACTTTGGAGAAAAAAGAGAATTAAAGCTTTTTGAACAGTTTAAAGAAAGAGAAAAAAAAGAAGTTTTACCAGTTTTTCTTGGGCTTGGTTTTTGTTATGCCATTGAGCAATTACTTGAAAATACTGATGAAACATTGCCTGTATGTATTATCGACAAAGAAGACTTTATTCACATAGCGGAATATAATGAAATAGTCACTAAAATCCTTTCAAATCCTCGCGTATTTCTTATTCAAGAAAAAGACAATAGAAAAGCTTTAATTGCCCTGACTGCTTGGCAAAAAGGACATAAAGATTTGCCCCTTTTCCCCTTAGTTAATTCACAATATTTGCGTTTAGATTCAGCCTATTACAAAGATATGTATGAAAAACTACAAGCTTCATTTAAATTTGATTTTTGGTCGAAAGTTCGCAAAAAAAGATTTCAGACTGACAAACCGAAAATACTACTTATTACGAGTAAATACTTTTTAATGGGTGAACTTGTAAATGCTTGCAAAAATTCTGGCATTGAGCATAAGTTATTGATATTAGAAGATGAATCAATGCTGCAAGAATCATTTGTTCGCACTCTTTTAGAAGCTGTCACGCAATTTCAACCAGATTGCGTTTTGACGATGAACCATCTCGGCGTTGACAGAGAAGGCGTTTTAACTGATCTTCTTGCAAGGCTTGAACTACCTTTAATGTCTTGGTTTGTGGATAATCCGCATCTTGTGCTCTCTTCATATCCTAAACTTTCTTGTGATTGGCTTACTATCTTCACCTATGATGCTGATAATATTCCTTCATTAAATCAAGCTGGTTATGACTATGTGCACTACCTACCATTAGGTACAGACCCTGAAAGGTTTAGCCCTAAAAATCATCAAAAAAACTATAATAAAGCATGGAAGGCGGATGTTTCTTTTGTAGGTAATTCTATGCGCACAAAAGTGGCATCTGCATTAAAACGTGCTGATATTCCAAAAGAATTGCTTTCTTCTTTTAAAGAAATAGCAAGAGCCTTTATTCAATCGAAAGAACATTCAGTTTATAATTGTTTAGAAGAATCATTTCAAGAACTTACTCCCTATTATCAAGCTTTGGGCGCAATAGACAAACAATTGGCGTTTGAAACTGCAATTACTTGGGAAGCCACAAGAATGTATAGATTTGATTGTGTGAAATCAATTTTCCCCTACAAGCCCCTTATAGTTGGCGATACCGCTTGGAAAAGAGCCATAGAAATATATGAAAAAGAAAATAAAAAATCTATTGATTACAAATATATAAATGTACTTTCTTATTACGATGAATTGCCAATTTTTTATTGCCATTCAAAAATAAATTTCAATTCCACTTCTCAACAAATGAAAAATGCCGTCAATCAAAGGATTTTTGATGTTCCTGCAACAAACTCTTTTGTTATAACTGACTGGCGCTCACAAATGGACAATCTTTTAGAAAGCGGCAAGGAAATTATATCTTATAAATCAACGGAAGAAATACCTGATTTAATAGATTTTTATCTTCACAATGAAAGAGCAAGAACAAAGATTATCGAGAGCGGACGTAAAAGAATTCTTCAAGAACACACTTGGCAACACCGCATAGACACAATTATTAAAATAGCGAAAGAAAGATATGCATAAACAAGTATTTGATTTAATTATATTAGGCGCAGGCACAGCAGGGCTTTTTGCAGGTTTTTTACTCAATAGGGCAGATGTAAAATCATTCCTTATACTTGAAAAAAACGACGAAGCAGGCAAAAAACTTCTTGTAGCTGGAGGCGGCAAGGGAAATTTGACTAATAAGCACCTTTCCTCTCAACACTATATAGGTCAAGACCCTGATTTTGTTGACTATGCTTTAAAAAAATTCCCTTATAGAAAAGCGCTGGATTTATTTTATGCTCTTGATATTCCACTTGAAGAAAGAGATTTTGGGCAGATTTTTTCACTCATTTCTGCCAAAGAATTTCGCAATGCTTTAGCTGAAGATTTGCCAATAGTGCATGACGCTGAAATTTTTGAACTTTCTTATGAAGATGAGATTTTTCATATCAAAAGCTCTCAAGGAATTTTTAAGGCAAAGAAAGTCATTCTTGCCACGGGTTCGTCGGCATACCCTCAAATAGGTGCATCTGACAAAGGCATTGATATTGCACGTGATTTAGGTCTTGAAGCGCACGCCTTTGAGCCTTGCCTTAGTCCTTTTCACTTGCCTTCTTCCTCCCCTCTCACTAAACTTTCGGGCATAAGCCTTGATGTGGGTATAAGTATCAATAATAAAAAGATTATTCGCCCTCTTCTCTTCACACATACAGGCATTTCTGGCCCAGCTGTACTTTTGCTTTCTTGCTACTCTTCAAGTAGTGAACATACTGAATTTATTATTGATTTTCTACCAACTGAGAATGTCAAAACTCTTTGCCACGAGCCTAAGAATGGAAAATTGCTTGTAAAAAATCTTTTTATGCGACATCTTCCTGACAGGCTGGTTTATGCTCTTATCCCTCAAGAATTACAAGAGAAAAAAGTTGCTGAGCTTTCAAAAAAGCAAAGAGCTGACTTAGAAAATGCGCTCAATTCTTACAAGATTAAAGACTACACTATCGCCCCTCTCACAAAAGCAGAGGCAGCAAAAAATGGCATTCTCACAAAAGAAATCAATCCTAAAAGTATGCAAGCTTATAAGAATGAAAACCTTTACATTATTGGCGAAGTCATGGATATTACAGGGCATTTAGGAGGTTACAATATTCATTTTGCCCTTGCTTCTGCCTATTGCGCTATTCAAGACTATCTTAAAGTTTAATAAATCTAACTAGTTATCGCTTGAGGGAAGAGCATTTCTTTTCCATATTAAGTAAGCTCTCTTTCATATCAAGCCCACCAGCATAGCCAACAAGCTTGCCATTTGAGCCAATAACTCGATGGCAAGGCACAGCAATTGAAATTGGATTTTTATTATTTGCTAAGCCAATCGCTCTACAAGCTTTAGGGTTACCAATAGCTATGGCTATATCTTTATATGAGCGAGTTTCGCCATAAGGAATATCACAAAGCGCTTGCCAAACTTTCTTTTGAAAGTCAGTCCCACGCATTTCATAAGGAAAATCAAATTCCTTTCTTTTGCCTTCAAAATATTCAAGAAGTTGACTGAAAACTTTATCTGTCAAGGCTGTTTTCTTTCCAAAATCATTGATAGTTGTATCGTGTAATTTTTCTAAAAAGATAATAGTATCGTGACTATATCCAATTTCAAAAAAGCCAAATTTCGTTTCGTATATTGCAAAATGTTCCATTTTCTGCTCCAATTCTCTTTTCATTGTATTATCACATAATTTATGAAAAAAATCTATAAAAAACTTAAGTAAGAAATTGCTAAATATTGACTCAATGTGAAAAAAAATTGACTTTAATTAATTAATCTATAAAATGTTTTTGTTGTCTAATAAATGGGCAAAATTTGTTATAAATCTGTAAATATCCCTTATAAAATAAAGGAAAAAACATGAGTTCGATAAGAAATCAAGCTATTTTACAAGCAAGTGTGAACGACGGCAGTGTTTCCTCGCATCTAAGCTCCTTAAAACCACAATTCAACATTGAAAAAGTGTGGGGCAAGGACGTTTTTAATATACACGCTATGCGCCAACGCCTTCCTGAAGATGTGTATAAATTCATGGAAAGAGTGATCAATAAAGGCGAGCAACTCACTGAAGAAGTTGCAAGCGTTGTGGCTGGTGCTATGAAAGATTGGGCTATAGAACACGGTGCCACGCACTTTGCCCACTGGTTTCAACCGATGACAGGCACTACAGCTGAAAAACACGATGCCTTCTACTCCCCTGCTTCCGATGGCTATCTTATCAATAAATTTTCAGGCAAAATGTTGATCTGCGGCGAACCTGACGCTTCTTCTTTTCCTTCTGGTGGCATACGCTCCACCTTTGAAGCTCGTGGATATACTGCTTGGGATCCAACTGTTCCTGCCTTTTTAATGTCAGGGAAATATGGCCATACCCTTCATATTCCTACTGTTTTCTATTCTTATTCTGGCGAAGCTTTAGATAGAAAAATCCCTCTTCTTCGTTCTATTGAAGCCATTTCAAAATCTGCGCTTCGTATTTTGCGTATATTTGGCAATGAAAAAGCTGAATTTGTGCGCACAATGGCTGGCGTTGAACAAGAATATTTCCTTGTCGATTCACGCCTTGCCGCTCTTAGGCCTGATATTCTCCTTACTGGACGCACGCTTTTAGGCGCGCAATCCACAAAAGGGCAAGAAATGGAAGACCATTATTTTGGAGCGACTCCGCCACGCGTTATGGCATTTATGCAAGAGGTTGAGGTGCGCCTCTTTGCTCTTGGTATTCCTGTACATACGCGTCACAATGAAGTTGCGCCAGGGCAATTTGAGCTTGCGCCTATGTATGAAGAAACAAATCTTGCAACTGACCACAATATGATGACTATGAATATCTTGCGTGCTGTTGCGGCTGAGCATAATTTTGTTTGCCTTTTACACGAAAAACCATTTGCCGGAGTAAACGGCAGTGGTAAGCATAACAACTGGTCTTTATGCGATTCAGAAGGTAATAATCTTATTGATCCAGGCGATACGCCACTTGAAAACGCGCAATTCTTAGTATTTTTAGCAGCTATTTTAAAAGCTGTGCATGAAAGTTCTGATGTGCTACGTCTTGGCACAATTGGTGCTGGTAATGATCACCGCCTAGGTGCAAACGAAGCGCCTCCTGCCATCACTTCTGTCTATCTTGGCGAACTTCTTACAGACGTTTTAGAAACTATCATTGCTGGCGGTGATTCTCTTTCTACAAAGCAAGACAGCTTGCAAATCGGTGTTTCTTCCTTGCCACAACTTCCACGTGATTATTCTGACAGAAACAGAACTTCACCTTTTGCTTTTACAGGAAATAAATTTGAATTTAGAGCTGTTGGTTCATCACAATCTGTTTCGCCAATCAACTTCACCCTCAATGCTTCAATAGCGGTTGCACTTGAAGACATTGCTAATGAAATTGAAGCTGAAATAGCCACAGGCAAAAACTTGCAAGAAGCTCTAGGCGTGCTTTTGCCAAAGATTTTCAAAAAGCATATGCCTGTTGTATTCAATGGCAATGGTTATTCAAAAGAATGGCATGAAGAAGCTGCAAAAAGAGGTTTATTAAACCTTCCAAACACAGTTGAAGGGCTTAAGCGTTTCACCGAACCTCATGTTGTTGAAGTATTTGAAAGAACAAAGGTTTTAACAGAAACTGAAGTCTATTCACGCCAAGAAATTCTCTTTGAAACCTATGTGAAAACAGTCTGCATTGAAGCTTCTGTTGCTCTAAGCCTTTTCAAAGAACGTGTCTTGCCTGTAGTGCAAAAAGCGCAGAAATCAGCGGCAGAGCTTCTTATAGCCACAAAGCAAGTCACCGACGATTACACTCTTGAACAAGAATCTTTTGACTACATTAAGAAAAATCACAAAGGCCTTGCAATGCATATTGTGAAGCTTGAAAATTGTCTAAAAGAAATTGGCACATTAGACTCAAGTTTTGTGCAAGCTGATTTTATTCTGCAAAAAATTATTCCACTTATGAATAAATGCCGTATGTTCTCAGATAATCTTGAGCAAGTCATTGACGATAGCGACTGGACCTTGCCAAAATATCACGAACTCCTTTGGACGCATTAGGAGCGAAAATGAAATTTACAAAAATGCATGGCATTGGCAATGATTATGTCTATATCAATGCTTTTGAAGTTGATGTGAAAGAGCCTGAAAAGCTTGCACCTCTTATGAGTGATAGACATAAAGGCATTGGCTCAGATGGCATTGTGCTTATTATGCCAGCTTCAAAAGAAAGTAATGCGCAAGTTCGCATGAGAATGTTTAATAATGACGGATCTGAAGCTGAAATGTGCGGCAATGCTATACGTTGTGTAGGCAAATTTGCTTATGAAAATAAACTTGTAAATTCGGCAAAATTTCTTGTTGAAACACTAGCTGGAAACAAAGAATTAGAACTCTTTGTGGAAAATGGCAAGGTGCATAGCGTAATTGTTGATATGGGCACGCCTTATTGGAAATCTAAGGATATCCCTGTAGCTGTTGAAAGCGAAGAAGCTTTGAATATAGAAATTGAAGCTTTGGGGCAAAAATTTATTGCTTCTTGCGTGTCTGTAGGTAATCCTCATGCTATTATCTTTGTGGACGATGTGGAAAATATGGATTTGACTAAAATAGGCCCTGCCCTTGAATGTCACAGCCTTTTTCCTAAGAAAATCAATGTGGAATTTGTACAACTTATTGATAAAACAAAAGTTCGTATGCGTGTGTGGGAACGTGGCTCTGGTGAAACAGAAGCCTGCGGCACTGGCGCGTGTGCAACGGCTTTAATCTGCTCAAGATTAGGGCATACAGATAGAAAAGTTGAAGTCGTACTAAACGGCGGTTCATTAGAAATTGATTGGCGTGAAAACGACCATATATTTATGAAAGGTGAAGCAAGCCTTGTATTTGAAGGAGAATTTTATGAAAATTAATGAGAATTATGCTGACTTTCCAGCATCTTATCTTTTTTCTGATATAGCAAAAAGAGTGCAAGCTTTTAAAGAAGCAAATCCAGAGGCAAATGTGATCAGCCTTGGCATTGGCGATGTCACTCAGCCACTCACCCCTGCTGTGTTGAAAGCTTTGCATAATGCTGTAGATGAAATGGGCAAAGCCGAAACTTTCAAAGGCTATGGCCCAGAGCAAGGTTATGCTTTCTTACGTGAGAAAATTGCAGAATGTTCTTATAAGAGCCGTGGCATAAATATTTCTGCCGATGATATATTTGTCAGTGATGGCGCAAAAAGCGATGTAGGTAATTTTCAAGAGCTTTTCGCAGAAGACAGCCTTATTGCTGTGACTGACCCTGTATACCCTGTTTATGTTGATTCTAATGCTATGAGCGGCCGTGCTGGCACTTGGAATGGTTCGCAATGGGATAAGCTTATTTATCTTCCTTGCACAAAAGAAAACAATTTCATTCCACAATTACCTAAAACCACGCCTTCTTGCATCTATCTTTGCTATCCTAATAATCCTACAGGCTCAGTGCTTACAAAAGAAGAGTTGAAAGTTTGGGTAGATTATGCAAAAGCAAATAAAGCCATTATTCTTTTTGATTCAGCCTATGAAGCCTTTATTCAATCCCCTGATATTCCTCACTCCATATATGAAGTTGAGGGCGCAGAAGAAGTGGCTATTGAATTTCGTTCATTTTCAAAAACAGCTGGCTTTACAGGATTACGCTGCGGCTATGTAGTAGTGCCTAAAACAGTGATTGGCTATGACGCAAAAGGCAGAGAAATGAAATTGCGTGATATGTGGAACCGCCGTCAATGCACGAAGTTTAACGGTTGCCCATATATTGTTCAAAAAGCGGCAGAAGCAATCTATTCAACAGAAGGCCAAGAAGAAATCAAAGCCTTAGTTGCTGGCTATATGGCAAATGCAAAGAAGATTGCCTCTAAGCTCAAAGAATGGGGCTTGACTGTTTATGGTGGCGAGCAGGCACCGTATATCTGGATAAACACTCCAAACAATATACCTTCATGGGACTTTTTCCAAAAACTTCTTGACGAAGCGCACGTTGTTTCAACACCAGGCGTTGGCTTTGGACTTTCAGGTGAAGGCTATGTTCGCCTCACAGCTTTTGCAAATACTGCAAATGTTGACGAAGCTTTGAAAAGATTGGAAAAGATATTTAAATAAGCCAATTCTTCATAAAAAAATAAAGCCGACTCTCTAGCAATAAAGAGTCGGTTTTTTTGTAAGCATAAAAAGTTAGCGTGATTTAAACAAAATAAAACCGTGTCCTCACAAGTGAAGATACGGCTCTATTTTTATTCAAAAGTCAAATTGGAGGTTGAGTTTGAATATATTTTTAATTTGCCTGCCTATGCATAAATGTTGGTAATTCTGTTTCTTCTTCAGAGAACAAGAATTCATTTGCACCAGGATTATGCGCACGCTGTTGATTTCTTCTATTTTGATTTCTAAGATATGCTGGAATATTCGCATCATTTTCATTGAAATCGAGATTTGGGTATGCAGTGTTGAGTGCTGTGAGTGAAGCGTGTGCGTGCACTTGTGATTGTGCAGCTTGAACATTCACAGGCTGTGGAGCATACATAGATTCAGTATTTTGTGTTGGTCTATTGAAATCAATAGTATCCGCACTTACTTTTTTAGCAGGTGCAGAAGGAATAAGCTGTGAAGACATATCAAGACCAGTAGCAACAACTGTAACTGTAAGTTCATCGCCTGCATCAGGGTCAGTTGAGATAGCTGTAATAATATCAGCATCTTCACCCACTAATTGTGTGATGTAATTATTTGCTTCTTCGTATTCGTCCATCAAAATATCTTCAGTAGCTGAAATATTAACAAGCAAACCTTTCGCGCCTTGGATTGAAACTTCTTCAAGTAATGGTGAAGCAATTGCCATTTCAGCAGCTTCTCTTGCACGATGTTCGCCACTTGCTTTACCTGTGCCCATCAAAGCCATGCCTCTTTCTTGCATAATGGTTTTTACATCTGCAAAGTCAGCATTGATAACACCTGGGCGAGTGATAAGGTCAGTAATACCACGAACTGCGGAATAAAGAACTTTATCAGCTACAGAAAGCATTTCTTTAAACTTTGCATTTTTCGCGCCTGAGCTTAAAAGACGAGCATTAGGAATAACAATGAGTGAATCGATATGTTCAGAAAGTTCTGAAATACCTTTTTCCGCAGAACTCATACGACGTGGTCCTTCAAAAGGAAATGGCTTTGTCACAACACCAACAGTAAGTGCGCCCTGCTCTTTAGCAACTTTTGCAACAATAGGAGCTGCGCCAGTTCCTGTGCCGCCGCCCATACCGGCTGTGATAAACACCATATCTGCTTGGCCAATTTCTTTACGAATTGCTTCAATAGCTTCTTCAGCAGCAACTCTACCTACTTCAGGTTTTGCACCAGCGCCAAGGCCTTTTGTGAGTTCTTTACCAAGTTGAATAGTTGCGCTTGCTGTAGATTTAGCAAGAGCTTGAGCATCAGTGTTTGCAACAACAAAATCAACTCCAGTAAGTTTGCAGTCAATCATAGATTGAATAGCATTATTACCGCCGCCACCAACGCCTATAACTTTAATTTTCGCAGTTTGTTCTTCGTAATTCACATCTAAAGATACATTCATAACAATAACCTCCAAGCTTGTTATAATACAGTTTATAAAATTTCAGACACCCATTTCTTCATACGTGTCAAGATCGTATCGAATAATGTTGTGTTGTTGTCTTGGCGGATACGGAAACGACTTTCTGAATTTTCCTTTTCCGCGCCATAGTGTAAAAGCCCAACCGCAGTTGCAAACTTAGGCGAATTTACAAAATCCTTCACACCACCGAGTTCACGAGGTGTACCAATTCGAACAGGCATATTAAATATTTGCTCTGCTAATTCACGGCAACCACTAATCAAAGCGGAACCACCAGTCAAAACAATACCTGCTGCCAGTTGGTTTTTGTAACCAGAACGTTCTAATTCCTGATTAACCATCATAAGTATCTCTTCCATACGTGGCTCACAGATTTCAGCAAGCATACGTCTTGGAAGCCTTGTTGGTTCTCTACCACCAACACTAGGAACATCAATAAATTCATCAGGGCCAACTTCACTTATCAAAACGCAGCCATGCTTTGTTTTGATTTTTTCAGCCTTGTCTACAGGTGTTCTTAATCCAAAGGCGATATCATTGGTAAGGTTATTACCCCCAAGAGCAACCACACCAGTGTATTTGATTGAGTCGTTAGCAAAAACAGCGATGTCTGAAGTTCCGCCACCGATATCAACAATGGCAACACCAATCTCACGTTCTTCTTGAGTCAATATTGCTTTTGATGAAGCCAAAGCTTCTAAAACAATATCGCAAACATCAAGCCCTGCTTTGTGGCAAGAGCGAACAATATTCTGCGCTGAAGTCACAGCACCTGTAACTATATGAACCTTCGCCTCAAGACGTACACCACTCATACCAAGTGGGTCAACGATTTCGTGTTGATCGTCAACGATGTATTCTTGAGGTAAAATATGAATAACTTCTCTATCCATTGGAATTGCAATACCACGAGCAACGTCAAGCACGCGCTCAACATCACGCTGAGTGACTTCATCACCCTTAATGGTTATTACGCCATTACTATTAATTCCAGAAATATGACTTCCTGCAATACCAGCATATACAGAACGAATTTCTAAACCAGCTTTTGACTCAGCTTCTTGAAGTGCTTTTTCAATAGATTGAACTGTTTGTTCAATATTTACCACCACACCTTTGCGAAGCCCAGTTGAAACGCTTTCGCCAACTCCAAGGATATTTATCTTTCCATTTTCGGTAAGTTCGCCAACAACTACACATATCTTAGTTGTTCCTATATCTAATCCAACAATGAATTCTGATTTAGCCATCAGCGTTATCCCCTTTACCTCTATGTTTTGCAATCTATCCAGTTTACTTTCATGCTACTTGCAAACTGCCTTCAAATTATTTAAAAAAAACAGAGTGCCATTTGCGTTCTTTTCACATTCAAATGTTCCTAAACTGGAGTGACTTTTTTGTCATTTGTTCCGTAAGTTGATAAAAACATAAAATGAAAAAAATGTCTAGACTTTTTGTAAGGTTTTTTTAAAATTTTTCAAAATAATTGTTAGTATTAGACTAAATTTTCTTTATAAAAAGTCGTAAAATGTTAATATATTTAAACTACTTAAGGTGATTTTTAAAGCTCATTTTAAACTTCAAAATTAAAATATTTTTTCTTTATTATCATGCGAAGTTAGAAAATCTTTAAATGTTTTTCAGCAAAATTATACTTTTCATACATCAAAATCACTTTTTTTCTTTAAGTTTCAAGTAATTAGTGAAGGGCACAAAAAAAGTGCTCAAAGCATAGTAGCCTTGAGCACTTGTAAAAAGCATTGTAATGAGTTTATTTCTTCAATGATTTATAGCTGTTAACAAATTCTTCTTTCAAAGATTGCATAAGCTCTTTCACTGAAGTAATTTTATTAATCAATGGAGCGTTAGAGCCGCAGAAGATAAAACCTTTTTCAAGCTTTCCTTTCGCTGCAGCAATAAGCGCGCTTGAAATGCAATAAGGCGCTGAAGAAGGATCACAAGTATGTAGACACTTGAAAGCACATTTCACAGGCTTTCTTTTACCTTCTTTCACTTCTTTTACAAATGAACCATTGATGGCTCTACCTGGCATACCAACAGGACTTTTGATGATTGTAATATCATCTGCCGTAGCTTCCACCATAGCTTGCTTGAATTTGATATCAGCATCACATTCGTCTGTAGCAACAAAGCGTGAACCTAATTGAACACCGCTTGCACCAAGCTCAAACATACGCGCCATATCTTCACCAGTAAACACACCACCGCCAACAATTACAGGAATTTTCTTCCCGCTTGCTTCTTCAATTTTCTTCACAGCAGCAACAAGCTCTGGCAATGTTTTTTCTAAAGAGAAGCTTGCGTCATCGATTTCTGTTTCGCCATAACCTAAGTGACCGCCAGCTTTTGGGCCTTCTAAAACAAAGGCATCAGGAGTATAATCAAAGCGGCTTTGCCATTTTTTTGCAATAACTGTTGCAGCACGAGCAGAAGAAACAATAGGAACAAGTTTAGTCTTAAAGTTTTCTTTCTTTTCTTCGCACAATTCTTTCAAATACTTAGGCATATCTAAAGGTAAGCCCGCACCTGCAAAGATAATATCTGCTCTTTCTTCAATAGCTGTACGCACAGAATCCGCAAAAGTTGTCAAGGCAACCATGATGTTAACGCCCACAACTCCTTGAGTCATTTCTTTTGCTTTTCTTATTTCTCTGCGAAGAGCACGCATATTTGCTTCTATTGGATTTTTAACAACATCAGGCTCGCCCATGCCAATCATTGCGGCTGAAATTGTTCCTATTCCGCCTTCATTAGCAACTGCGGCGGCTAATTTTGATAAAGAAACACCAACACCCATTCCGCCTTGCACAACAGGAATTTTTGCAACTAAATCGCCTATTTTTAAACTTGGTATCATAAATTTTAACCTCATTTTTGTGATATGATTCCTTTCATACAACACAATAATGAGTCGGTCAAGAAAGAATTCTATACATTTTCTTGATTTTCCTAGATTTAGCATTCAATTGCATGATATAATAAAGAAAAATAAATTAGTCACAACTAACTACAATAAATAGCATAAGAACAAAAATCGCAGGAAGTAAGGTTATGAGCAGAAAGAACATCAATATTTTGCATATAATTTTGAAGAAACTTCAATACAATAGCAACTTTTTTTGGCATATCAACAGTCACATTTTCATCAAAAAGACAATGCTCTTTGCAAGTATCGGCCAAGTCAATATAGGCAGCATTAGCAGGATTTAAAGCATTGGCATAAGCCAAATAATAATATAGCGGCAATTGCACGCTTGGCATTTCTTTATATAGCTCCGCCAAAAGAGGGTGCCCTTCACTTGCTTGAGAAGAGTCAAGCTTAAGTCCCTCAAAAGTATCGGCTTTATTATTCCAAAAGTCAGCAGAAGGAAGATTTTTTAGCGACCCAGTTTTATAGTCATAAATCACACTCTCTTTCTTGCCATTTGCATCACGCACTGTGTCCACTCTGTCAATAAAACCGTATATTTTCATAGTATTGTCAATAATAGCTTCCAGTTTACGTTCAAGCAAGGCTATATGCACTTCATCTGGCTGTTCATGAATATATTTCTTAAGTCTATAAGGAATTGATTTTTTAAGCAAAAAAATACTCTCTGAGGGAAACAATTCAAAAGCATTTTCCTTAAGTAGTAAAGAGTCTAAGTGATTCAAATTATTTTCAAAACGAGCATAGAGTTGACTTTTATCGAGAGATTCATTTTCAGTATAAAGATTTTTAATAAAATTATGCACAACAGTACCAACAATTGCGTGATTATCCTCTTCTTCAATAACATCTACAGAGCTAAAATTACATATGTATTTATAAAAAAACTTCAAGGGACACTCTAGAAAAACATCGAGAGAAGAGGCAGAAAAACTTTTCAAAGAAAATTCATGTAAATCCTTTCTTATTTGTTCATCCACTGTGATACTGTGCTTTCTTTGCACAAGCTCTAAGTCGCAAGAAGCTTGTGTATAGAATTGATTTTCTTTATTCTTTAAAGCCTGTGTCACATCTAAAAGCGCATTATTTTCTTGCTCTAGCTTCCATAAGACTTCTTCAACAAGAGGAGATTTGATTTTTTTGCTATCGAACAAGGCGGCAGAACTAGATTCCTGCCAATAAAGATGCACTTCTTTTGCACCTGCTAAAAGTTTGTACCAAGCATGTGACTTCACTTGTTCAAAAATATGCAGAGATCGCAAAGAAAGAAGCGGACGTAATTTTTCCGGAAGCAGTGGATTTTCTTTCCTTTTTCCTGGTAAAAATTCATCATTTACATCAAAAATATGAAGAATATCATATTGCAAGTTTTTCGTTTGATTAAGACTAAGAACTTGAAGCGCGTCGTCTGAGTGATGCTCAAAAGGAATAGTCTTTTTGCCCAACTCTTCAAAGAAAATACGCACACACAATTCATGCGACAAGGATTCTGAAAGATAGTCTTTCTGTTTCCACTTCTGCGCAATATCTTTCAAAGAAAGAAGAGCTAGCTGCTCAAAATTATTATCTTTAAATGCATGACTCAATAAATCAGCAAAATTTTCAATCCATAAAATAAGTTTGTATAAATTATCAATTTTAGCCCATTTCTCAATAATTTGTATCGCATTTTCTAAATCTTGCTTTTCTTGAAATACATCGACTAAAGAAATATAAGGCCTTGATTTAATCTTAATATTCTGTTTAATATCATCGCGTAAAAATGGAAGAAAATCATAAGATAATAAACCTAACAACATATTGTTATCATAGAGATAATGTTCATTATTATCTAAAGTTTTTCTTGAAGATTTTATCATTTCCTCTAAGTAAAAAACACATTGAAAAAGTTTTGATTCTCTTAGAGGAAAACCAAGTGCAACATTCAGCTCACTTTCTTCATATTCATTATTCAATGTGTACAGCAAAGGGAGTAAGGAAGCTTCTGAATTCAAAACACAAGCCTTTCTTTGTGGACCTTTGGGAATTGTCAAGTTTTGAAATTGCGAATGCACATCAAAGGCTTGATGGAAAAAATATTGCACTTTATTTTCAATGGAGGACACTTGCTTAATATCTGAATTGATAGAATAATTTTCAGAATATTTGAAAGGCAAGAGCTCAAACTGCTTCTTCCATTTTTTTGACAAATCTTTATAAAAACTTGTGCACCAGTGAGCATTTTCAGGATCATTTGCAAGCTTTGGATCACTGATAAATAAAAATTCTGCCCCACTCTCTTCAAAATGCTTCAGAACACATTCATCAGCATTGCACAAAATATCTAAGCCACTGAATATTATTTTCTTATCACTGAAAACAGTTAAACTATCGCTTGAAAATTTTTGTATTTTTTCAGCTAATTTATATTTATTGTAACTTCGTACTGTAATATTTCTTTTGTCTAGTTCTTCTCTGTATTTATCGAAAATAAGCCTAATATTTAAAAGCAAAAATGCAGAAAAGTCATCAACTGCATCATGGGCATTTGTGATAGGATTTGCAAAACTGTACTCTTCTAAACACTCCTGCAAGATTTCAAAAAGTGAAAGTCCATACTGATAAAAGTAAGGAAAAGATTTCAACTCCTTATGCAAAAATGAAGGACGATTTTCAAGAGTATTTCCCAGTAAAGATTTGAAATATTTTTTTTCAGATTGTTTTGCCACCTTTTGGACAATTTCGTACAGTAAAAATATATTATCTAGCACATCAATTTGGGTTGCAGAAATTTCATCTGTGCTAAATAGATTGAGTTGACAATATTCTAAAAATTCATCTAAAGTCAAAATCTGAGGAAGAAAGATATTCTTTTCAATGCTTTGTATATATTCAATGCAAATTTTTCTCGCACGCGAGGTTGGAAAAACAAGCAAAGCCTTCTCGCATTGGTTTTGAGTTTTTTCTTTTGTAAAATTATACACATATGGAAAAAAATTCTCTTTCCAATCACAAAGTTTAAAGTTTGAATTATTCATCGCTTGCCCCACATTCAATAACTTTACGCAAATCTAAATAGATAATTTTTCCTTCAATTTCTTTATTTTTCAAGTTCTCTATGCCCGATAAGACCTTGAGATATTGAATAATTTGAGTTTTATTCTTTTGATCTTCATGCCCTGTTTTGAAGTCGATCACAATAATTTTTTCATGAGTTATAACAAAAAGATCACAGCGCAAAAGTTCTTTACTTTCACTTAGGATACTTTGCTCACTTAAAGAATTTTTTTGCCAAAGTTCAAAATCTGGTAAAGTTTTGATCCATGAGAAAATATCTATTATTTCAATGCATAAACTCTCTTTATCTTCGGCTAAAAGATTTTTATCTGCTAGTATATTGGCCGCAATTTTTCTCTCATCGGCGTCAACACTCTTTGCCAGATTAAAATATTTTTCAAAAAATAGATGTATTAAAGTTCCTCTTTTTAAAGGCGTTAATGTCAAATTTCTCTCTTGTAATTCTTGAAAATTCAAAGTGAATTTTTTTTGTTTCAAAGCCATATAGCTTTGCACTCTATCTCTTTTTTCTTCTACTCTATTTCCACCAATAAGATTTTCAGTTGATTTTTCAACAACTTGAGCATTATGCTCCCCAAAAAGGTAATTTTTTTCTAATTCATTATATGTGCACATTTCTTGTACATTTTCTACAAGCATTTGCGAAATTGTCTTGCTTGTTTTGCCCTTTTTATACAAGATATGCAGTTCTTCTTTTGCACGAGTGAAGGCAACATAAAATAAGTTTAATGTTTCAAATGATTGAATTTTTAAATCATTTCCATAATCTGTATGGTATATAGAGTGCGGAGCAAAAAATGAAAGTTCACCTAAATTATAATGCTTAAGTTCATCAAGAGCTCTCTGTTTTTTTTCGTTCCAAAGTAAAACAAACTTATATTCAGCACCCTTAGATTTGTGAATAGTCTGAATGCGAACAGCATCAACATTTTCTGGCATCGGAATTTTTTCCTTATAGCCTTCGCTTTTCCAATAGTGCAGAAAATCTCTTATACTTGTTATATTTCGAGTACTTGCTTGGAAAACTATTTCTAAAAATCGTGAAAAAAATCCGCTTTGCTGTGGCATTCTTATAAAAAGTTCTGTCTGTTCAAAAATTTTACATAACAAGTCATAAAGATTGAGTTTTTGTGAATCTTCTTTCCATTCTTCAAGAAGATCTGCAAATTGTGGAGAATAGACCTTCAAATAAGAGAAAAGTGTCACTCCTTCTTTTTTTGCTGAAAGTGCATCGTAAACAGTGAGAAGTTTGAGGTTAAGACCCTGTATTGATTCAGAAAAAAGCCCTTCAAAATGAATAAAATGCCACAGTGCAAGGCTATTATCATCATCAGCTAAAAAGTCAATTAATGACAAGATTTGCCCAATGACAAAATTAGAAGTAATCTCCAGAGAACCTTCTGTAATTACAGGAATATTTGCTTCAGTAAGCCATTGAGCTACTTGCGCACACATAATATTATCGCGAAGCAAAATTGCCATATCTTTATATTGGTATTGGTCGCGCCCTTTTCTTATAATATCAAGTATTTGCTCTTTAAGGAGAATATACAAGTCTTCATTTTTTTGCATAGAAGGAAGAGGATAAAGTGCTGCTTTTCCATGATTTTTTTGAAGCCATTTTTCTGAAACTTCTTGCTCTACATCTGCATAAATTTTTTGAAGTTCTGGTGCATATTTCACTGCTTCGTGCTGATTTTTAAAAATTTTATCTAATAATTCAATTGCATATTCTTTATCTTTAAGCTGCGAAAATACTGCATTATTAAAAGCAATCACATTTTTTGCACTGCGCCAATTAGTGTCTAAGGTTTTGAAATTTTTTGGATAATCAAAATCTAAAAGTATATCTTCAAAAAGTGCAGCCTCGCCGCCGCGCCAAGCATAAATTGCTTGTTTCACATCGCCTACATAGGTGAAATTTCCGCCTTGGGAGAGTATTTCCCTAACAAAATGAGAAATCACTTCCCATTGCTTGCTATTAGTGTCCTGAAATTCATCAATCAAAAGAAAGTCGAGTGCAAATGGCATATGTGAGAGCATTGTGGGGAACAAGCCCTCTTCATTGATGCTCTTGAGCAAAATTTCACTGATTCTGTCAGAGAGAAGTTTTTCTTTAGAATATTCTTCAAAATCTTGTAATTCAAGGATTAATTTTGTAAAATCTGTCACTGCTGTATATTTCAGTGCATTATATAAAAGCCATGTTCTTTGATAAAAAAAAGCTATCTTTTCAATAAGTTCAATTATTTTTGCATAATCAATTTTATTTTCTGGTTCAAGAAGACGAGCGGCTTCTTTTTTGTTTAGTATTGCATAAAATAATGATTCAGCATCAGCTCGGAAAAATGAAGGCAATTTTCTTTGTAAGCGAAACTCCTGCACAGCCTTCCTATACGGCGCAAAAGTAATATCCTTTCCTTTTGCAACTATAGTTTTCCTTTCTTCTAAAAAGGCATCTAAGGTGTTGAGATAAAAATCAAATTGTTCAAATGCCTCTGTGTATTTATTATGCACTTCTTTTGAAGAAGATAATAAATTACGCTCATCAAGACTCAATGTAGCCATTAAATTGAGTGCTTCATACAATGCTTGACGAATCTTTTTTGTGCCAAGAAAGCCTTTTTGTAAGACATTATAAAAAAGGGCTTCATACATTTTTTCATAATACTCTAAAAGAGTTAAAAGCTCTTGACTTAATTCATGTTTTTCTTGATTAGCACTTTGATTCCCAAGAGCTGAATGGGCCAATTCTTCTAAGAGTGGATCAAAAAACTCAGCCTTATCAAAAGCTATATCAAATGTAGCTGGAAGATGTGTTTCTAAGAGGTTTTGACGAAGAACCATCAAAAGAAAACTATCAATAGTGCGCATATTGAGGCTATTGTAATTTTCTATAAGTCCATCAATACTTCTTTTTGCAATAAGCGCCTGATTTGCATTACCTTCTAAACCTAAAGCTATAGATTTTAGGCGAGAAATCAATTTTGATTTCATATCCGCAGCCGCAGCATTCGTGAAAGTTATAGCTAGAACAGAAGAAAAAATATCCTTTATACTCTTTTTTTCATTCAATAAAAGAGCAAGAAGGATATTTATGATTGTATGTGTTTTGCCCGAACCAGCCGAGGCTTTAATTTGATTTATAGAGCTTTGCATATAGGAGGATTCCGTGAAATTAAAATTTTTATAGTATCCTCTTAATTAGCTTTAGGATTCGGACACCTACGTTTGAGCCTTGGTTTCTTGATTTCTTTTGCTTTTTTGCGATGAAAAGAAAGCTCAAGATTATTCTTACTTATGAGGCGAGTATGCAGCTCTGAAAGAATCATTTCTTCATAATTTGGAGCCATAGAAACAGCCACACCAAAGCGCTCACGCACTTCCATTTCGACCATTTGCGTATGTTCCCAAATATTTAATAATTCATTGTCTGGCAAGGATTTAAACTCTTCTAAAGCCAACATTTTTTGCTCGTCAGCTATACTTGCCACATCGTCTATAGTGTACATAATTTTCTCCTACATTGAGTATAGGTCTATTTCATAAAAAAGGCAAGTTTAATGCTAATTTATATGAATTTCTTTCTAATATCTAGATATATTAGGAAAAAATTTTATTTAAACAATGAAAGATAGTGCAAATAAGCCTCTTTCACTTTACCTTCTGGAAGATTGAGCTTACCTAAATTCTCGGGACGAATAAGCTCTACTTTCTCAGGTGCCTTATATATTTCAACTTCTTGATTCAATGCTCTTCTATTTTGCAAAAGATGGAGTTCAATTTTTTCAAAATATTGCATAGCCATAAAGCCATGAACTCTTTCCAATATTTCCTCAAGCATATAGGATAATTCATTTAATACTAAATTATCCTCACCTGCAATTAAAAGAATTTTTCCTCTATGCCCCAAAGGCAAAGCAAGTTGGTACAGTTCTTCGCCCATGGCGATATCCCAATGCGCATAGAGTTCAGAGAGCATTTCTTGAACTTCATTATTTCCTTTTGCTTCAAGCACTTGCGATAAATATTCCTGCGCAGATGTAGGAAAACGCGCCGAACGTTTTCTGTCTTCAGCCTTGACTTTTTTAGGAATAAAAGAAGTATATTTCATAGATTATGCTCATTAATATTCTTGAATATTAGTGCCTTACCATTTCTCTTTCCATATCACGATTTTCAGCTCTTTTTTTGAGCTCATCTCTTCTATCAAAAAGATGTTTACCGCGAGCCAAGGCGATTTCTAGCTTGATTTTGCCTCGTTTGAGGTAGAGCTTTACAGGAATAACAGTCAAACCTTTTTGCTCAACTTTTGCGCTTAATTGTAAAATTTCTTGCTTATGTAATAAAAGTTTTCTTGTGCGAGTTGGCTCTTGCTTTGCATAACCGCCTTGCTCATAAAAGGCAATATTGAGCCCTACAAGCAAAGCTTCTTCATTCTTAAAATCAACATAAGAATCGACAAAGGAAACTTTACCATTTCGTAATGATTTTACTTCTGGCCCTGTAAGCGCAATTCCAGCTTCATAAAAATCTATAAATTCATATATTTGTCTAGCTTTTCGATTATCGGCTATGCTCATATTCTTTCCTTATTTTTAGAAATTGCTTATTTAAAAAAGCGCATAACATCATTGAAAGTGGCAAAGACCATAAGTGAAAGTAAAAGAAAACCGCCCACTTGCATTAATGCATTCTGCACTCTTTCGCTAATAGGTCTTCTTGTGACCATTTCAATAAGAGAAAAAACAATTGTTCCGCCATCAAGCACAGGAATAGGCAATAAATTCAATAGACCAAGATTGACGCTTATAAGTGCAGTCAATAAAAGTAGAGGTATAATGCCCATATTTGCTTGCTGTCCAACTACTTGAGCAATCATAATTGGCCCGCCAACATTATCAGCCGAAACTGAGCCTGTAATAAGCTTTGAAAGACCAGTTAAAGTCACATCAATAGTAAAAACTGTTTGCTTATGCCCCTCTAGGATTGAATCAAAAAAACCAAGAGGAATGTGCTTAGTAGCGCCAGAGGGCGTCACACCTAGAAGATAGGCTTTTTCTTCTTCTCCAAAAATATTTGTGCGCACACTTTCCTTTGGGCTCACTTCTTTAGTATAGATAGTATCATCGCGTAAAAACTCGATTTCAGTTGTAGTCGCACCATTTTCGGCAAGGGCAGTAACAACATCATTCCACTCTTCAATAGGTGTATTGCCTATGCGTAAAATAGAGTCATTCGCTTCTAAACCAATTTCAGCTGCAGCGCTATTTTCAAGCACAGAGCCAATCACAGGCAAAGTGATTGAAGCACCAGAATGAAAGGCAATGCCCACATATAAAAGAAAAGCCAAGAGTAAGTTCGCAAAAGGCCCAGCAAAAGCAACTAATAAACGCTGCAAAGGCGGACGATGGTTAATTGCATCGGCTTCTGTAAAGCCAAGTTCTTCAACTTCGTCAGAATATTCGCCAACCATAGAAACATAGCCACCTAAAGGAATAAGCGAAAGAGCATAAGTAGTTTTATCTTTTTTATATTTGAGAACTTTTGGCCCAAAACCAAGAGAAAAAGTTATCACACCAATTTTAAAATGTCTTGCCATAAGAAAATGGCCAAGTTCGTGTATGAAAATAAGTACACCAAGTACCAAGACAACGGCAACAGCTTGCCAAGAAAATGAAAGTAATGTTTCCATATATATACTTAACTCACTTTATTAATTTAATTTTTCCCTAGTTTTTGCCCTACATTCGGCATCAAAAAGGAGAATATCGTTTATATTGTTAGGGTCAATAGCTGCGGATTGAAGGATTTCTTCTATAATAGCAGGTATTTGCATAAAAGCTATACTATCATTTAAAAAAGCTTCCACTACAATTTCATTCACAGCATTTAAAGCCACACATTTCTTTTGTCTAAAAGCTTCTTTAGCAAGATCTAGACAAGGAAATTTCACATTATCCACTTCTTCAAAGGTCAAATCCATCATTTTTTTCACATCAAGTCTTGGCATTTCAAAACTTTCGCCTTCTAAGGTCAAAGGATAGGCTAGGCAGTGCGCTATAGGCAAGAGCATACTTGGCTTTGAAAGCTGAGCAATGATAGAATTATCCTTATATTCCACCATGGAATGAATAATGCTTTGCGGATGCACAACAACGTCAATAGTATATAAGTCCATTCCATACAAATGGCAAGCCTCTATCACTTCTAAACCTTTGTTCATAAGCGTGGCAGAATCAATAGTGATTTTTGCACCCATGCTCCAATTCGGGTGTTTTAGGGCATCACTAGCTTTAGCTTTTTGCAAAAATTCTAAAGACTTAGTTCTCAATGCTCCACCTGAAGCTGTGAGAATAAGTTTATGCACATCTTCTTTCTTATGCCCTAAAAGGCATTGAAAAAGCGCGTGATGTTCTGAATCAATAGGAAGAATTGTCGCCTTTGTTTTATTGCAGATTTCTCTAAGGAGTGAACCTGCCAAGACAAGGCTTTCTTTATTTGCAAGGCACACCACTTTGCCTTTTTGAGCCGCCGCTAAAGTTGCACGAAGCCCCGAAGCTCCAACTTGCGCTGAAACAAAAGTTGAGTATTCATCGTGTGAAGCTATATATTCATAACCTTCTTGACCTGCTAAAATTTCAGGCATTTGTGCCATATCGAGCTTTGCTTGTAAAAATTTTTCTTTGAGAATATTCTTGAGTTTATCTTTATCTACTTTATCTTGGATAACAATATATTTCGGTAGAAATTCAACAACTTGTTCAGCTAAGAGTGCAATATTTTTTCCTGCACCAAGAGCAAAGATATCAAATAGCTCCTTATGCGCTGCAGCAATCTTTAAAGTTGAAACACCTATAGAGCCGGTTGAGCCACAGATGCACAAGCTTCTTTTTTTATTGTTTTGAGCAAAATCTTTACAATATTCCTCACTAGGCAAGGGGGATATATAGTTCATAATACTTGATAAAGTTAGAATTTTAATTCAGGAAAGAGGGAAAGAATAAATAAAAGTACAGGCACAACAAATAAAATACTGTCTAGTCTGTCTAAAACACCGCCATGTCCTGGAAGTATGCTTGAGCTATCCTTAACTTGTGTTGTTCTTTTCAAGGCAGATTCAAAGAAATCTCCTAATTGCGCCATAATTGAAAGGATTGCGCCACAAATTCCATAAGCTAAAAATGAACCTTCGCCGTGGTATGAGCAAAATGCCATAGAAAATACTATAGAAGCAAGCATTCCGCCAATCGAGCCTTCTACACTCTTCTTTGGACTTACCTGCACCCAAATTTTGTGCTTGCCAAATTTAAGACCTGAAAGATAAGCAAAAGTATCGTTTATGGCAGGCAAAAAGAAGGCATACAGCAATTCATAAGGGGAAAGATAATTTATTAAATAAATCAAAACAGGAAGATACACAACACCTGAAAGAAGAATGGCGCCTTCTCTCAAGGCTTTTTTTTCATCGCTTGGCCAGCGGAAAAGCGTGAAGATAGCAATACCCAAAAAGACTAAAGCAAAGGCTAAAAGATCGATAATTGGCGTATAAAAAACGAGGCCAAGAATGATCAGTGGTAGAGTTGAGGCGAAAAGAAGCATTCTTTTGCGCTCTTTGCCAAAAAACATTCTATAGTATTCCCAAGATCCCACTAAAGCTATAAGCATTATGCTCACTTGAAGAACAAGGCCGCCCATCATCCATGCGCCTATAAGAAGAGCTGCCAATACTAAAGCTGTTATCGCGCGTTTATGAAATTCCAATGCCACTCTCCTAAAAAGTTTTACAAATAACATTCAACAGGTTAAAACTATCTGTCGCCTTAATGCTTAAATCTTTCCAAAACGCCTTTGGCGCGCAGAAAAATCATCTAAAGCTTTTTCCAATTCTTCGCCATCAAAGTCAGGAAAATAAAGATCTGAGAAATACAATTCACTGTAGGCCGCTTGAAAAAGTAAGAAATTACTCAACCTTCTCTCGCCTCCTGTGCGGATAATCAAATCAGCTTCAGGAAAGGTAGGCGCATCAAGATATTTGGGAAATTCCTCAAGGATAGGCTTTACTTCATTTATATTATCAAAATTAAGCAAAAGCTTGTCTTTATCCTTATGCATACGCACAAAAGCGCGCATCATCTCTTCACGAGCGGAATATGCAAGAGCTAGGCAAAGATTGCTTGTTTTGCAATTTTTGGTTTTTTGAAGTGCATAATTGATGGCTTTTTGTGAAGCATAGGGCAGAGAAGATAAGTCACCTATGCAGTGAAGGCGTATATCCTGCTCAATAAGTGTGGGCAATTCGGCTTGAACAAAATCAACTAACAACTTGAACAGATTAGTTAATTCTTCTTGAGGCCTTTGCAAATTTTCACGGGATAAAGCATAAAGAGTAAGGTAAGGCAAGGAAATTTCCCTTGCCTTTGTGATAATTTTTCTCACAGCCTTTGCACCGGCTTTATGCCCCTCGCTCCTAGAAAGAGATCTTTCCTGAGCCCAGCGGCCATTGCCGTCCATAATTATGGCAACATGCTGAATTGACACACTCATTTATACCTTTTATAACTAGTATACTAGACAAATATTAAATTCATAAATTTTGTGGGTTTTTCAAGAAAAAGGATTTTTTTATGAAATGAATGTATCAAAACATACATGATTGTAATAAAAAAATATCTTTGCCGCAGAAAAAACACAAAAGAATGAATTTAACTAGATGTCCATTATTTCTTTTTCTTTTGCTTGATACTTCTCATCACATTTAGCAACGTATTTATCAGTCAATTTCTGGATTTCGTCCAATGCTTTTTTAGATTCGTCTTCATTGATGACTTTATCTTTTTCTAATTTCTTCATTGCATCGTTCACATCACGACGTATATTTCTTATAGCAACTTTTGCATCTTCACCGTATTTTTTAGCTAGTTTTGATAATTCTTTACGGCGTTCTTCTGTAAGAGCAGGAATAACAATACGAATAATTTTACCATCATTCATAGGGTTTAAGCCTAAATCTGACTTTTGAATAGCTTTTTCGATAAGAGGGAAAGAACCTTTATCCCAAGCTTGGATCGCAATTGTTCTTGAATCAGGGATTGAAACGGAAGCTAAGCCCTTAATTGGAGTAGGAGTTCCATAATAATCCACTTTAATTTCGTCAACCAAAGATGTAGACGCACGGCCTGTGCGCAATTTTGTAAAATCTCTATCAAGCGCAATTAGGGCTTTTTCCATGCGTTCTTCCGCATCAAACATTACTTCATCTTTACTCATATTTTCTCCGATTATGTATTTATTAAATTATACAGACAGTATGCCTCTTGAACAATTAAATTCAAGGTTAACATACTAAAATTTTAGATTAATTTGTAATAAGTGTGCCTTCTTTTTCACCCAAAAGCACACGCCTTATCGCTCCACCAAACATTGAGCAAACAACTAAAGGCATTTGATTTTCTTGGGCAAGCGTAAGGGCGGTGAAGTCCATCACTTTTAAGTCGCGTCGAATGGTTTCATTATAATTGATAACATCAATCTTTGTAGCATCGTTAAATTTCATAGGATCCTTATCGTACAAACCATCAACTTTAGTTGCTTTGATAATAAGCGAACAATTGAGCTCAACACCACGCAGAGCTGCTGCCGTATCTGTGGTGAAATATGGATTTCCTGTACCGGCTGCACAAATAACCACACGGCCTTTTTCCATATGCCTCAAAGCTCTTCTTCTGATAAATGGCTCTGAAACTTCACGTGCTGCAATGGCAGATAAAACTCGTGTTGGCACGTCCATTTTTTCTAATGCGTCTTGCACAGCCAAAGCATTCATAATTGTGGCAAGCATACCCATGTAATCGGCATTAGATCTGTCCATTCCTTTAGCTGAGCTTGAAAGCCCACGAAAGATATTACCACCGCCAATAACAAGAGCAAGCTCTGCGCCATCAGCATGGACTTGCGCAATTTCTGTGCAGATTTTTGCAACAATTTCAGGGTCAACGCCAAAGCCGTTTTCGCCAGCTAAAGCTTCTCCGCTCAATTTCAAAAGCACTCGAGGATATTTTAAATTTGTCATTTTTTTTTCCTTATGAAGGAGAAAAGTTAATAATAATTCAGAAAGTATATACAGGATAGAAAAAAAACTCAAGTCTAATTTTATCAAAAAAAAACTTTAATTTCTAGCACTTAGTAAATATTAAAAAAGTAAAGAAGAAGGGAAAAGAGTAGAAGCAATAAATATTGAAAATTTTCTTTTGCAAAATCTCCTGAAAAAGCAGGCCATTCTTTCATAAAAGCTTCTTTTGTATGCATTTTTTTTGAAAAAATAGCCCGTGAAAGTTCTTGATTTCTTTTTTCTAAAAGCACAAGAAGGCTATACATGAAGAAAGAAATCTTCTTATAAAAAGGCAAGTGCTTTGTATTTCTGAATTTATAAGTCAAAGATTTTTTAAGGCTAAAACTCAAGGCAAAGATATCATAAAATGCTTTGAAGACAAGCAGGGCCAAAAGTCCCAATATATAGCCGTATTTCTTGGAAAAAATATTTCCAAAATAGGCAAGAGCTAATGCGTATTCTTTCAAACTTGCGCTTATATATATACAAAATGCAAGAATACCAAGCAAATAAAGCTTTAAAGCAAATTGAAGGGCAAAACAAGCATTTTCCAGCAAAGAAAGAAAAACTATACCACTATTAAAGGATATTGATTTTATAAGAAAAATTATAAAAGCCCAAAAAAGACAAAAGAAGCAAAAAAGTGAAAACAGCTTCAAGGAAAGCTTTCGCCTTTGCCTCCTATACAAAAAAGCCGTAAAAATAAAGGCACAGATGACACGCTCAATGCCTGTATAGGAAAGAGAAAGAGAAGAAATAAGAAGAAAGCAAATAAGTATAATACGGGCATCTACTAGGCTTGTTCTCTTTATTTTGTCAATATATTCTAAAGTGTTTTGGCTATGCATCTCTTTCTACCAAGGCAAAATTTTACGTAGATTTTTATCTTGATTTTGCCAATATGAAGGAAGCCTTATGGCAATTTCTTTATGCTCTTCAATATAGTCAAAGGCTGCGGGCACAGAACCATAAAAAACTTGCTTTCCTTTATGCAATAAAAGAATTTTATCTGCAATATCCGCATATATTTCAACATCATGCGCAACAATGCACTGGGCAATATTTCTTTCTTTATTCTCTAAAATACATTTTCTCAATTGTAGTAAAGAAGGATAATCTAAATGCGCACTTGGTTCATCATACAAGAGAAGACTTGGCTTTTGCATAAGCGAAGAAGCAAGAGCTAATTTTCTTTTTTGCCCAAAAGAAAGATTTTCTATAGGACTTTCTTTCTTTTCTGACAGGCCAAAATCTTCTAATAATTTCAATGCTTCAGATATTTTTTCTTCGTCTATATTAGGATAAATCATAAGCATTTCTTCTAAAACACTCTGCCCTAGAAGCTGCATATCAGGATTTTGAAAAATAAGCGCAGAAAGTTTGCCAAGCGAAATATCTTGGCTTACAATCTCTCCTTTGCTTGGCTCTAAGATACCAGCAAGCAAACATAAAAGACTAGACTTGCCTGTGCCATTTTCACCACAGACGCAAAGAATTTCGCTCTTATCAAGCGAAAAATCAAGCCCTTCCAGGATTGTATCACAGCCCTTGTAAGCAAAAGAAAGATTTTTAACGTTAATAATCATTGTTTTATCCTAATTAATGTTTATTTTTATTAGTACAAAACTATTTGTGGTGCAAGGTAAAAAAATAGTTTGACATCGAACATATTTTCTACTATATTGAATTTACAAAATGGAGGTAGGACTATGACCATAAAAGAAATTTACGAACTTGCCGATAAAATTGGCGTACTTATTTTTTCAACTATCTACAATAATGAAGTGCATTCGAGAGTGGCGCACTTCAATGGCTATGGTGAAGAAGGCATTTATTTTCGCACCATGGCAAATAAACCTTATGGCAGACAATTAAAGGAAACGCTTAAAGTCACAGTTGCTGGCAATCTTGGCGGCAAAATTCTCAACCATGATGAAGTAGGCGCAATTCCTGATTTTCAACCTGGCTATGTTTTCCGCTTAGTTGGCGAATTACGCCATATTCCACCTCAAGAAATTATTGAAAAAGCTAAAACAAACAAACACTTAGAAGTTGCCGCACGTGATATTGAAATGTATCCTGCTATGGCTGAAGGCAATTTTTTAATCCATAAAGCTAAGGGCGAAATTTTTGACTATGATTTTAGCAAAGTAACAAGAGATCATAAGGTTTTGCGCACGCGTTTTGCTTTTGGCGGCGCAACAGTAAACCCTGCTGGCCCACGCATCACTGACAAATGTGTTGCTTGTGGAATTTGTAAAAAACGCTGTTCTTTCAATGCTATAGAAGAAGGAACACCCTACAGAATCAATCCTGAGCGTTGCGATGATTGCGGCTCATGCATTCTTTCTTGCCCAAAAGATGCTATTTTAGAATCTTTAGTGATGTAAAAATTAAAAAAGATAACACTTCTAAAGTCGGTAAAGAAGAACAAGCTATCTTTGCCGACTTTTTCTATTAAAACAAAAAGATAGAAGATAAACCCAAGAAGACAAAAAAGCCTGTGCAATCTGTGACTGCTGTGAGGAATATGCTTGACGCTTGGGCTGGATCTCTGCCAAGTGCTCTAAGCACAAGAGGAATTGATGCACCTGCCGTCGCCCCTAGAATGATATCTATTATTAAAGCTAGCGACATAACAAGAGCTAAATCATAATTTTTGAAAATAAACCCAACGCCTAAAAATGCGATAAGCGCAAAAAACATACTTACAAAAATGCCTATACGCACTTCACGAAAAACCGCTTTAATAGTACGTTTTCTATCAAAAGATTCCACAGCAAGTTGCCTAATCATAACGGCCAAAGCTTGCTGGCCTGTATTACCCGATTGATTCGCAACTAATGGCATCAAAACAGCTAAAGTGGCCATTTGTGCAATTGTGCCATCAAAAAGATAGACAACAAAGGCTGAAAGTGAAGAAGTGCAAAGGTTTACAATAAGCCAAGGCAAACGCATTTTCACCGAATCAAACCAAGGTGTATCCACATCTTCGTCTTGCCCAGCACCCACCATACCTAGCATATCTGCGCTTGCTTCATCTTGAATAATATCAATAATATCATCGTGCGTGATAATGCCAAGCACTCTGCCCTCTCTATCGACAACAGGCAAAGAATGGTAATTATATTTTGCAAAAAGGTGGCCCACATCTTTTTGATGCATATCGTAAGGAATTGAAATAATATCTTGTTTCACAAGAATTTCGCTCAAAATCTGCTTTCTTGGAAGGCGCATCAAATCACGCATACTGATAACATTAAATAAAATATCGCTATCATCAACTAAATAGGCATAGTAAACTGTTTCCGCATAATCATCAGATTCGCGAATTTGCAGAATAAGATCGTCCGCCGTGCAATTATAGTGCAATAAAAGCATTTCTGTATTCATAATACCAGCGGCAGTTTCTGAATCAAAAGAAAGGAGCGAGCGTAATTCTTCGGCATCTTCTTTAGGGAGCTGATCAAGAATATTTTCACGCTGATCTTCTTCCATGTCATACAAAACATCAACAGCATCATCAGGCGACATTTCATTCAAAATAGCCGCAGCTTCACCCACTGAAAGAGATTCAAGCACATCACCAGCATGCTCTTCGTCGAGCTCGGCCAAGGCTTCAGCCGCATCGTCAGGCGACATACTTTTGACTAAATCTAATTGCTCGCTAAAAGGCAATTGTTCAATATGTTCAGCAACGTCGACAGGGTGCTGAGTGGAAATTTCAGCATTATATGAGGCATATGCCTCTTTCTTATGTGAATGTTTGTCTATATGTTCTTGATCTTTTTGTAAAATTGCCAAGACATCAGGATTAATTTTATAATTTTCGTCTGAGGCTTGGAATTGTTGCTGATTTTTATCGTCTGTCATTCCTTACCTCCCTAAATAAAAAAAAATTTAATAAAAAAATAAAAGTGTGATTTTCTTAGTTGGAACATACGATTTAAGCTTTAAAATTGCAAGCATTATTTTATTATGTGTTTTTTTGCACACAGTAAATTATTGACCTTTTATCAATTAATAGCTATTTATAATAAAATCTATAAAAGACAGAGTAAATAATGGAATTTTCAATTTTTAATAATTATAATGAAGATATGAAAAAAAGGGCAGAAAAACTTCTGCATATCCTTATAGATACAGCCCTAGAAGAAGACGGGGCTGACCTTACAGCTGAAGGTATTTTCTCCATAAAAGATATAAGCACTGCTACAATCATAGCAAAGGAAGATTCCTTTGTTGTTGGCCTGCCTCTTATAGCTTTAATCATGAACAAGCTCACAAGTGACTATACTTGTACTTTTCATGTTGAAGAAGGCGCGCGCGTAAAGAATAAAAGCAAGATATGCTCTATAATAGCGCCAACAGCCATTCTTTTAAAAGCTGAAAGAGTGATTTTGAATTTTATCACACATTTATCTGGTGTGGCGAATTTGAGCTATCTATATGTGAAAGAGCTTGAAAATACAGGAGTTTATCTTCTTGACACTAGAAAGACTCTCCCTGCTTTTCGCTTTTTAGAAAAATACGCTGTCACTTGTGCTGGGGGTAAGAATCATCGCCTCTGCCTTGAAGATATGCTTATGCTCAAGGATAATCATATAGATGCTGCTGGCTCAATCACAAAAGCTGTAGAGGCACTAAGAAATAAATATACAAATTGTCCTCCTATAGAAATTGAATGCCGCACTATTGATGATGTGAAAGAGGCAATTATAAACAAGCCTGAGCGCATTATGCTTGATAATATGAATAAAGATATGCTAAATCTAGCACTTCCCCTTATTCCAAACGAGATTGAGGCAGAAATCAGCGGCAATGTCAGCCTAGAAACTATACGCGAACTTGCACTTGTGTGTGAAGCACGTAAGCCTGATTTCATCTCTGTAGGGAAAATCACGCATTCAGCGCCCACAGCCGATTTTTCAATGCTATTTTTAGATAAGACTGCAAATTAAAATATAAAAACAAGGAAAAACTATGTCAACAAACTACGATCAAATAATGGCTCTTAAAAATGAACTAGGCAATGACCTTTGCGTTATGGGCCACCACTACCAAAGCGATGCAGTTATGCAATATGTTGATAAAGCAGGCGATTCACTGGAATTAGCACGCATGATGGACAATATTTCAGCAAAGCACATTGTTTTTTGTGGCGTAAACTTTATGGCAGAAACCGCTACTTTGCTGGCAAAAGAAGGGCAAAGCGTGCACATTCCAAACCCAAATGCTGATTGCGATATGGCTTTAATGGTGCCTGCCAAAGCTTTGGATAAAGTTCTTACAAAACTCAATTCTGAAAATAGAAAAGTAATCCCTATAGCTTATGTAAATACGCCCCTAGATGTAAAAGCCATTGTTGGCAAATTTGGCGGCGCCGTCTGCACTTCTGCCAATGCAAAAACCATGTTAAAATGGGCTTTTGACGAAGCTGAAAAACACGGTGAAAATGCAGCTGTGCTCTTCTTGCCTGACGCAAACCTTGCGCAAAATACAGCTAAATTGATTGGTCTTTCAGCAGAGAAAATTTTGAAATTAAATTTAAGCCAAGAAGGCGAAATATATGAATTTGAATCAACAAAATCAGCCAAGCTCCTTTTATGGCCTGGCTATTGCCCTGTGCATGAAATCTTGACACTTGACCAAATCAAACAAGCAAGAAAAGACTATCCTGATTGTAAAATCGTCTTGCACCCTGAATGCCCACCACTTTTAGTCGATAATGCTGACTATGCTGGCTCTACTTCCTACATCATCAAATTAGCCGCAGAAACACCTGAAAACTCTACACTTTTTGTAGGAACTGAAGTCAATCTTGTGGATAGATTAGCAAAACAGTACCCCAATAAAAATATTTTCAATCTCAAGCGAATCGCTTGTAAGGATATGGCTAAAATCACTGAGAAAAATCTCTGCCAAAAGCTTGAGGAGATAAAGGCGAATAATGCAAAAGCTTTTGAAATTGATGATAATTTAAGAGAAAATGCTCTTTTATCTATAACACGCATGCTCAATGCCTGCTCATAAAATATAAAGAATAGAGAACACAATGAACCCTCAAAGATTTCGCACCCAAACACTTATCATAGGCACAGGCCTTGCCGCTTGTACAGCCGCACTTAATCTTGCCGATCAAGGTTTTGAAGTCACCATGATTTCACCTCTTGAAGAAGTTGATAGAGGCAATTCAAACCTAGCTCAAGGCGGTGTTATCTATTCTTCCACTGAGGAAGATCAGAAAATCCTTGAAAATGATATCATGATTGCAGGGCATCATATAAACTCACTCAATGCCGTGCGCTTTTTAGCTAAAGAAGGGCATAAAGCGCTAAAAAGCTTATTGATTGACAAATTACAAATCCCCTTTGAAAAAAATGGTGACGATTTTCACTACACCAAAGAAGGCGGCCACTCAACAGCAAGGATTTTGCACTGTCACGACTACACAGGCAGAGCCATTATGGAAGGTCTTATAGAAGCCGTTGAAAAACATGAAAATATTAAGCTTCTCACAAACCATACTGCCATCGACTTACTCACCACAGAGCATCACGCAAAGTTGCCGCAATATCGTTATCAACTAAGAAACGAATGCCTTGGCGCATACGTGCTTAACAACAATGACGGAAATGTAGACATTTTCTTAGCCAATCACACAATATTAGCAACTGGTGGTATTGGGCAAGTCTATCTGCACAGCACAAATTCACATTTTTCAGTAGGTTCAGCTATCTCTATGGCGCAAAGGGCGCAAGTGCGTCTTATGAATACCGAGCACGTGCAGTTCCACCCTACTGCCCTCTATCGTATTGATTCTAAACGCTTTTTAATCACAGAAGCCATGCGTGGCGAAGGCGCAATCTTGCGTAATAGTAAGGGGCAAGCCTTTATGGGAAAATACGATCCACGCAAGGAACTTGCACCACGTGATGTTGTTGCAAAAGCCATCGACACAGAAATGCTCACCACCGGTGATGCCTTTGTCTATCTCGACCCCTCCCCTATCAAAGGCGATGTGACAGAGCGTTTCCCAACAATTGCAAGCCATTGCAAGCAATTAGGCATAGATCTTTCAAAAGATATGATTCCAGTTGTGCCAGCTGCCCACTATTATTGCGGCGGCATCTTGACTGACACAAAAGGCCGAACCAGCCTCGAGCGTCTTTTTGCCATAGGCGAATGCGCGTGCACAGGCATACATGGCACAAATCGTCTTGCTTCTTCTTCTCTACTTGAAGCCATCACCTTTGGTACAAGTGTGGCGGAATATATTACAAATATGCCAAAATACAAAGATATTTTCTCACAAAAACTTCTCAATTCAATACCTGATTGGGAAAATACTGGCAGTGAAAACAATGATGATCCCGCTCTTATCGCGCAGGATTGGGCTTCAATCAAGCATATTATGTGGAATTATGTCGGCATAGTACGCACCCGCCAGCGTGTTCGCCGTGCCTTCATGGATCTGCGTGACCTCTCCGCTCACCTGCACGATTTTTACAAGAATACGCCAATTTCAAACGATTTAATCCGCCTCTTCCACGGCGCACAAACCGCTTATGTCATCACGCAAGCCGCATTAAGAAGCACAAAGGAATAGTTTTATTTTTTTACGAGAGAAGGGAAAACCACACTTTGAAAAGTGAGTTTCTTCCTCTCTCGAGGTATACCCCGCCCAAATTTTTATGAAAAGAGCAAGTTTCTTTTTCCTTCAACCCAAACAGGCGGAGTAATGAGTAAAAATTCTGCTGGACGAGCTTTGAAACGATTAGGCTATGCTCCTGGCTCTATGTGCCCTCATGGTTTTCGCTCTATGGCATCGACCTTGCTAAATGAAAAAGGCTATAACCCTGACGTTATAGAAAAATGCCTTGCACACTCAAGCTCAAACCAAGTAAGGGCTATATATAATCGTGCACAATATATGGAAGAGCGAAAAAAGCTTATGCAAGAATATGCAGATTATTTAGATGAGTTGGCGAAAGGTGTATGAATTGTGAGCAAAGCGAACAAATCTTTAGCGAGCAAGCAAGAATGACACTTCTTGCGCAGTGAGGATTTTGTGGCAAAGCCCAAAATCTATATAATTAATGACAAG
>CAYJFE010000014.1:28196-39583 GCA_964369165.1 uncultured Desulfovibrionaceae bacterium | reverse complement strand
TTTGGACACTGGCTTTGCCACTTCTGAAGTCGCATAAAAGGCTCAAACATGGCATTGACGAGCGTTTTTTGCGTGTGCCTTATGCAAAGTCTAAAGAGAGCGTGGAAAAAATTCTTCTTTATGCCGCATCTGGCGGAGAGGCTTTCTTGGCTTGCACCTTCATTCAAAAGGAATTAGAAAGTTCAAGCGATACTTCTTCAAAAGTCTATTATGCTTTTTCATGGACAATGGAAGGCGTGAACACTTTCAAAAATTTTGCCAAGAAAAACCCAAATATTATTCTTCATGCCTATTATGCACCTTTTGATAAGCCAAGTCTTATCTATAAGGCTCTCAAAGAAATTTCGCCGCATTCTTGTTATATTTTAGAAACTGAAATCTGGTTCGGGCTTTTGTATGCACTCAAAAAACTTGAAATTCCATTTTATTTTGTCAACGCAAGAATGACAGAAAAAAGCTATAAATCGCTATCTTATTTTAAATGGCTTTTTAAAAAAATTCCACCCACTAAAGTATACGCTCTTTCACAAGCTGATAAAAAACGCTTCGCCTCGCTTTTTAATCTTGATGAAAATAGTGCTCATAGCATAGAAATAAAAGAAAATCTCAAATTTGAACAAGCCCGTGAGCTTTTACAAAACAATGAAGTATTAGAAATTTTTCCAAAGCCTGTATTGTTATTTGCTTCTGTGCGTGAAGAAGAGGAAGAGCTTTTATTGCCTATAATAAAAAAAATTGCAGAGCAGGATATCTGCCTTATTATCTGCCCAAAGCATAGAGAAAGGGGAGAATTTTGGCAGAATAATTTAGACAATGCTCTTATGGCTTCTGAATATGATTTAGATATAAAGAAGCTGGATAATTTTGTTGAGAGTGGGCAAAAAATTTTTGTTTGGGATACTTATGGCTATTTGAAAAAATTGTATGCCTGCGCTGATATTGCCTTTGTGGGCGGTTCGCTCGCTCCTCTTGGAGGGCAAAATTTTCTCGAAGCTTTAGCCGCAGGTCTTGCACCCTATGTGGGCGAGAATTTGAAGAATTTTCTTTGGGTTTTTGAGGATAATGGCAAAATTTTACGTGAAGATTTGCGTGAAATCGGCTTAGTTAAAATAGTGCAAAATGCCGATGATTTGTATAAAGCCATGCTTAGAGAATTAGAAAATTTTGATAATGAAAATAAAATAATACAAAAAAAAGCCACTCAAGATTGGTTTCAAAAATGGCTTAGATAGTGTCGTCAAAGTCGACTTTTCGATTCTCTCTGCGTCAGATTTCAAGAGCTTTTTCAGTCATTTATGTTTTGATAAACTCCTTCAAAGCTCTTTCATCTTTCTTGATATAATGCGAAAATTCATACTTTGATGATACTATATAGATAGATATATTTAATAACAATTAATATTCAATATTTACGCGAGCAATAAAAGCATTAGATTTATTATCTCTTTTATTTGAAAGCATAATAGGCACTAGGCAAGAATGCGGAAGTGAAGCAGAATTTGGCAATAAAGCAATGCCTCTATCTGTACATAAATAGCGGCTTTTGCCAAGTTCTGGCACTAAGAAAGCATTTGAAATAACCCTGCCAACATTTGTATACGTTCCTGGATAATTTGGGCGTAAAAGCACAAAAGAAAGGTTTAGATCGTCACGCTCCATCTTTGCGGCGCGTGAAATCTCTTTAAGCCAAGTAGGCGAAAAGCTTGGGCATTGCATATGGCACCAAGTGTTGAGCTTATAATTTGTCACAAGCGAGCAATCTTTTGAATGCGGGCATGGCGCATAAGGGAAAAGCTCGTTTTCAATGGCATTTGCGCGAAGTGCTGTGATGATTCTGCCGCCTTGGCGTGTGCCAGGTTCAACAGCTAAATAGGCACCATCGTCAGCAAGAAATTGGCTGACATTGCTTGTGTATGCTTGGAAAAACTCGTTCAATTCTTTTTTCTGCATATGTTGCTTTGTTTCTAATTCATTCAAAACATTGGCAGAAATAAGAAGTTTCGCACTTTTTTCTAATTTGAGCGAATTACCCTTGACCACTTGGGCAGTTTCTCTTTTTTCAAGGCGCAAATCCCATTTTACCTTGATATTTAATTTTGTAGCAAGGGCAAAGAATATTTCCTTACCGATTTCCATAGGCTTTGAAGCTACGTCTGTCGCTATTACTGTGAGTTTCTTTTCCCTATAGTCGGAGCGCGAGATAAAAAGAGCTAGAAGCGCAGTTAAAGTGCCTGAACCTATGTCGACAACTATGTCGTTATCGTCCACTTCTGGCAATTCAAGGTGCGGAAAAAGCTGGGTAAGGCGCACCAAATTCCAAGGCATAAAGAAAGAAGTATAGGCAGCAATAAGGCGCGAAGAAGTCCAATAAGGCTTTACAAGCTCCGTTCTTTCATTGGTAAGAATGGCAGAAAGCTCTTTGATCGCGTATTTTAATTCATTTTTTTGCGTTTGATTTTGGTTGAGCACTTCGTCAATCACTTCGCCAAGAGCAATCAATGCGCTTTGGGTGAAATCGTTTGGTCTTGCAAAAAGCGGATCATAGGGAATGTCTTGTCTATACATAGTATTCTCTTTATTAGAAATTAAAAGGTTTTGAAGTGAAAATTTTCGATATAATTTTTGGAAAAATCTTTATGATTTGCCAATTCGATTGCGTGATAGGCCTTGAATTGTTTTTGGATTTCGTCACATTTTTCTGTGTCGCACAAAAGCTCTGCACCTTTTAATGATGTATTGCCTACTTGTTCAATTTTTGATAAAAGCGCGTGTGGCAGAAAGCCTAAGTCCGTAAGTGTTTCTTTTTTTAGATGTTTTCCAAATGCGCCTGCTATATAGATTTGCTGAATATCCGCATAGATGAGAGGAGTGATTTTTTGAGCTTCTTGAAACAAAATCTCAAAAGCGGCTCTAAATGCAGCCTTTACCATTAATATACTTTCGATATCGTGCATAGTGAGGTGAAATTGCGTATTGCCTAGCTTGAGCGCATCTGCTTGCATTTTGCCTTCAAGAGTGATGAATTGAGAAATTTTTCGCGCCAAGGGCAAGCTTGCTTGTATATCAAAATGCCCTTCTTTGTCAATAATGCCGATTTTTGACAAATTTTGTAGAAGATGCAGATAGCCAACTCCTGTAATACCGCTTATATCAGTGCTTTTTGCTGAATTTGCGTCAAGCAAAACTTCTTTCAAGCCGGCGGGTGTGAGAGTGAAATCGACTATAGCATTATTTTTTGCCACAGTGCCAAAAGTCAGGCCCACTCCCTCAACGCTTGGCCCAAGAGGCACTGAAGCCATAATGCCAGAATCTTCTGATAAAGCCAAAACAAATTCCGCATTTGTACCCATATCTATAAAGAAATAGGGATACTGAGGTCTTATTTTCTTGTTTATAAAATAAAGGCCAGCGCTGATGTCTGCCCCAATAAAGGGCGCGAGAAGGGGAGGGATATATATTTCTAACTCTTTGTTGTTTATAAAAATTTCATCAATAATATCCGATAGTTTAAAAGTGCTGCCGCCTTTATAATCAAGACTATAGGGGGCTTTTGCTAAAATTTTGGCATCAAGCCCTAAAGAGAGATAGGTCATTGCTGAATTGGCTGAAAAAATAATTTTTTTTATGTCAGAATTATGTTCTTCAGCTTCTTTGATAATATTTTGTAAGCAAAGGCAGACACGATTTTTGATCAATGCAGCATTATTTTTAGTATTCTTATTTTCTAGAGCAAATTGTAATCTTGCCATAATTTCTGCACCAATGCCCTGCATAGGGTTTAGGTATTTGCCATGGCCTTTGACCGAATTTTCAGAAAAAAGTGTATATTCTAAGCTAGTTGTGCCAAAGTCAAGAGCAAGGCAGGAGAATGCATTATTTCCATCTTCAATTGTTGTAAAATATTTTCTTTCATTAAAATTTGCAGCTTCACTTTTATTTTCTTCTAAAAGTTTAATGATATCATCGTTTTTGGCATTATGCTTGCAAGAAAGGCGTATACCTGCGTCAATTTCTTCACGCTGCAAAATTTCAATCTCATCTTGGCTTGGCGTAGGGGGCGTGGATTGATAGAGAATCTTGCACTTTCCGCACTTGCCAACGCCAGAGCATAAGGCATTGGTATTATAAAGACTATTCTCCCACAAGAGGGGTAAAATCTTTGTGTGGTCATTGTGAGGAATATTGATTTCCAGCATCTTTTTGTCAAAAAATATTTTCATAAGAATAGGATAGCGAATTATCTCTCTTCTTTCAAGGAAAATATTATCTATGTCACTCTCTATTAGCCTGAGGTGAATCTCTATTATTTAGTAGAAATATGACGATAAGAGTTTTTGACATTATGAGAAAAAAAGATTAACTTGTGGGTAGCTGTACAAGGTAAAAGGTGTATTATGAATAAAGTTTTGGCACAAGATGAAGTAGATGCTCTCCTCCGTGGGCTTTCAGGCGGAGAAATTGACACTGAGGTTGACATTCCTGAGGACGATTCGGGCATTGTTGCCTTTGACTTAGCCAATCAGGATCGTATTATCCGTGGGCGTATGCCTGTTTTGGAGATTGTGAACGATAGATTGGCAAGACTTTGCACAAATGCCTTGACGAACACCATTCGTAAAAGAGTGGAATTAAACCCAATTTCTATTGATATGACTAAGTTTGGCGACTTTTTGCGCTCGCTTCCTGTGCCAACTTCTATCAATGTTTTCAAAATGGAACCACTTCGAGGCAATGCCATTGTGGTGGTTGATGCTCGCCTTGTTTTTGCCCTTGTAGAGAACGTTTTTGGTGGGCAAGGCGCACAGCCAAAGGTTGAAGGACGTGAATTTACAAGAATTGAGCAAGCCATTATCGACAAGGTTGTGCATATTGTTTTAGAAAATATGGAAGAATCTTGGAAGCCTGTGCACGATGTTAAAATGGAATTTGTAAGAAGTGAGATAAATCCGCAGTTTGCCGCTATTGTTCCGCCTTCTGACGTGGTTGTTATTATCAACTTTGAAGTTGAGCTTGAAAATGCCATTGGCTCAATGGTCATCTGTTTGCCTTATGCTACAATCGAACCTATACGCTCGAAATTACACGCTTCTTTCCAAACTGAACGTCTTGAAATCGACCATACTTGGGTGGCACGTTTAAAAGAAAGACTTTTAGAAACCCCTGTCGATTTAAAAGTAAAGATTGGCGACACGCAAATCACTGGTAATCAGCTTTTGCGCCTTAAAGTCGGCGATGTTATTGTGCTTGATACTGACGTTGAAGAGCTTTTGCCCTGCACGGTTGCTGGTGTGCGTAAATATTGGGGCATGCCAGGAAAAGTGAAGTATAATAAGGCTTTTCAGATTATTAAGGAAGAAGAACCTAATTATACCTAATAGTATAGATTTTGGCTGTTAGCACAAAATCCTCACAGCGCAAAAAGCGTCGTTTTTGCTTGTTCGCTAAAGATTTGTTCGTTATGCTCTCATAATTGTATAGATTTTGGCTGTTAGCCTCCAATAGTTACCATGCGCTTTCCAGCGACAGCCTTTTTGCGTAAAGCTAAAAGTTCAGCTCCTATTTTCTTTTCTTTTGTGGCATTTGCGATAAAAGAAGATAAGTCTTTGTCATTCTTTGTATTATCACGTAAAATCGGCACTAAATCAAATTCGCTGTCATCAAAAAGGCAGGTGCGCAATTTGCCGTCAGAAGTTATGCGTAACCTATTGCAAGAATGGCAAAAGTGCGAAGACATAGGCGTGATGATACCAAATCTGCCAAGCCCATTTTCTATTGAATACATCTGCGCTGGGCCGTGCGTGTCAACCGTATGCGCAGTTTTATCCTTCGAGATTGCGTGCAAAGTGGCGAATTTTCTGGCTTCTTCCATTATTTCAAGGGCAGGCCAATAGAGCTTTTGCTCCCAAATTGTATCCACTCCCATAGGCATAAATTCAATAAAACGCACATCTAAAACATTGTTGCGCGCTAAGTCGACAAATTTCTCCATCTCATTGGAATTTATATTTTTCATGGCAACGGCATTGATTTTGAGCGGTACTTTTAAATCAATCAGTGCGTACATATTTTCTAAAATTTGACTGAGAAAATCACGGCCTGAAATTTCTTTTGCTTTTGCACTGTCAAAGGTGTCGAGCGAGAGATTTATCTTGACATTACTGTTTTTTATGGCTTGTAGATAGGGTTTGAGCAATACGCCATTTGTGGTTATTCTTACATCAAGCTCAGGATAGGTGTCGCAAGTTTTTTGCATAAATTCAGCAAAACCCTTGCGCACAAAAGGTTCACCGCCAGTGAAGCGAATTTTGTCTATACCATGAGAATGCGCCACCTTGATACAACGCTCAATTTCTTCAAAACGAAGAATGGAATCATGCGGAATATATAGATTTTCATCTACACAATACATACAAGAAAGGTTGCATCTGTCCGTGACTGAAATTCTTAAATAGCGCACTTCTCTATTATGCGTGTCTGTGAAAATATTGCTCATACAAACCTACTTTTTTTGATAAAACTCAATGTAATTTTTTGAAATAATTATTTCTTTATTGTTGTTCGCGTCCAGTTTTTTATTGCTTTCGTTCTTTAATATTAAAGCTTCAAGATTTTCAAGAAGAGAGGAAGAATTATGCGTTTCACAATAGGTGAGCGCCTTCGCAAGCACGCGTAATCGCAAAGCTTTTTCTTCTGATTTTAGCATTTTTCTGTCAAGCTTAAATAAAAGTGTTGGGGCAGAAAAATCTTGTTTTGCATACTTTGCATGGCTTTCATGCATTTCTTGCCACTCTTTACTAAAAATTTGTTCAGGAAAATAGGCGGCTACTTGCTTTTGCCAGTAATCTTTGTCTGATTCTGCTTGTAAGTAGTTGTTTTTTATTTGTTTGAGATAAGAAGGATTTTCTTTTATAAAAAGAGGCAAGATTTCATGCCTTACTCTATTGCGAAGATAATCCATTGAAAAATTAGAACTATCTTCTACATAGTCAAGCCCGCAAGCTTTTACGAAACTTTCCAAAAGCTCTTTTTCAAAAAGAAGAAAGGGGCGCAGAAGTGCACGCTCTTCATCAAAAATTTGCATTCCAAAACTCTTGTCTAGACTTGTGCCCCTTATTTGGCGCATAATAACGTCTTCAGCTAAATCATTGAGGTGATGAGCTAAGAAGAGATAGTCACAAGCGTTTGCAATCATAGTCTTTTTATAGGCTTCATAGCGGACGATGCGCGCCATTTCTTCAATGCCTTTTCTTTCTTTCTCAGCCCTTTTTTTCACTTCTTCACGCACTATTTGGCACGGAATAGCAAATTCTTGGCAGAGATTTTGCACAAAGCGAGCTTCTTGCGCCGATTCCTCTCGTAGCGCATGGTCTATATGTATAACATTGAGTTTTAATTGAAATTTTTCTTTGTAGAGTAGGCAAAAAGCTAAGAGTGCAGTAGAATCTACACCGCCTGAAATGCCGAGCAGGAGCGAAGAGTTTTTGAGTTTGAGGTTGTACTTTTCTTCCATTTTAGTAAGAAAGCCTGCCACTTCTAAGGTGAAATGCGCTTCTTTTGGCGGAAGATTTTGTAATAAGAGAACTTTTGACACAAGGTTAGCCATAATATTTTTTCCATTCGCTGAGGAAAAGAATGGAAGTTTCAAAAGCATCAAGAGGCTTGCTTTCCTTCGTTAAAGCATAGATAACTTCGTCAAAGGAAGAAGTGGGGGCAAGTTCAAGCCTTTTCATAAGCGCAAGAAATTCTTCTCTTAAATCTTCAGAAATCTCGTCGATTGCCGCATCATTTGCTTCTTGAAGACGGATTGGCGCGTCTATAATTTCAAGCATAGTCTGCATTCTGTGCTGATAGCTATGCTCTTTTTCAATTCTTTTTCTTGCTCTTATTGCTACTTCTTCTCTTTCTTCTGGGTTTTGTAAATAATAGTCAATTAAAGCAGGGGCTTCATCAAAGCTGTTGAAAGTGATGAGTTCTTTGTTTTCGCCCTCACATTCAAAAAGTTCAGCCATAAGGCTTCTTGTGTCGACAAGCTGAAAAGCCTGCATTGAAGCCAGTTCAAAAGTGCGTGGATTGACAAAGTCGCCCATAGTTTTTTTCTGGCTTTGCGTGCTTGAATGCAGATTGAGATTGATTTTTGTGGCATTGTAGATTTTGACTGAATCTTCGGGGCTTACTCTTTTGCCATTATTTTGTAGGTAAGAGGCAAGGAAATGATCGCCCTCCCAATCAGAACCCCAAATTTTGAAATTGTAGGAAGTGAGGCGGCGAAATTCGTATCGTCTATTGGCATAGCCAGCGCCTAAAAAGGCTAAATCTGCGCCGTATTTGCTTCTTTCATGTGCGTCTAATTCGATTTTTTTATGGAAGGAAGGCTGAGCCGCTAAAGGCAGGTAGTGCGCGCTTTGGTGTCCGCCATCTTTTAAAAGATTGAGGAAAGGATCTTTTTGTATCACAAAGAAATGCTTGTATAAATTTGCATAGGCGCGCCAATAGGTGAAGAGTTCATAATCTTCCACAAACCACATTGCCGTTGGGATATTATCCTTTTCAAATCGCTTTAAAATTGGCCTTGTGAGCGGAGCTTGAGCCATTGCAAAAACGATATCAGGCGCGAATCTTTCGGCCTTTGCATACACAGCTTCGGAAAGCATACTACCAAATGTGTTTCGCAAATAAGAATTTCGCTCAGCAGATACTTGTAAGTCGTTTAAGGCTACATAACTAGAATGAAATTTTGCTGCTTCAAAAACTTCCACCCTATGCCCTAAATCTTTGAGAGCCTGCACGCAGTATTCGCCTATAGGCAAAGATCCACCATAAAGAGGAAGCACTACAAGTATTTTGTATTTTTTATCCATAATAATCGCCTAGTTCTGTCTTGTTATGAGGGAAAAAGTCTAAGGCATCGTAAAGATTGCCCGCGCTTAGAGCCACTTTCTCGCTTTGTGGAAAGGAAATATCGTGTTCTCTAAATTCGTATAAAAGATTGCGCAAGATTTGAGCTTCTTTTCTTTCCTTTAATATACCTTCTTCTTGAGTATATGTCACGCCAACTTTATCAAAAGAGCTTTCTAATATGCTAAAATCATTTATTTCTTTTTGTGTTTTTTTGCCAGCTAAGCGTGCTAAAAGTGCAGGGGAAGAAAGTGTTTCGTGGCATTTGTAATTATTACATTTTGCTTTTTCAAGGCAGGGAGCGCAAGAGGGAAGGATTTGCACGCATTTGTGTCCAAGGCCGTAAGGGCCTGTTTCAAAACAAAAAGCTGAAGAAAAATAGAAGGATAGAGTAGGCACACCTAGAAAAGTTGCTAAATGTAAAGTGCCTGTGTCAGGCGAAATAAGAAAATCGCATTCATTAATAAGAGTATAAAGCTCTTCCATACTGGTTTTGCCAACAAGGTTTTTTATGTCTTTGAAAGCATGGCCGCATTCCACCATAAAATCTCTTGCAAGGCCTTCTTCTTTTGGAGTTCCAAGAAGGAGGATTTGCGCTTGTGTGTGCTTAAATCTGCTGAGAAATACTTTTATAATTTGTACATATTTAGCCACAGGGATTGAACGGCGCATTTCTTGCCCCGCTAAAACAATAGCAATTTGCATTTGCTGTGGTGAATTTTCAGTATTAAAAAGCGCGTTACTTTTTTCTTTGGCAGAGGGATTTACTTTTTCAGGAGCTATAGGATTATCAGCAAAATACGCCCAATAATCGACTATATGCAGGGGGGCTTCGTAGCGATTACGCATATGCACAAAAGCAAGCTTGACCCAATCAGAGCGCATTTCTTGCCCATTTTTCACGGTATAGCCACGCAATTGTTCATAGTCAAACATATGTGCAAAAGCATAAGACATAGGGCTGTGATTCATGATATATGCAGATGTGTAGGCTTCATTTTTGATATATTCAAAGATTTTTTTATTTTCTGCAAGAAGAGTTTTTTTATCTGCATTAAAGGCTTGAATGGGCAGTATTTCAGCTTCAGGATAGGTCAATTTTGCGAGTTTTTCTTGTGATTTATCAACGCACAAGCTCAGAGAGCCTTTTTCTTGTAAAGACTTAATAAGGCGGCGGCTTTGCAAGATGTCGCCAAATCTTGCTAATTGAAGAATTACATTTTTTTGCATACATTTTGTCCTTTCAAAAGTATACATGAATAATATAAAACTCGCAAGCTCTTGAGGTATTTTATTTATTTTTTCTTTTTCTTGGCTCTAGACATTATGAAAAAAATGGAGTAATGTCACTAACATCTATTTTGGACAAATAGTTTTTAATTAAAAATGGAGAACAGAATGTCAAAATCAAAAGTATATTTCACCGATATGCGTTGCCCAGTAGGCACAAGTCTTTTACAAAAATTAGAAAAACTTATCAAAAAAGCTGGCATCGAAAGCATTCCTATGGAAAATAAATTCGTTGCTATCAAAATCCACTTTGGCGAACCAGGAAACTTGTCTTTCCTTCGTCCTAACTTTGCAAAAACGGTTGCCGACGTTGTTAAAGAGCAAAACGGTATGCCATTTTTGACTGACTGTAACACTCTTTATGTTGGCCGTAGAAAGCACGCTTTAGAGCATATCACTTCCGCTTATGAAAATGGTTATTCACCTTTTTCAACAGGTTGCCAAATTATTATTGGCGATGGACTTAAAGGCACAGACGATGTTGAAGTGCCGCTTCCAGAATCTTGCACTTATTTCAAAACTGCCTATATTGGCCGTGCTGTGATGGACGCTGATATCTTTATTTCTCTTTCCCACTTTAAAGGCCATGAAATGACAGGCTTTGGTGGCGCGATTAAAAATATTGGTATGGGTTGCGGAAGTAGAGCTGGTAAAAGAGCTATGCACTCAGACGGCAAACCAGTTGTAGAAGCTGAAAAATGCCGCAGCTGTGGCACTTGCCTCAAATATTGTGCGCATTCAGCTCTTGCTTTTGACGAAAATAAAAAAGCTTTTATTGATACAGAAAAATGCGTTGGCTGTGGCAGATGTATGGGTACTTGTAACTTTGATGCTATAGGCACTCCTTGGGATACAAGCGCGCATTCATTAAACTGCTCAATGGCTGAATATTCACTAGCAGTTGTGCAAGATCGCCCGCATTTCCACATCAGCGTTGTGAACCAAGTTTCACCTTATTGCGATTGTCATGCTGAAAATGATGCGGCTATTGTGCCTGATATTGGTATCTTTGCTTCATTTGACCCTGTCGCTCTCGACAAAGCTTGTATTGATGCTGTAAATGCTGCGCCTGTCATTGGCACAAGTATTATCAATGATAAAACTTCAAATCACGCTTTTGATGGCGATCACTTCCGCTGCGTCCACCCTACCACCGACTGGCGCTCACAAATCGAGCACGCAGAAAAGATTGGTCTTGGTAG
>CAYJFE010000014.1:0-28096 GCA_964369165.1 uncultured Desulfovibrionaceae bacterium | reverse complement strand
CTACCACCGACTGGCGCTCACAAATCGAGCACGCAGAAAAGATTGGTCTTGGTAGCGGTGACTACGAATTAATCACATTGTAGATTTTTTCTGGAAGAGCGCTAGCGAATCAATCTTTAGCGAACAAGCAAGAATGACATTTCTTGCGCAGTGAGGATTTTGCGCTAACAGCCAAAATCTATACGATAAGTGTCAAAGATTGGTCTTGGTAGCGGTGACTACGAATTAATCACATTGTAGATTTTTTCTGGAAGAGCGCTAGCGAATCAATCTTTAGCGAACAAGCAAGAATGACATTTCTTGCGCAGTGAGGATTTTGCGCTAACAGCCAAAATCTATACGATAAGTGTCAAAGATTGGTCTTGGTAGTGGCGATTACGAATTAATCACATTGTAGATTTTTTCTCTTAAATGGCCGTCAGCCCAGTAGAGCAATACAAAGTATTGCTCTACTGGGCTGACTTTTTTTATAACTATGAAACTTATTTATCTTTTTTGTTCTTACAAGAACAATTAGGGCAATTATTTTTGCAAGGTGTTTTTTTAATTTCATTATTGGGGCTAGTGCTATCCCCTTTTTCTTTTGTTGAACAGCTACAAGAAGATGACATATTGATATGATTTTGCATAAGACCTCCAATTAATAATCTATAAAAAAGTTAACATTGCTAAAATACATATACCTAAAAATGTGAGCTAGGCTAAGGCTTTATCCACAGAGGCTACAAAAGCTTCTATTTCAGATTTTCCGTCGCTTGCATCGCCTTCGATTTTTAATCCTACACCTACAATTTTTGCGCCGCATTCTTCAGCTTTGCTTTCGATAAAATCAACTGCGCCACAATAATATTCATAAGAAGTATCACCAGAGGCAAAAGCGCCGCATAATTTACCGCCAAGACCCATTTCATCAAATGATTCTGCTAATTCAGCAAAGTCAGACTGCAATTCAAGGTCGTCAATGCCCCAAGCAGAAGCTCCCATCAATACAGCATCATAACCTTCTGCCATATTTGCAGCACTCACGTTTCCTGCACTTTTGCAGTCAACTTCATGCCCTTTTACTTGCAAACCTTTTGAAATTGCTTCTGCGATAGATTCAGTGTTTCCTGTTTCTGAACCGTATACGATTAATATTTTACTCATACTATTCTCCTTTGTTTTTTATTTTGTTATGCTAATATCATTTCAATGTCAATATAAAGTTTAGTTGAACTAACTTTTATTTTTGTGTTAAAAATCTGCTGTAGACTGATTCATATGCATTTCTATAATTTTTTATTAGCTCAATTTTTTTATTTTGTATATGATAAATGTATATCTTCTGGTCTGTTAGAGAATTTGATGTTTTATAAAGTGGGTAAGGGCAAAGCTATTAAAAAGGGCTTAAGTAGGAGCGAGTAGAAAATAATTATTAAGCGGATTTTTTATTTAGCTATTTTTCTTTGCGAGAAATAATCGCATAAAAATTGCCAGTGCGAGCACGCAAGGCACACCCAAGATGCCAATAAAGTACCAGCCGGCTTGGCTTTCGTATTCACCTGCAAGGGTGAATCCACCGCCAACTGTGAGGAGGAATGTGGCGAAAATGCCATATATAATAGTCACTTGCCACCATTTGATTTTTTGTTTTTCTCTTTTGCATAGGTATATAATCCTGCAATAATCAAAATTTGCATTGCACCAAATACTATCCAAAAAAGACTGTTTAGCATATTTACGCCTGGAAACATAATACTAGTTAAAAATATATAATGTATGATGTCTTTTTACCTCTAGAACATATAAATAGCTAAAGGAATACCCACAACTACAGTCACAATGCTTATAACGCTTGTAAAGAAGATAGCATAAGTCATGGCAGATTTTCCAGGTAACCAATCTTTATTTCCGTGAAGCATTGCGCCAGGAACGCCAGCTGCAGGAGTGAGCATGGCTGACATAAGAATAAAGAGGAATAAGACGACAATAGGGAGGGCAGGGAAGCCATAGTTTAGTGCAACACTTGCAATAATTGGCGAACCTATAATACCTGTGACTATTGAGTTCATAAGATTTGTTGCCACGATAGCAAGAGGCATAGTAAGCAAGAGGAATGGAATAAAATCAAGACCTTGAAGTGCGTTTGAAATAAGAGCTTCAAGAAGAATTGGGATATTAGTTTGCGGATTTGTTAAAACACCGCCAAAATAGAGGGCTGCGGCAAGTATAAGTGCCATCATAAGCATATAGGGGCTGCCTTGCGAGAATTTTCTTGTGAGCAAATAGTTTGATATATAGACAACTACATTAGCTAACGAAACGATTTTGACATAAATCGTGAGTGAGGATTTTGCGCTAACAGCCAAAATCTATACTATTTAATGAAGGTAGCGCGCGCTTCAATAGCATTGATAGAATGCAAAAGCTTCATGCCAAGATTGCTTTTGCGCGAAATTTCGCTTTCAACATAGGTGATAGCCTTACTTACAGTAGAATGCTTCTTGCCTAAATGCGTGCCGATTTCTTGCAAAGTGAGGCTTGAATGTTTGCGCATAAGATAAAATGCTGTATTTCTTGCCATCACATAGTCAGTTTTCTTTGTGCGTGAGGCTAATTGTTGCGCACTCAAATCAAAGCAAGAGCAAGTAAGTTTTAGAATTTCTTCAAGATTCTTGTCTGGATTTTGCGGAGCTATATGGGCAATCACGCTATAAGCCAATTCTGTAGTGATTGGCACATTCATGCTTTTTGCTTGCAAGAAAAGATTGTTCAAGGAACTTTCTAAAAGGCGCACATCACCGTGTAATTGTTCGGCAAAAAGATCAGCCACTTTTTCAGGCAATTTGAAATTTTTCAAAGAAGCTTTATGCATAAGCATACTTTTCTTTGTGTCAAAATCAGGGTATTGCAAGGTGGCTACAAAGCCTGAGCGAAAGCGTGAAATAAGTTGTGAGTCAACGTCTTGAATTTCGTCTGGTGCGAGTGAAGATGTGAAGACAACTCTTCCGCCATTGTCTTGCAATGCTTTGACAATATTTAAAAGCTCTTCTTGTGTCTTGCCTTTTTTGCTAAGAAAATGCACATCTTCAAGCAAAAGAAGATCAAGGTGTGTAAAGCGTCTTTTGAAATTATAGACATCTTGCGCGCGTGCTGCTTGAATAAATTGAGAAGCAAATTCATCGGCTGTAAGATAGGCCATGCTAGAATTGTGTAGATGACTATTTGCGTACATGGCACGCCCTAAAGCTTGAGAAAGATGTGTTTTTCCAAGGCCAGGGTGTGAGGATAAAAAGAGCATATCCACGTCAGAATCAGGTTGTAAAATATTTTGTGCGGCGGCATAGGCAAGATTATTGCAAGGGCCAACGACAAAGGTTTCAAAGGAATGTTTGAATTTCTTTGTTTTTTGTTGGATATTTGGGCTGTGTGCAGGCGCAATTTGCAAAGGCAATTGGCCATTGCTTGCTAAAATAGAAGGGGCTGTAGGCAGGCTTTCTATAAGATTTGTATTTGAATTTGTTGTAGCTTGCAATTCTGTGAAAAGAGGTGCGGAGTTTTGCGCAGTGTCAGAGAAGTTTTGCGCAGCGTCAGAAATGTTTTCTAATTTTTTAACACCTAAAGTAGTGGAATCTTCAATAAATTCTACAGCTATTTCTTTTTTGAATACGCTCAAAGAGCACTGCTCTATAAGTGAAAGATAGTGCTTTTTGACACGATTCAAAGCATAGCTTGAAGCAAATAAAAGGCTTAAGCATACTTTGGTGTCATTATATGATATGCGCGCTTTTATAGGAGCAATCCAAACTTTATATTCACTGCTTGGAATCGCTTGCATAATTTGCTTGCATATTTCTGACCAATTGTTTTCCATGACACATCTTTACATGAAAAGACTTTATCTTGACAAGGATAAGGATAAAGCTCTTTTGTCAATAGAGTATATATAAATCCCCAATGCGTTATTATTGTAAGTTGTTGAATTTATGTATAATGTGTAAAATTCCCCATTTCTGCCTATATTCTAAAAGGCCTTTAGTCATCAGCAAAAGCCCGTGAGGAAGATAGTTTTGCACAAAATATAACTTTTGATTTACACATATAAAAAAAATATTACTCGAATTATCTCAAATTTTCTTCAAATAACTAAATATTGTAGTAATACACTTGAACTATGCACAATATTCTTTTCAATTAAAATATCATTCAAACTTTAGTGTTTTTTTAGTCATTTTCTAGACAAATGCTTTTCTCAGCCAAATCAAATGCTTCTTGCATAGTAGAGAAAAGTTTTGTCTGCGTACTATTCAAAAGTCCAGCTTTATGAATGGTTTTTCGCACAGAAGGATTTGACGAACAAAGGATAATACGAACGCCTAAAGCCTTCATTTTTAGAAGAAATATTTCAAGCGCGTGTGCTCCGCTTGCGTCTACCATATTCACTCTATTCATATGCAAGATTACAGTATCGCCCTCAATTCCCTCAATTTCTTTGAGATGGGCTTCTAAGTCGTTTACAGAGCCAAAGAAAATTGCCCCCTCTATACAATAGACATGAAAATTTGGAAATTCATAAAGTGGGTGATCTTTTCTTACAGGTATCATTTCTTTTTCAAGCTCATGAAAACCTGTATGCGATTGTCTATGTATAAATAATGATAAAGAAATCAATACTCCCACAAAAACAGCCTGTTCTAAATCAAGAATAAAAACACAAAGAAGAGTGATAAGAAAGACAGAAAAATCACCCTTTGAGCTTCGTATAACAAAGCGTATATCATGAATATTTACCATATTCCAGCAGATAAGAATAAGTAAGGCGGCAAGTGAGGAAATGGGAATAAAGCGCACAAAAGGGCCTAATAAAAGAAGAGCAAAAAGAGTGAGAATGCCTGAAACAGCTGCGGCAAAACGAGTCTGCGCGCCACTTGCAAAATTTACTGCCGAGCGTGAAAAAGAACCGCATCCAGGAATGGCACTTGAAAGACCTGCTGCAATATTACCAAGGCCTTGGCCTATAAGTTCTTGGTTTGGGCTAAAAGCATCGCCCCTTTTGCCGGCCATATTTTTGCCTATGGCTATAGTTTCAACAGATGCAAGCATGGCAAGCGCAAAGGCTGTCATAAAAAGATCAGGCACTGCTTCAAGCATAGATGCATTTGGCAGATGGAGAGGAGGAAAGCCCTTTGGAATAGGCGGACTCATAGCTACATTATAGTTTTCAAGGCCAAACAAGAAACTGACAATACTTGAAAGCACGAGAGACAAAAGAGCATAAGGCAGTTTAGGAAAATATTTTTTTATTCCAATAGCCACAAAAAGAGTGAAAAGAGCAATAGCAAGAGTGTATACATTCAAAAAATGTAGATTTTGCACTATTTCCCTTATAAGGTTAAAAGTGCCAGAAGGCGTGACAAAATCAAGGCCGAAGAAATTTTTCACTTGCCCTAAAGCTATAAGTACGGAAGCGCCAGTTGTGAAGGCAAGTATCACGGAATGAGAAATAAAATTAGCCAAATAACCCATATGCGTAAGGCCAAGAACAAGCTGAATAAGCCCCGTCAGTATGGCAAGCATAAAGATAAAGGGCAGTCTTGCTTCTTCTGGCAATGCGCCTATGGCAATGCCGCCTACAACTAAATGGAGCATAGAAGCGTATAAAACCATGGAAACAGCATTTGTAGGGCCAGCTGTTAAATAGCGTGATGAGCCAAACAAAGCGGCTATAATAACAGGCAATATTGAGGCATACAGGCCATAAACAGGATCAACACCAGCTATCATTGCATAGGCCATTGATTGCGGTGAAGCCACAATAGCGACGGTTATACCAGCAATTATGTCAGATTTTGCTTTATCAAAATTGTATTCTTTTACAGTTTCAACAAAGGGAAAAATAGTTTGGGCTCTAGGTACAAATTTCATAATAGGCTCATAGTCGAGATTAGTCGAGATTAATGGAGTGAAATATCTAAAGGCGAAAAGTAGCACTAATGCTATAGACAGTCAAGAATTCAATTATTAATTCTATTTGACACTAAAAGCCCTACTTGCTATTTCTATCTATATTCTATGCGCAGGCATAAAAGACTATAAAAGGAAGATTGAGGTTTTGCCTCTGTACTATTATGAATAAACAAGCTTCTTTATTTGATACTATACCAAATCCTAGTATAAAGGAAAAAGCACGCTATTCTTGGCTCTTACAAGAGCTTGCACGCCACAATTATCTCTACCATACCAAGGACGATGCACAAATCAGCGATGAAGAATACGACGCTTTATTTAAAGAATTGAAGGATTTTGAAGAGAAATTTCCTTCCATGATTGATAAAAATTCACCTTCAAAAAAAGTGGGGAATACTCTTTTAGCTTCACTTGGGCAAAAAGAGCATAAAACGCGTATGTATGGCCTTGAAAACGTCTTTGACGAGGGCGAATTTAATGCATTTGTGCAAAGAATTAAAAATCAAGAGCCAAGGGCAGAAATAAGCTTTTTTGCAGATTTGAAGCTTGATGGCATAGCCTGCGAATTAGTGTATAAAAATAAAGAGCTTGTGCTTGCTCTTACAAGGGGCGATGGCATTATAGGCGAAGATATCACCCATGCCGCGCGCCTTATTTCAAATATTCCGCAAAAATTAGAAGCCATTGAAGTGCCCGACGATTTTGAAGTGCGTGGCGAAGTGCTTTTCTTTAAAGAAGATTTTGACGCACTCAATAAAAAGCAAGAAGAATTGGGGCAAAAGACTTTTAAAAATGCCAGAAATGCCGCTGCAGGCACGTTAAGGCAGCTTGATTTAGCAAAAATTGCTTCTCGCCCTTTACGCTTCTTGGCTTATTCAACAACTCTCACTGGCGAAAATAGCTTTAAAACTCAAGCTCTGAGCATGAATGCCTTGCGCCAATTAGGCTTCCATTCTTCGCCTATGTTTGAAATTTGCCATAGCGTAGAAGAAGCGCATGATTTTTATAAAAGGGTGGAAAAAAGGCGCGAAACTTTGCCCTTTGAAATTGACGGCTTAGTGTATAAAATTGATGATTTAGAATTGCAAAATGCGCTTGGATATACGGCTAGAGCACCACGATTTGCCATAGCGTGGAAATTCAAAGCGCAAAAAGCCTATACAAAATTGAAGGCTATCAATATACAAATTGGCAGAACGGGTGTGCTCACTCCTGTGGCTGATTTAGAACCCGTTTTGCTTGGCGGTGTGACGGTTTCTTCGGCTTCCTTGCATAATGAAGACGAAATAAAGAAATTAGATGTGCGTATAGGCGATACTGTGCTTGTGCAAAGAGCAGGGGATGTGATTCCAAAAATCTTAGAAGTGGATTTCTCAAAGCGTGAAGATTCAAGCATTTCTTATGAATTTCCGCACACTTGCCCTTCATGCGACAGTCCTTGTTTTAGGGAAGAAGGCGATGTGGCTTGGTATTGCCTCAATCTTTCTTGCCCACAAATTAGAGTGCGAGCCTTGCAGCATTTTGTGGGCAAAAGTGGGCTTGATATGGCTGGAGTTGGCCCAAAGTGGATTGAGCGCCTTATTGAAAGTAATAAGGTGAAAAATTTTGCTGATCTATTTAAGCTTGAAACAAAAGATTTATTAGCCTTTGACAATGTGAAAGAAAAATCCGCCATGAATTTTATGGAAAGCATTGATTTAGTAAAAGAAAAAGCAAGTCTGCAAAACTTTATTTCAGCCCTAGGTATACGTCATGTGGGCGAGCAGACTGCGCTCACTCTTGCAAAAGAATATAAAAATATAGAAAAGCTTATAGAGATTGCGCGCAATAAGCAGAGTGAACTCTTGAATTTGCAGGATATTGGTAATGAAGTGAGTCAATCACTCCACGCTTTTTTTATGAATGACGAAAACAAAGCCTTGATTGAAGAGTTGATAAGCCTTGGCGTGAATCCTGTGTATGAAGCTGGTGCAAAACTTTCGTCTGCCTTAGAGGGCAAGAAAATTTTATTCACAGGCACATTATCAAGGCCAAGAACGGTTTTTGAAAAAATGGTGGAAGAACACGGCGGAAGCAATGCTTCTTCTGTTTCAAAAAATCTTGATATCTTGGTGGTGGGCGAAAATGCAGGCTCAAAACTTGAAAAAGCGCAAAAACTAGGCATCCAAATTATGAGGGAAGATGAATTTTTGCAAAATGTTGGAATAGAGGGATAATTATGACAAAATGCCTTATTTGCGAAGAAAAAGCAGAACTTTATTTCAAAGCAGATGTGCAAGAAAAGCTGGCTATTCCTTTTAAAATAAATGAATATTATCAATGCACAAATTGCAAATTTGTTTTTTCAAAAAGCGTGTATGAACTTAATACAGATGAATTTGCACATATAAATAATGTCTATAACACGCAATTTTATACAAGAGAGAATGATTTTAGCCATAATCCGCCCTATCTGCAACAGGCTGTATTTTTCCAGCTTATGGCAAATCATGCCTTGGTAGATAATACAACAATGCTTGATTATGCCGCAGGTTTAGGCTCTTTTTCAACTGTGATGAAAAGTCTTTTTAATAAAGATATTTACTCTTACGATGCCTATCTTGTGCCAGAAAATAGAGGCTATATCACAAAAGAAGAAATGCATAATAAAAGCTTTTCTACTGTTTTTTCTAGCGCGTTTTTAGAACATATTCGCAATTTTGACGAAATAGAAGAAATGCTTGCAGTTCTTGACGATCAAAATGACAAATCTGTCTTCGCATTCCATACTTTAGTGTGCGAAAATCCGCCAAAAGATCCAAAATGGTTTTACTATAATCTTTTGCATTGTTCAATTTTTTCAAATGCTTCTATGGAATTTTTTATGCAGCGTTTTGGTTTTGTGCATTCTATTTATTCACCCTTAGCAAAAACATGGCTTTTTTATAAGGATGTGGATAGAGATTTTGAAAGAAAAGTCTTTGAAATTAATGAATCTTTGAAGAGCAACTATCTTTATTATAAAAAAGGTTTTATGGATTATTGGAAATAATCTTTTTAGTAAATAATGTTCCACAAAATACAAAAACTCTCCCTACTTCAAGAGTAAGGAGAGTTTATTTTTGCCTAAATGGTTTGACTTATGCTAGAATTTTTGTAAGCGTTCAACTAATTGTGAAAGCACCTGCGCTTGCTCGCCTAATGTGGTGAAGCTATTTTTTACATCGTCGATAGCATCAGTTGTGGCTGTTGCATGAACGTTCATAGCTGTGAGTGCGCTATTGATTTCATCACAAGTTTGCGCTTGCTCTTCAGAAGCTGAAGCAATAGTGATTACTTGACCTTCGCTTGCTTCTGTCATAGAAACAATTTCTTTAAGGCCTTCTTCTGATTTGGCTGAAAGGTCTGTTGCTACACCAACGGTGGCTACGGTGTCATTCACTTGTTGTATATTGACTTCAATACTTTCTTGAATTGCTGTGATGACTTTGTTTACATCAACTGTAGAAGTCATGGTTTTTTCAGCAAGTTTTCTTACTTCATCGGCAACAACGGCAAATCCGCGGCCAGCATCGCCAGCTCTTGCAGCTTCAATAGCGGCGTTTAGAGCAAGGAGGTTGGTTTGATCGGCAATGTCTGAAATAACAGTCATAATATTGCCAACAGAATTTGCATGGGCTGAAAGTTGCGTCATATTATCTTTCAAAGCTTGTGATTTTTCTTCAAGTATATTTATGCTTTCCATCACATTTGCAACTAAGGTAAGGCCATTTTCAGCAACAGCTTTTGATTGCTTTGCAATTTCAGTGGTAGTGCTTGAATTGCGTGCAATTTCAGTTGCAGCCGCATTCATTTCATTCATGGCTGTCACAGTTTGATAAACTTTTTGAGCAGATTCGCTGCTTGCTTCTTCAGAGCTTGCCACAGCAGAATTTGCCATACCAAATGCTTCGTTTACTTTTACAAGAACATCTTCAAGTTCCACAACCACTTGCATCATTTCATGGTGGTTAGTTTCAATTTTTTGGGCAGCTTCTTCGCTTTCGTTTTTAGCTATCTGCGCTTCATAGGCTTGAGCTTCTGCTTCTTGAGCTTTTTTATCAACTTCAAGAAGTTGTGCTTTAAGATTATTCACCATAGCCGTAAGGGCATTAGCAAGCTGGCCTACTTCATCACTTTGATCAATATCAGATTTGGCATTCAAATTACCTTTAGTGATTTCATTTGCAAAACCTACTAAGCTAATAACAGGGCGCGTAATATTTTTTGAAGTAAAATAACCAATAATCATGGCAAGAATAAATGCACCAATGCCACCGTATAAGATGGTGTCCATAGCAACATTTTCTTGTGTGTCTAAGATAGTATAGTTTTCAATAAATACTCTTTCTGATTCTTTGTATATAATTTTTAATGTGGTCATTAATTCGTCAAAGCGTGGAATAACTTCATTTTGTAAAATGCCCATAGCAAGTTCAGTATCGCCAGCTTTTACCAATTCTTCAATCATTGGAACAGTTGTGTGAATCATAACGTGTGTGGCTTGAAGTTCTTCAATGTCAACTCCAGGAATGTCTGAAATATAAAAATCAACATCGGCTGGCCTTGTTTTGGCCTCTTCAATTGCTTGTGTGAGTAGTTTGCCAAGGCCGCAAGTGACGCCATCAACATTCACATCAAGGTCAACAGCTTCGCCAGCAATAATATAATGTTCAATATGCTGAATAAATTCTAAGTGAGAAATTTCAGCATTTGCCACTTGGATAAGGTTTTGAATGGCAGGACCAGACTTGTCTTCTGCTTCATCAATTTTCAATACTGAATTGTAAGAAAAGACTGAAGTGATGGCAACAAGAGCAACAATCACCAAAAAACCTAAACCAATCTTCACTCTAATAGAAAGATTTTTATACATTTTTCAAACTCCTTTAGGCAAAATAACAAATAAATAATATTAAACGCTTAAAGCCCTTAACGTCATGTTTAGCGATAACTTTAGCATGATTGCCCTTAAAATTCAATATCTTTTCTTAAAAGAAAAAAGGCAGAAAAACTCTGCCTTCAGTTTATTCTAATTTGTTTTCTATGCTACCGCATACGAAAAGCTCACTGCGCATTTTACGTGGAAAATGCTTGTTCGCTAAAGCCTTTGTTCGCTTTACTCAGAGAAATGAAAGATATTATTATTGTACAGGAACTCTTGATTGCCTTGACTTTTGCTTTTGTAGAAGAAGTTTTTGCAAGACTGGATCGTCCTCTTCTGCTACTCTATCAAGCTGTGGTTCTGCAACTGCAAGATTTAAAAGCTCTTCAGTATCGTCTTCCATTTGCGCTGAGAAAGTCGATTGCGTATTTGTGTGTTGAGTATTCATATTAAGCGGAGCTGCTTGATCTTGTTTTGGCATTTCACTGTATTGTTCAAAGCTGTCACGCACATCACGCGAATCTCTTTGAAAAACAACGGCTGTGCCAAAGCAGGAGAAGAATTTACTGCCATCAGGGTGGAAAGCCACATTTTCGCTATAACCTATAATGGCTTGCCCGCCTTTGTTTTGTGCCATAGCTGCCATTCCAAAGAAGGCTTCGTCGGCATCAAAACCTCTACACGCCACAAGGCCTAAGACTTTGGCAATTTTTCTGTCAGCAAACTCTTGTGTGGTGACGACAGGAAATCTGCCTAATCTAAAAAGTTCTTTTACTTTTTCTATGCTGGATATAGCGGCTTGCTGTTTTGCTTTTTTTTCTTTGCTTTCATTTCCTAATAAAAAGAACATAAAAAACTCCTTGTGTATATGTGTGAAAATAATATTCAAATCAAGTATATGACACTTTGCAAAAGCTGTGCCAAAGTAAATGTCATTTTTTTGAAATCTATACGATTAAAGGTAAAAAGCCCGACAATTTGACTTGTCGGGCTTAGTTTCATTTAGGAGTATCTTGTGGAGAATGAGGCTTAATTATTCTTCAAATTTTCTACAATTGCAGTCAATTCATTTGCTTGGGCTGAAAGTGAAACAATAGCTTGCGCAGCTTCGTCCATTGCGCTCTTTGTTTCATGCGCAATAGCATTTATGCCCTCGATAGAAGAATTCATTTCTTCTACAGTTGCTGATTGCTCTTCTGAAGCAGTTGCGATACTACGCACCCCGCCAGCACTTTGTTCAGCCATTTCAAGAATATCATTCAAGGCTTCACCACTTTGATTAGCGAGTTCAGTAGCTTCTTCAATGCCTCTTACAGCAATATCCACTTGTTTTACATTTTCTTCTGTGCTGAGCTGAATAGCTGAAATTGCTTGAGAAACGTCAGAGGTTGAAGTGATGGTTTTTTCAGCAAGTTTTCTTACTTCATCGGCAACAACAGCAAAGCCTCTTCCTGCTTCACCAGCGCGCGCAGCTTCAATAGCGGCGTTTAGGGCAAGGAGGTTTGTTTGATCAGCAATGTCTGTGATAACACCCATAACAGTATTGATTGATTGCGCGTGTTCAGCAAGTGTAGCCATGTTTTGACGCAAGGTAAGCGATTCTTCGCGTACATTATTGATAGCTTCTTTACATTTTTGCGTAATATCCACGCCTTTAATGGCTTTATCTTTTGTTGTATCAGTAGTTTCAGCGCTTGTGACAGCATTTCTTGCTACATCAACAATAGTTTCGTTCATTTGTTCCATAGCGGCAGAAGCTTGTGTGAGTCTATTTGCTTGATCAGCAACGCTATTAGAGGTGGTTTCGATTTGTGCTGAAAGTTCTTCAGAAGCTGAGGCAACAATATGTACCACACCTTCAAGTTGTCTACCCGCCTCAATAAGGCCTTCGCTTCTTGCTCTTGAGGCTCTTTCAGCGGCTTCATTTGCTTCTTGTTGTGCAATTTCAGCTTGTGCCAACGCTTCATTAGCTTTGTTTGTTGCGGCTTCTGACTCTTTAAACATTTTGCCTATATTTTCAATCATCATGCCAATGGCTTTGGCTAGATCGGCAATTTCATCGCCTCTTTCCATAGTTTTACCCATGTTAGCAGCTTGTTCAGCAGGAATTTCTAAATTACCTGCGGCAACGTGCATAGCTATACCAGCACCTTCACGCATTACAGCGGCAATACTTCTTGCTACAAAGAAGATAATAAGGCCAACAACTATTGTGATTGCAGAGGCAAGTAAAATAATATCTTGGATAAGTCTGTCTATACCAGCATCTAATTCTGCAACTGGTGTGTCAATAACTACAATCCAATCCATGCTTGGCACGCGTGCAAAGTGAGCGTAAGATTCAGATCCTTCAAAAATAAATTGATGCGTACCTTTTTCTTTACCGTTAAAGAATTTTACAAATTCATAGACAGCATCACTTTCACCTATATACTCGGTCACGCTATCCATAAGTACAGTATATTCTTTGTCATACACATAGGCGCGCATATTTTCTGTAAGAGCAAGTGCGCCTGTAGTGTGCTCGTGCAAGCTGTGATAACTCACGACAAAGCACATAACACCCAAGGTTTTGCCGTTTGATACAACAGGATAAGTTAAAAAAGCATTGAATAAACCTGTCGATGCGCCTTTGCGTGATTCAAAACCTAAATCGCCTCTTAAAGCTTGTTGTATAGAATCGTTTTTAGAAAAATCAGAGCCTATAGAGCGCCCTGCAGAGTGAGCCACAACAATACCTTCATTGTCTGTTACATAAGCAGTTGTGATGTCACCGTATTCTCTGATCATATTTTGTAATGATTGTTCGAGGGCTTGGCGAGTTTCCTCACTTGGCATACCGTCAAAAGGATTGTCGGCATCTTCAAGATAGCTCACAACGGCAATTCTTGAAGCAGCAGTCTTTAATATGCCTTGCACATAGACCATGATGTTATCAAGTTCATTTGCTTGCACTCTTGCAAGTTCTTCTAATTGCCTGTCGTTTGCTTGTTTAAACTCACTTTGTGCTATATAGCTTGTGACAGCGGCTAAGGTTGAGAGGCCAAGTATAGCAGGAAGAAGAATGTAGAAGAGCATTCTGGTTAATAGTTTCATTTTCATAAAAAACTCCTAAAATTTTATAAAATAAATCTAGAAAATTGCTTATAAGTGTTAGATAAAACACAAATACTGTAAAATATTTAAACGGCTTAAAAAATAATTACATTAGTTTTTTTTTAATAAAAAAATTAATTTTTAATGAATCACAAAAGCAGAAAAGCCGCTAGTTGACAATAAGTCTAAGATATTTTATCATTAATTTACAGAAGATAAAGAGGTTGGTATGTTTCACGCCTATAATAATGTAGCCTTAAGTGCGCTTCGTCTTGCTCTTCCACCTCAAGTGGTATCAATAGATGATGAATTGGAATATTATGGCAATAGTATAAAGAAAGTCGAACGTATACGCAGAATGATTGGCACGGATAAAAGGCGAGTTGCCAATAGAAATGTCACGGCCTCTGATTTATGCGCATATGCCGCAGAAGATATTTTTAAAGATAAGCCGCATTTAAAAAAAGAAATTGACGCTCTTATTTTTGTCACGCAGACTCCTGATTATAAAATGCCAGCAACAGCTTGCATTTTGCAAGAAAAGTTAGGCCTTCCTACCACTTGCGCGAGTTTTGATGTAAATCAAGGCTGCGCTGGATATGTCTATGGCTTATGGCTTTCTGGCGCACTTATTGAAGCTAGAGCCGCAAAAAAAGTCTTATTACTTGTGGGTGACACTGCCGCAAGAGATACAAATTTGAAAAATAGAATTATGGCTCCAGTTTTTGGCGACGGCGGTTCTGCTACTTTGCTTGAATATAGTGATACTGCTAAGCCTATGTATTTTGATTTAGGCAGTGATGGCAAGGGCTTTGAATCTGTTATTCAGCCAAGCGGTGGTGCGCGTATTCCTCTTGATTATGATGAAGAGCTTTATAAGGCCTGCACAAAAGAAATTCTTGATGCTAAAGAAAATCCTTGGATTATGGCAGCGCCATATATGAATGGCGAAGAAGTTTTTAATTTCACTATGGACGTTGTGCCAAATCATATCAATACCATGCTTGGAAAAGTTAATCTAGCACCCGAAAATATTTCTTATCTTGTTTTACATCAAGCAAATAAGCAGATAATGGAACTTATAGCCGATAAAACAAACTTCCCCTTAGAAAAAGTGCCGACAAATGCTTTTAGCCTCTACGGCAATTTAGCTTCTGCCTCCATTCCTTCCGCTTTGGTGGAAAATTTTGTAGATAATAAGCCACTAGGCAAAATTTTATTGTGTGGCTATGGCATTGGCCTTGCATGGGGTGCTTGCCTTTTAGAAATTGAAGATTGGGATTGTAGAAAAACTTTAGAATTTGACGAGAAAGGCATAAAGAATAGCCAAGAATATGTCGATTATTGGTATAGGAAATTTCAAGGAGAATAGCATGGCAAAATCAATCGATGAATTTTTGGTAGATTTAGTTGATATATTACAAACAGATGAAGAATTAACTCTTGAAACTAATTTGGCAGACTTAGAAGAGTGGGATTCGCTTTCAGCTATGGCTTTGATGGCTTATTTTGATAAAAATTTTGCCATAAGATATAATTTTGATGAGTTTTTCCTTTGCGAAAATGTGAGTGATATTATAAAGCTGACAAATGGCAATGTGGCTTAGTGCTCGACTAGGAAAAGTATGAAGAAAATTGTTTTTATAGGCAATTCATCGGCTGCACGCGAATGCTATTGGATTTTACAAGACGTCTTTGCTTCTTCTTTATCAATTCGCGAAAAATATACTTTTCTTGGTTTTTTTGCATGGAATAATTATCCTGCCAATTTGAAAGAATTGGCCTCACTTGAGCTTAGTTTAGAAACTATAGAGGAAAATAAAGATGATATAGAATTAGTGATCACTCTTGGTAATGCAAAAGTGCGTGAAGAAATATATAGCTATTATAAGGATAAGGGTTTTAAATTTTTTAATTTGATACACCCCAATGTTTATATCTGCCCAAGCGCAAAGATTGGCGAGGGCAATGTTTTTCAGCGTTCATGCACGGTTGCGGCAAATGCTGAAATAGGCAACGGCAATTTTTTTAATGGCATGGTGAATGTTGCACACGACACAATAGTAGGTGATTATAATTTCTTTGGGCCAAGAACATTTTTGTTAGGCGATGTTATTTTTGGCAATCAAAATCAAGTCGCACCAAATTGCACATTTTTAGAAAAATCAAAAATTGGCAATGAAAATATCTTTGCCCCCGGAAGCATAGTCTATAAAGGCTGTAAAAATAAAGTGCGCATGGCTGGAAATCCTGCTTTGAAAATTGGCAATGTCTAGCTTTGTTAAGAGGGTAAATATGGCTAAGATAAAGAAAAATAAATACAAAATTTCAGTTGTTATAGCGACATATAATCATGCCCATTGCATAACAAATATGCTTGACTGCCTACAAAAGCAAAAAATCGCGCTTGAAATTATTGTTGTGAACGATTGTTCGACGGATAATACTATAGAAGTGGTGGAAGAATGGCAGAAAAATAATAGTACTCCTTTGCTTCTTGTCAATAATACTGAAAAGCATTTTACGCTAAAATCGCGCCTTAAAGGTTGCACCTATGCCAAGACTGAGACAATTATGTTTGTTGACTCAGACGATATTTTGTTAGGCACAAAAAGACTGAAAAGAGCGTATGAAATACGAGAAAAAGAGAATGCAGATATAGTTCATTTTCGCTCTCGTTACGCCTTGCAAGATAAAACAGAAATGGGTGAAGCTCTTTTTGCTTCCCCTTTTTTTCCTGATATAAATACAAATAAAACAATATTTGATACTTATTGGGAGCGTTCCTATCCTTCATTATTGCTCTGGGGCAAATTGTATTCGCGCGCACTTATCGAAAGAGTAACACCGATTGCCTTTCGCGAAGCGTGTTACGCTTTTGACGATAAATTTTTGAGCACTCTATTAATGCTTTATGCAAAATCCTATAAAACTTCTGATGAGTATATCTATCATTATTACTTGAGAGAAAACCATAGTGTAGATCTTTATGTGAGACGCCTAAGCGCACTTTTGATGATACTACGAGTGTTGCCAAAGCATATGAAAGAGCAGAAAGTAAAAACAAGTACAAAAGAGAAATGTTTATCCTTTTATCATAATCGCTTAGCAATTTCAGCTGGGCATTTATGTAATAAACTTGAAAAAGAAAATTTTGAAAATAATGAAGAATTTCTCGCTCATGCTTTTCAATTTATCAGTGAAGAGGACTTTTTTGCTATCCTTTTATTTTCAATAAACTACAACATTTCAAAACTTGAAAAAATCGCAACTTATTTAGATGTTTTTCCATTTGATATAAGATCTAAGCTAGAAGAAAATAATATAAAAGATAGTTTAATGCAGGAGATTTTTTCACTTTGTAGCCAATATATAGAAGACAATAATTCCTTAGAAGCGTGTTTACAAAATAAAGAAAAACTTCTAAATGCTATGCAAAGCGATAAAGATAGACAGGAATTATTCTTGACCCTGTTTACTTTAAATTCGCGACTTGCGAAGAAAATACAAAATATTCATGCTATCTAAGTTTGAAGAGGGAATAGAGGGAAATAATGCCAAAATTAACACTTTATCTTGATTTTAGTCCTAGAGCTTATGAAAATATTCATGTTCTCAGTCAATTGCCTGAATACTTTGATTTGCAAGAGAAAAAATATTTCATGCTGTTTATATTAAATAAGCTAAATGACTCTCAACTTGTGGAGCAATTTAAGCAAGAAATAGAAGAAATTGTAGCGAGTGGGCGTGATATTATCCTTTCTAGAGGACCTATTTCTTATGATGCATGCTTGTATATGTTTAGTATTATAGAGAATTACTGTAAATTTGAGAACTATACATTTCAAATTGTAATAACTCTTGGTAGGCAAGATTTGGCTCTTGAAAAAATTTATAGAGCTTCTGACTTTAGACAAAAGAAGTCAAACGAAAATGTATTTAAAGAAATTGCTATAGCTCTTCAAAATTCCTATCAAGTTGTAGAACTTTGTAAAAAACAAGTTGGCGCAGAAAATCTTACTGTGTTTATAGATAAAAATACAAATATTAATAACCATTTAGTATACTTTAAAGAGTTAGAAAAAATCTTTCCAAAGCTCATAGATTGTAATGAAAAAGCATCTCTTATGCGGGCATACTATTATTCAAAGCAAGCACGTTATTTTATAAGCACTTTTAATTCATTAGCTTCAACTTCTTTTTCTTCTCTAGTCTCTGATATTGTTGCTCTTGTTACTGAGCTTGAAAATGAAGATATGTGGTATGCAAGCTATGATCAATCGCATAAAGAAAGAGTAGAGTTTTTAGCAAAATGTGCATTAAACAACAAGATTTTAGCTGAACTCTATAATAATTCAGAAGAGCTTTTTGATACAGCTATTGATGATGATGTTAAAGAAACTTCAAAAGCCTTAACAGGAAAAGATTATGACTTATTTGTTTCTCGATTAAATAAAGAAACAAGAGATGATTTACTTTTATATTTAGATACTGATCCGAAAATCGTTTCTGGGCAAGATACAATGTTTATCGAGGCTTTAAAAAAGACGAACAGTATTGAGCTCTGTAGGAATTATGATGAAGAATATAAGCTTACAGTTCTTACCATCACTCATAATCATGAAAAATATCTACCTGACTGTATTAAATCAGTGCAGATGCAAAAAACGAATTTTAAAGTAAAACATATTGTTTTTAACAATTTTTCTACAGATAATACAGATAGAGTTTTGTTTGATTTTGCTAAAAATGATAAAAATATTTTTCCTGTTTTTCGTTACGAACCTGATGGAAAAAGTACAATGAGTCATCTGCTAAATCTTGCCACAAGTGAATATGTGGCCCTTTGTGATGGAGACGATTATTTTTCAGATCCTTTGAAATTGCAAAAGCAAGTGGATTTACTCGAAAAAAATCCAAGCTATTCTATGTGCTTTCATTCTACAGCTGTAAAACATGAAGCTGAACCTCACAAAGACTATGTTTATCCTCCTTCAGAGATGTTGCCTCGAGGAGTGCGTGATTTTTATTATTTACGTGATTTTATGCGTGCAAATCTAGCTCAATCTTCTTCTGTGATGTATAGATGGCGATTTAGAGATGGACTGCCTTCGTGGTTTAACTCAAAGCTTGTTCCGGGTGACTGGTATTGGCATTTATTGCATGCTGAAATGGGCAAAATTGGCTATATCAATGATGTGATGAGTGTGTATAGAAGGCATAAGGCTTCAATGTATTCGCAAGGTGTGTATGAAGGGGTTGTGAATCATCGTTTAAAGCATGGCATGAAAGAATTAGAATGCTATGATGTTATAAATAAGCATTTTCAAAGAAAGTATGAAGGTGAGCTTTCTTCACTTGCATCAGGTGTTGTTGCTAATTATATTGAGCATTATCTAAACACACAGGACGACTCTTATATAAACAATGTGGTGGACAAATATCCTGAATTTGCAAAAGCTACTCTTTCAAAAATGACAATCCACAAAGCTCAATCTTAATTTGACTGGTAAGAAGAAATGACAAAAGATATAGCTTCTACTTTGCGCGCAATAAGTGGTAAAATACCTCATTTTGACGAAAACGTCCCCGTTGTGGGCAAATATTTATCCTATCCTAAAAGTCAATCCCAAAGAATTTGTGAGGGGGGCTTGCGTCTTGAGGGTAAATTTAAAAAATCACAACAAGATATGCCCTTGGTGACTATCATCACTGTTTGCCTCAATGCTGAAGCAACTTTGGAAAATACTTTACAATCTGTTTTTGAGCAAAACTATGATAATATAGAATCTATAGTGATTGACGGTGCATCAAAAGATAATAGCCTAAAAATTATTGAAAGCCATAAAGATAAAATCGACTATTATTTGAGCGAAGAAGATGAAGGAATCTACTATGCTATGAATAAAGGTCTTGCACTTGCAAGTGGCGACTATATTCTTATATTAAATGCTGATGACACATATACCTCTGATGCTGTCTTTTCACTTGTGAGAGCAAAAGAAGAAAGCAATTGTGATTTTGTGAGTGCGCATGCATATTTTGCTTATGAAGATTCCAGCAAAAACTATACTTATAATCGTATTGCCTATACCCCTGTTCTTTCTTTTTGTATGCCAATTAGGCATGAAACCATGCTTATTTCAGCTGAATTATATAATGAAATGGGTTTTTATGATACAAATTATACAATAATTGCCGATTGGGTATTTTGTAAAAAGCTTTTTGATGCAAAAAAAACTATGTATGAGCTTCGAAAGACAGTTATGAATTTTTCCATGAAAGGCATTTCAAATACAAATCAAACAAAGCTGAAAGAAGAGAGGCTATCTTTTGTGCAAAAGAATTTCCCTTTTGCCAACAAGGCTGATTTAGAAATTCTTTTGCATCGAGATACATTAAGCGCTAGTGATTTTTACACAATTCTTGCAAAATATAGTCATCATTTTGATTTTGCTGAAGCGATGAGAGTTGATCCTGTGCTTTTCCGTTTCTATAAAATGCCAACTCAATAAAATCATTTTAAGAAGAATTTGCTGTTTAGGCATAATTATATTGCTTGTTAAGCTTTTTGCCAAAATACTTGTATAGAAGAAGGTGGGCCATGTTGTTCGTAGCTTTGATTATTTATGCGAAGCCATGAAGCATCATAGGCTGTTTGTGTTGTATATTGTAGAGCGCCATGTTTGTTAATGGCTTCTTCTGTTGGGACAAAAGTATTAAGAGTTTGCACATTATCAAAGAAATATTGTGTAAATGGAGCGTAGTTGAGTGGTCGGCTGTCGTCTATGCTTACAAGAGGAAAATCAATGCAGTGCACGCAATAGCCACCGGGTTTTAGCATTCTTTGCATATCGGCAAGAATATTTTTATAAAGTTCTTTTTCATAGGGAATATGCTCAAGAACAGAAATAGAAAAAACTAAATCAAAATAATTGTCGGGAATATGTTTATTGAAACTACCAATATAGTCTTGAACGATAGGATAAGGGAGCGTGGGAATACTTTTAGGTCCTGCACCAACTCCTTCAAACTTATCAAGGTTCCAGCATTTATGTGTGTGGTGGTATTTATAAAGTATACGGGAAAAGCCTCCGCCTACTTCAAGCATTGCCGCATCTTTTGGTAATTTTTGATCAATAAATGCTGTAAGAATAGCGTCTTGCCATGCTTTTGGTTGTAATTTTTCTTCGTTGAGCTCATTATCACTTTGATGTTCTCGCAAATAAGCTTTTGTAAGTAGTTTGGTATGTTCTTTGTGCAGGTAGGTAAGCGTATTATAATCGCAATCTCCCATAAAGAATGGTGCGATTTGTTTGGAGTTTTCATCACTGTATGGCCTATGCATAACAAAGGGGCGACTGTCTTGTATTTTATCTGTGTTATTCATATTATCCTCTTTTTATGTTGTATTTATGATTTAGTTTTTTGTGTATTGTAACTCAAAACTCGCTTTATAAGTTTTGAAATTTCTTTTTCGCCTGGATCGTCTTTGAAACAAATAAGGTTTCCCCAACTTGAGGGAGAGAGTAAGATGCCAGGAGCTTTGAATAACTGTGCAAAGAAATGAGGTACTCCGTATTTGTAAATAGGCGCCCATTCGCTCACATAGACAGTATATCCCACTTGTTGCAGAAATTCTATCATGTCTTTTGTGGAATACCCAAGCGAGAGAGTTTTATTGTCTTCAAACTCACAAAGAATAACTTGTGGCTTTGATTTTTTAAAGTCAAAGCCTTGCAAAACTTTCAAATCATAGCCCTCTGTGTCTATACGAAGAAGTTCGATATGTTCAAGCTTATTTTGCTCCATATAGTCTTTAAGAGTAATCGTTTGCACCGTTTTTTTCTTGCTATGTGTTTTGTGAAATGGGTGTAAACTACTTATACCCGTTGATTCCTCACTGGTATAAAACTCACAAATTTCATTACTTTTATCACTCACAGCTATATCATTAAGATAAAAATTTGCTTGAAACTTTCTTGTGCTTTCAATGCATTTTCTTCTGTTATTATCATCAGGTTCAAAACCATGCACAGTCCAGCCTCTATAAAGATAGCGTGCAGTTTCCGAGCCAAAGTGCGTGCCCACTTCGATGACTGTACCTGCAAAATCTTTAAAATATTGGAAAATAATATTGTCTTCACTAAACTTGTATTTGTCTGGTAAATTTGTGCCGATACAAAAAGGCTTTTGCTTGCGAAAAGCTGTAATAAAATCTAAAGCTTTATCAAAAGACATTTTATGATAATCTTCTATTTTTGATATTTCACTACAATTGAGAACTAATATATTATGCTTGGCAAATCTATGGCCAACGCTTCTCCAAACGGCACGGTGAATCATTCTGCTTGGATCTGAGTGGGAGGTGGGATTAGGGACTTGATATTTATCACCTTTTTGTTGGTAGTCATCAAAGAAATAGTTAGGATTGTGTTTTGGAGTTTGTTCAATTAAAAGCTGATGTTCCTCTTGCTTTGAAGCTTGAGGAAGAATTTCTACATAATTTGAATCAATGCCAAGCAGAATAATATTTTCAAAACCAAGTTCGGCTGCCCAAGTAGCAGTATTACTGCCTGTAGTGACTGCATTGCCATACATAAATTTTGACTTCCAGCGAATTTCATCAAAATTCACAATTTTAGATTGATTTTTTATTTCTCCAAGATCTTGAATAAGATTGTCTCGCAATAAAAATTGCTTTATGCCATACTCGTTAGAATTTTCAATAAGTCGCTTGATTTCTTCTTTATGTGAAAGGCCAACAACCAAATCAAGGCAGGCATAATAATCTGGATACCAATTTATTTTATCCCAATATCTATAGGCGGCGTTCATGCCAAAAGTAATAAAGTTTTTGAGCTTTTCTTTAAAATCAAAAGAGCGCAAAGAAGGGCCATTTCCTAAAATAATTGCTGTTCGTTCTTGTATATTCTTGTTCTTTTTTGTAGATTCTAATGCTTGTATATCTTTTTTAAATGGAGTGTAAATGCTTGATTCTAGGAAATGTTTTTCAAGAAGTTTTTGCGCATTTTCTTGCAAGATGGCAAGATCAATTTTTTTGTTATACAGATTAAGCAACTCTTGGCATACAGCTTCGGCTGAGTCTATGTTAATATTGAGAGCTGCGTTAAATTCTTTGAGTAATTGGAATGTATATATTTGTTCTGGTCCAAAAGCAATTATTGGAAGATTGCTTGCCAAGCATTCAGAAAGCTTATTCGCCAAAGAAAAATTTAAATAATTAATGGCTTCTTCTGAAAAATTTTGGGTAATGAGTAGTGCGTCAGCATTTTTGAGATTTTCGTAGTAGGAATCACTTGTGCGTATACAGGTGACTTTCACATTATCCAAAGCCGCAAAATCGTCTACTACAGTATCATAGAAAAACCAAGGCTGTGTTCTTATTTCTAATTCTATTCTTACTTCTTCTGGCAAAAGAGATATTTGCTTTGCAATTTTGTAAAGAGCCTTTTTTGTTGTATTTTCTGTGATAGCTCCAGAATAGAGGAGTGTGAATGTTTTTTTCTTATGAATTTTATCTATTTTTTGAAATTCTTGAAGTTCTGCTGTAGTGATGAAATTATGAAGAACGGAAAATGTACGATTGAATAGCTTTTCATGATGTGTGGCCATTTTTTCCGAAATAGCATAGCATTTGTCAGCATATTTTACTATTTTATTTATAATATAAAATGCATGAGTGTAATTTTGAATAATAGTTGTGTCCATAATATGCACAACATAGGGTACATCGAGATTTTCAATGAGAAAGTTAATAAATTTCAGATATTTTTCATCGTCTATAAGGTAGAAATAGCAAAGGGAAGGAGCAAATTTTTGGCAAGTGGCAAGAGCTTCAAGATAATGCTCTTCTTGAGGCACTTGAAAAGTTATGTGAGATTTATATTTTGTGAAAATAAGTTCTTTATGTTTTGGTAAATTCTTGAACAGTTTATTGATGAGCTGTCCTGTAGCCGCAGGAGTGTTATTGGCAATGCTTGAAACAATAAGTATATGAGGAATAAACTGCTCTTGCTCTGTTTGAGAAAGATTGAGAAAAGTATCGAAGTTCGTCAAAGTTTTGGAATGGGGGAATTCTGTCTTTTCAAAATACCTCCCAATGCCGTAAAATTGAGTGCCTACATAATTTGCAGCGTCTAAATCCGTCTGCGCATCGCCGACCATAAGTGTGTTTTCAGGGGCAATGCCACTTTTTCTTACAAGCTCTTGTAAGAGGGTATGCTTTTCAGGAGGCGTGCCGTATATTTCTTTAAAATATTTAGCTACACCTCTTTTTTGAAGAATATCAAGTAATTCTTCTTGTGGTGTACCAGAACAAACATAGAGTGGAATTTTTTTATGTAAATCTTCTAATATATCTAAGACTCCATCAACAAAGGGGCAAATAAGAATTTCTTCTTGCACTATTTTTGCAAAATTTTCTGCTAAAATTTTAGGCAATGCATCATCTTCACTCTTTAGCACATCTTTGCAAAACCATTCAAATTTATTCATTCGGCTTATACCATAATTATCGTGATGGTATGCCATAAAAGCTTTTTGTGCTATAAGTCCGTAAGGAGCAACAGTTTTTTCAAAAGCTAGGGTTTTGATATTTGTGCTTTGCAAAATAACACCGTCACAATCGAAGACTATTTGTTTGATTCCATTAGTCATTACACACCCAATGCTTCAAGTAAATTTTTCGCTGCTTGTGTTTCCATTTCTATGCGAGCTTCTTTAGCATAGGAGGAAGCATGAGGGTTGAGAAGCACGTTTTCTAATTTCAAAAGTTCGCCTTGGTAAGGTTCTTTTACAAAGACATCTAAAGCTGCGCCTTTAAGATGCTTTGACTGAAGGGCTTCTAACAAAGCTTCTTCGTCTATTAAGTCGCCCCTTGCACAATTCACAATCCAAGTGTTTTCACGCATAGAAAAAAGAGCTTTAGCATCAATCAGTGCTGGTGCATTTTTCTCTTTATTGCAATGCAAAGTGATGATTTCAGCCCATGAAAGAAGTTCTTCAAGACTATAATTTGGACAGTCGCAATCTTTGATATAGGGATCATGGCAGGCTATTTCACACTCAAAGCCAGATAAGAGTTTGGCAACAGTCTTGCCTATACGGCCATAACCAATAATGCCCACTTTTTTTTGCGTAAGCAAATTGCCCATTCTTTTCTTCCAAATGCCATTTCGCATATCATTATCCATTGCGGCTGTATGGCGAAGAAGTGAAAGCATAAGAGTCACAGCTTGCTCTGCAGTTGCTTGCGTAGGTGCGTTTGGTGTGCACAAAACAGTAATATCGTGAGCTTTTGCATATGCTTTATCAACATTGTCAGTGCCTACTCCGCAACGAGAAATGATTTTTAATTGCGGGTTTGCCGCCATAACTTTAGCTGTTATAGGTTCTGTACCAGCAATAACTCCTATGCAATCGGCATATAATGCAAGAGCCTCGTCTTCTGATAATGCTCTACCGTATGGATTTAATATGCATTCAATTCCAGCTTCTTTGCATAAATCAAGTGGTAGAGAGTCAAATTGTCCAAAAGATGATGTTGTGATGGCTATTTTCATATATTTGCTCTTAAAGCCTTATAAGCGGCTTGTGCTAGGGTGAAATCTTCTTCATTATCTATATCAAAAGCTTCTATCTTGTCCATTTCAAACATAAAAGGCTTATTGCCTATGCGTTTGCTCGGTGAAGAATTAAAAGAAGAGCGTGAAAAGATATATATATTGCTATTTTCTTCATAGAGTTTGGGTAAATCTTGAGTGTTTAACAATATTTTAGGGTCGTGATTAATCCCATTGCCCTCAGCGTTGTAAAGGCGAGTTTGCAGAGGGGTTACCGAAAATAAAGAATCGTATTTTCCTAGATTATTGAAATAGCATTGTATAGCCTTATCAATGGTTTGTGTTGTAAGCAAGGGATTTGTTGCATGAGTTTGTAAATAATGTGTGGCTTGATTTTTGTCATACTCCATATCCCATTCTAAAATTGCATTCATGGGAATATGATGGCCTTGTAATTCACTGACTCTTTTATGAATAATAACTTTTGAAAATTTTTGTGATATTGTGGCAATTTCTTCACTATCGGTGTTTACAATAATATATTCAATAGCTTCACATTTTTGCAAAGTCTCTAAGATATAAAAACAAAGGGGCTTGTCAATAAAAGTTCTAAGATTTTTGCCTATAACTCTTTCTGACTTGCCCTTCATTGGGACTAGTGCGGTTATTTTATGCATATTTTACTCTGCTTCTTGAATTTCTTGCATCACTTTCAGTAAGCCCTGACCTAAATCTGTAGAAAGAGTATGGTTGAATTTCTTTCCTACTTTTGGCATAAAGCTGTAAGGAGTTATATAATAATGCGTGTTTTCTTCGTGATTATTGTATTCTAGTGCAAGTTTTTTTCCTAGTATTTCACTAATCATCAAAAAGAGTTGTGAAACTTGAATGGCTTGATTGCCACTGAGGAGGATATTGCTGTTTTTATATTCATCTTTTAAAATTTCTACTGTAGCAACTGAAGCGTCTTCCACGTCAATATATTCACGCAAAGCCTCAGGTGCGCCATAATAGGTGATTTTGTTTTCTCTCATTGCTTGTTTGACAAATTTATAAATACCATTTTTTTCATTTGCTCTAGTGCCATAAACTGAACCATAGCGCAAAATAGTATATTCTAAGCCATATTTTTTGTGGTATTCCTCTATGAATAGTTCCGATGATTGCTTGCTGCAACGATAAAAGCCACCGTGTTGACCGTATACATAGAGTGAAGATGCAAAGACATAGCGTTTGACCTTTGCTTTTTTGCAAGCTTCTAAAATATGCACATTACCCATAACATTCATTTGTGCTGTTAAGACGGGGTCAAAGTCAGCATCGGAAAGGTCGGCTATGCCTGCAAAATTCATAACAATATCAGCATTTTCGCACGTATCTTCGACAAAATTCTTGTCGCTAATCGAGCCAATACACATTTCTTGATTGCTTCTAAGCCAAGAAGATTTAACGCAATCAGCAATAACTACTGCATGCCCTGCTTCTGATAGTTTATCGCAGACGTGCGAGCCTAAAAAACCAGAACCCCCAAAGACAACAATATTCATCTATTTACTCCCAAAAGGCTTTTTTGCATTGTCATATAAAAAAACAGTGTCTATACCAAAGGCTATAAAGGTGTAACCTTCTTTGATTTTTTCTTCTAAAAGTGCAGTATCTGGTTTGACTATATGGAGCCCCATTGGAATAGAATATTGCTTTGCTTTTGCATAAATTAGGTCAAGCGCATCTTTCACATCTTGATGTTCTGTTTGCCCCATAAGCCCCATTGAGGCTGATAAATCGTAAGGGCCAACAATAAGCCCATCTAGGCGAGAATGCGAAAGAATATCGTCTAGATTTTCAAGGGCATTTTTGTGTTCTATCTGCGCAATAAGAAGAATGTCATTTGCTTCTTCATTTGTGTATTTGTCAAATTCATAGCCATAAATATTAGCCGCGCAATAACCAACACCACGTTTTCCGCCTTGTGAAGGATAGAGGCTTAAGGCGATTGCATCATCGAGCATAGAACGAGTTTCAATCATAGGAAAGATAAGACCCTCAGCACCGCTGTCTAAGGCTGCCTTTATATTTTCTCTTGTGTTGTCGGCAAGACGAGCAAAAGCTAGAGCTCCACCAAGTTTTATAGCGCGGAAGAAGTTTGGTAAATCACTTCTAGTAAAGGGAGCGTGCTCTAAATCAGCTACAACCCAATCATAACCAAGGCTTGCAAGAATATGTGCAGATTCACACGAAGGAATTTGTGCCCAAGTGCCTATGCTTGCTAGGCCTGATTTTATGTTTTGACGTATATCTTTTGTTGATTTCATAAAAATAAATAACCATCACTAAAGTCAACGCCTTTTCACTGAGGGATTACCTTGGAAACAGCGTAATTTAAAAAATTTATCTTACTTAAAAATGTACTGTATTTTGTATGAAAAATTGGCAAATGTCAAATTGAAATCTTTATATAAGGCGAATATTAATTTACCTCGAAATATATTTATTATCTTCCATACTTCTAGTGAGAGAGAACTCAATCTAGAATCCTCCCTCTAATTTTAATGGATACAAAAGTTAG
>CAYJFE010000013.1:14966-39788 GCA_964369165.1 uncultured Desulfovibrionaceae bacterium | reverse complement strand
GCGTTAGCTTGAGCTGTAGCACCCATGAAAAGGCCAGCAGCTAAAGCAAGAGTAATAATGCGTTTCATAATTATTCCCTTATAATAATTTTAAAGTTATAAAAAATTTCCTTATAAACAAGAGGAAAAGTAGATATGCTCTTGCTTATTTTTATATATAATGTATACTACACTCTATATATAAGGATATTACCCAACAAGTGTTGTCAAAAAAATTAGACAACGTAGATAAGTTATGTACTAATTTTTTTACAAATGCAAGTGAAAAATTTGTTTTGTTACATTTTTTACATTTTGTTACAAATAATCTGTATTTTGTAATGTGTAGAAAAATACTATATTTTGTCTAATAGGCAATAATAACAGGTGGATAGATGTGTATTTTCTTTCTTGCAATACTAAATTTATTCTGTTACTTTAGTATAACTTGATTAATATTGTTAATAGAAATAGTTGGCAGATTGATCAAGAAATTATTTTTTGAGGTAGATATGAGATTTCTAAAAAACTTAAGTATGGCCTTGTTGATGACATTAGGACTTTTTGCATCAGCCCAAGCAGAAACTTTTGTGAACGGTATTGACGCAAATTATCCTCCTTTTGGTTATGTTGACGAAAAAGGTAATCCTGCTGGATTTGACGTTGACGTTATCAACTGGATTGCTGAAAAACAAGGTTTTGAAGTGAAACACCAACCTATGGATTGGGACGGCATTATTCCTGCTTTATTAGCTGGCAAAATCGATATGATTGCCTCTGGCATGAGCATCACAGAAGCTAGACAAAAGCAAGTAAACTTCTCTGACCCTTATTTCCAATTAGAAAAAGTTTTTGTTGTTCATAATAACAGCAATCTTACTTATGACGAAGTAATGAACGGCAAAATCAAATTAGGCGTTCAACGTGGTACAAGCGAACACGATCTTTTAGAAAACTTGAAAACTGAAAAAGGTCTTCAATACGAACTTCGTTACTACGATTCAGGCCCATTAGCAATCGAAGATTTGGCTAATGGCCGTTTAGATGCTGTTGCTATGGATATTTTCCCTGCAAACGATTCTATTGCTAAAGGCAAACCAGTGAAAAAAGTTGGTGCATTCCAAAAAGGTGACGTTTTTGGCGTTGCTTTCAGAAAAGAAGATGAAGCACTTCGTAATAAAATCAACGAAGGTTATATTATGCTTCAAAAAGATCCTTATTGGGAAGAGCTTAAAGCAAAACACTTAAAATAGCAAAATTCATTCTTTTGCGTTTTTTCTGCCAAAAATGATTTTTTTACTCAATTCATGTATGTCTTTGATACACTCATTTCGTAAAAAAATCATTTTTGTTGAAAATTCCACAAAATTTATGAATTTTCATTTGAACTACTTATTTTCCTTGCTATAATCTAAAAACTCCGCAATTTTGCAATACTTGTTGTAAACACACATTTTTATTCTTATCGGTCTTATGGAAATATTCAAAATTTTATTAGATGCCCTTCCTTATATATTGCAAGGAACGGGCGTGACCCTCGTCTTAGTGCTTGCCTCATTGGCAATTGGCTTTGTTATAGGCATTCCACTTGCTATAGGGCAAATTTATGCCTCTAAGCCAGTGGCATTTATTATTTCCATTTATGTATGGTTTTTTAGAGGCGTGCCCATTTTGCTTCTCCTCTTTTTGTTTTATTTTGGTGTTTTTGAATTTTTTAGCATTGATATTGGCACAATAGGTGCATCTTGCACGGTTTTAGGCCTCACTTCTGCAGCTTATCAATCACAAATTTTTCGTGGCAGTATCAATGCTCTGCCGCATGGGCAAAGCAAGGCGGCAAAAGCTTTAGGCCTCACGCAAGGACAGGCTATTAAAAGCGTCATTCTTCCTCAAGCTCTACGAATTTCTATTCCCGCTTGGTCGAATGAATACGCAATCTTATTGAAAGATTCCGCCCTTTGTTTTGTGCTTGGCACACCAGAAATCATGGCAAGAACACATTTTGTTGCCACAAGAACCTATGAGCATTTAGCTCTCTATATTATGGCAGGCTGTATCTATCTTGTAATCACAATTATAGGCTTGTATTTACTTAGACTTTTAGAAAGCAAGGTCCGCATTGTCGGCACAATTCAAACGGCATAAGAGTTATATATGACACATCTTCTCAAACTAGAACATATTTCAAAAACACTTGGCAAAAGACTTATATTAGACGATTTAAGCCTCACTATGAATACAGGCGACATCAAAGTTCTTATAGGTCCATCAGGCGGTGGCAAGAGTACATTTTTACAATGTATGAACCTCTTGCTTATTCCTGAACAAGGTGAGCTTTATTTTGAAGGCAAGAAAATCGATATGAAGAATAATGCACATCTTTGCGAATTAAGGCAAAATGTGGGCATGATTTTCCAAGATTTCAACCTCTTTGATCATCTAAACGTCATAGATAATATTACCCTTGCGCTAAAAAAAGTGAAAAATCTTTCAAAAAATGATGCTGAGGATTTAGGCAGGCATGAACTTAATAAAGTTGGCCTTGGCAATCGTGCTGGTCTTTACCCTGCACAGCTTTCAGGCGGGCAAAAACAAAGAGTTGCCATAGCGCGTGCTCTCGCTATGAAGCCAAAAATCCTTCTTCTTGACGAACCAACTTCAGCGCTTGATCCTGAATTAGTTGGCGAAGTTATGCAAGTTATCAAAGACTTAGCAAACGAGGGTATGCCCATGATTATGGCAACCCACCAAATGGATTTTGCAAAAAGTATTGCCACAGAAATTCTATTTATGGAACATGGTAAAATCATCGAGCACGATTCACCCAGTGCATTACTCAGCAATGCAAATAGCCGTACATCAGACTTTTTAAATAAAACCTTTAATTAGGATAGAGAATGAATTTTCCAATTTGGGGGCAAAAAAGAAGCGTGGAAACCACGCTCACTTGCCCAAAATGTAATAACTGTATGATTATCGGCCGCACATGACACGATGTCGCCCTATGGTGCAAGGCTTGCAACCATCCCATGACACTTGAATCTGCCATTCCGCACATGGACGAGGCAATGGAAGAGTTTTTAGAAAGAGTTTTTTGCGATAGAATGTAAAGAGGGAAAAAAAATTGGGGAGAGTGAAAACCTTGACATTTATAAGATAGATTTTGGCTGTTAGCACAAAATCCTCACTGCGCGAAAAGCGTGGTTTTCACTTGTTCGCTAAAGATTTGTTCGTTACACTCTCAAATGAAAAATTTGAAAAGTTTGTAAGGAGTTGGGGGAGTTTGAGGGGGAAGAACCATAACTTTTCAAAGTTAGGTTCTTCCCCCTCAAGTAATTCTATATTCCTAAATAAGCTTTTTTTACATTTTCATCGCTGAGGAGCTTATGCGCATCGTCCTGCATGACTATGCGTCCATTTTCCATGACATAGCCATAATCGGCAACTTTGAGTGCTTGATTTGCGTTCTGCTCAACCAAGAAAACGGTTGTGCCATCATTATTAACTTTTGAGATAATTGAGAAAATTTGCTGAATAATGATTGGTGCGAGGCCTAAAGATGGTTCGTCGAGTAAAAGTAGTTTTGGGCGTGCCATCATCGCTCTTGAAATAGCGAGCATTTGCTGTTCGCCTCCTGAAAGAGTGCCGCCTTGTTGCTTCTTTCTTTGCGCAAGAATGGGAAAAAGATTGAAAATATAATCCATATCTTTTTTTATTTCCGCTTTGTCATTACGTAAAAATGCGCCTAGTTCTAAATTGTCTAAAACCGTAAGTTCAGGGAAAATCAATCTTCCCTCTGGCACTTGTGAGATGCCTAGTGAAACAATGGCATTTGGTTTCAAGCTATGAATAGGCTTTCCTTCGTAAAGAATTTCACCAGAAGTTGGCTTAATGGCACCGCAAATTGTCATAAGAGTGGTGGTTTTACCTGCTCCATTAGCGCCGATAAGTGAAACTACTGAGCCTTTTGGTATATGTATAGACACATCGTGTAAAGCGTGAATTTTGCCGTAGAAGGTATTGATATTTTTGAGTTCTAGCATAAATTTTCCTCTTCTTCTAATCTTCTTCGCCAAGATAGGCTTTGATAACGGCTGGGTTTGCGCGTATTTCTTCTGGTGTGCCTTCTGCAATTAAAGAGCCATATTCCATAACATAGATTCTTCCTGCTAATGACATAACCATAGGCATATCGTGCTCAATAAGAAGAATTGATAGATCAAACTTGTCACGAATATCTATAATAAGCTGTTTGAGTTCAATAGTTTCTTGAGGGTTCATGCCCGCAGCAGGTTCGTCAAGAAGAAGAATTTTAGGGTCAGTTGCAAGTGCTCTTGCAATTTCTAAACGCCTTTGATCGCCATAAGGCAAGTTTCTTGCTTCGTCTTCCCAAAGATGGTGAAGATTGAGCGCTTTGAGAAGTGTATAGGCTTTATCTATGCTTTCTTGCTCTTCTTTTTTTGAAAAAGGAGTCTTGAATAAAGCTGATGCAATGCCAGATGAAGTCCTGCAATGACGGCCAACCATAACATTTTCTAAAACAGTCATAGTTGGGAAGAGGCGAATATTTTGGAATGTACGTGACATACCAAGCTTTGCAATTTCAAAAGGTTTTACGCCAACTAATGACTTTGGAGCTTTGCCTTGTGAATGCAATTCAACACTGCCTTCAGTGGGAACGTATATACCTGTGACGCAGTTGAAGAAAGTTGTTTTACCAGCGCCATTTGGGCCAATAAGCGCAACAATTTCTCCTTTATAAATATCCATTTGCATTTCGTTTAATGCGCGTAATCCACCGAAATTTTTGGATAATGAACGTATTGAGAGTACAATGTCTTTCATAATAAATCCTTTACTCTACTTATCAAGAACTGATGGAGAAATTTTATATTTACGTCTTGAGCTTGGCACCATGCCTTGAGGGCGGAAAATCATCATAAGCACCATAAGCGCACCAAAGATAAGCATACGGTATTCTGAAAAAGTCCTGAGATATTCAGGCAGGAGTGTGAGAAGAAGAGCTGCTAAAACAACACCCCAAATCGAGCCCATACCGCCTAGAACCACCATAGCAAGCACCATGGCTGAATCCATAAAGGTGAAGCTGGCAGGGTTAATAAAGGAGTTACGAGCTGCCAAGATAACGCCAGCAAAACCAGCCCAACAAGAGCCTAAAGCAAAGGCCATAAGTTTTGTTTTGCGAAGGTTTATGCCCATGGATTCAGAGGCAATTTCATCTTCTTTCATAGCTTGAAGCGCAAGGCCAACGCGTGAATTTTTCAATCTGCCAACTACGATAATAGTGATCATAGCAGAAGCTAGAGCTACATAATAGATATAGATGGTGGATTCAGTAAGTGTAAATTCCATGCCAAAAAATGATGGACGAGGAATATTTGAAATACCTCTTGCGCCCATTGTGACGTCAGAGAGGTTTGTAAGCAATAAACGTGTGATTTCGCCAAAGCCTAGGGTAACGATAGCAAGATAGTCACCGCGTAAGCGAAGCACAGGAAAACCAAGTGCAATGCCAGCTACAGCTGCAAAAAGTCCGCCAAGTGGAAGACATACCCAAAATGAGAGGCCAAAATACATATTTAATAAAGCATAAGTATACGCGCCTACAGCATAGAAAGCAGAATAGCCCAAAACTAGTTGGCCAGCTATCCCCACAACAATGTTGAGGCCTAAAGCAAGCATGATATAGATAAGTGCTAAAGAAAAAATGGTTACTTGATAGAGTGAGCTCACTACAGGCAAGATGGCAAAAACAGCAAAAAGTGATGTAAATACAGCAATTTGAACTGGTCTTGTTTCAAGTTTTTCCTTGATGACACGCACAAGGCTTTCGCTTTTATTTTCTTCTTTTTCGCCTTGAAAAGCTTTATTGTCAAAATAGATTTTCCAAGCAATAGCACAGAAAAATGTGCAAACAGCAAAGATAATAAGTCTTTCCCAATTTATAAAAATGTGTTGCTCTGCAGCTTTACGCATATCAAAGCGTAGGCCTAAAATTGGAAAAGCTAAGAGAGTAAACCATGCAGACACGAAGAGTGCATTTTGTATTCTTTGTATTATTGTCATAGCTATACTCCTTATACCTTTTGAACTTTTGCCTTACCAAGTAGGCCTGATGGTCTGAAAATAAGGATAAGCACAAGTAATGAGAATGCCAAAATATCTTGATAATCGCCTGAAAGATAGCCAGTTGTGAAGCTTTCAGCAAGGCCTAGCACAAGGCCGCCAAGCATTGCGCCAGGAATTGAGCCAATGCCGCCTAGAACTGCTGCTGTAAAGGCTTTGAGGCCTGCCATAAAACCAATAGCAAAACTTACTTGGCCTGTGTGTGAAGCAATTAATGTGCCACCAATTGCTGCAAGAGCAGAACCTACAATAAAGGTAATGCTAATTATTTTATCTGCATCAACACCTAAAAGCATGGCCATTTTTCTGTTTTGTGCTGTGGCACGCATGGCTTTACCCATCTTTGTTTTTTGGATAAAGAGGGTAAGTACAAGCATAACAAGAGCAGAAGTTGTGATGATAACAAAATCACTGGCTCTTAATATGCCATTGAAATATGAGAGAAATTCAAATTTAGGAATCAAACGAGGAAAGCGAATAAAGTCAGTTGTTTGAGCTAGGCCAACATAGTTCATTAAAAATGTTGACATACCAATAGCTGAAATAAGCGGTGAAAGCCTTGGGGCATTACGAAGAGGTTTGTAAGCCACTTTTTCAACTGTATAGCCGTATGCTGCGCAATAGACCATGGCAACCAAGGCGGCTACGATTAATATACCAACTTCTGGCAGACCCATAAGAGATAGAGCATTTGCAACAGCTAAAGCGATGAATGCGCCTATCATATAGATTTCGCCGTGGGCAAAGTTGATAAGCTCAATAATGCCATACACCATGGTATAACCGAGTGCTATAAGTGCATAAATACTTCCAAGAGTGAGTCCGGAAAAGAATATTTCAAGAAAATATTGCCAATCCATGTGAATTCCTTTGTCTTGCGCGTTTATACGAAAATTTCTTTGACAGTTCACGCACTTGCCAAAGAAATAATAAACTAAGGCTTTTGAAACAGAACGCACAAAAGCCTTAGGCTATATTTATAATAAATTAGTCAGTAAATACAGGTTTGTATACACCGTCTTGAACTTGATAGATGCTCATTTCGATGCCTTCAGCGTCGCCTGATTTATCAAATTTGATTGAGCCAACTGATGTTTCAACCATATTTGATTGAAGAGCGGCAATGATTTTGTCTGTATCAGTTGAACCAGCTTTTTCAATAGCATTCAACAAAGCAGCTGTAGCAGCGTATGCATTGTAGAAGAATGCGCCAGGTGCTGTGCCGTAAGCTTTTTGGTGAGCCTGTGCAGCAGCTTTACTGATTGCAAGTTCAGCTGTGTCAGCTGGGCCTGAAGCATAAGCGCCTTCAGAAGCTTCGCCTGCTGTTTCAATGAAAGTATCGTCTTTTAAGCCGTCTGGGCCAAGCATTGGGATTTCGATTTCTAAATCACGCAAGTTATTGATGATTTTAGAAGCTTCTGGGTGGTAACCGCCCCATACTAAGAATTCAGCGCCTTCTTTACGGATTTTACGAGCAACAGCTGAATAGTCAGAAGCGCCAGGAGTTACAGCTTCAAATAAAACGATTTTGATGTCTGGATAATTAGCTTCAAGATTGTTTTTTACGCTTTCAGCAAAGCCTTTACCGTATTCACCATTGTCGTGGAGGATAGCAATTGTTTTTGGTTTGAGTGTAGCAATGAATTTTGTAGAAACATTAGCTTGTGTCAAGTCATGGCCTATTGTACGGAAGAAAGTTGGGTTGTCGCCAGAAAGTGTGAGGTCAGGAGTAGTTGCAGATGGAGAAATAGCAACAATATTTGCTTCTGTGAAGATAGGCAATGCAGCTTTTGTTGCGCCTGAGCAAATCATACCCATTACGCCAACAACACCTTCAGAAAGAAGACTTGTAGCCGCGTTTGGTGCAACTTCTGGTTTACATTGATCATCAGCAGCGATAATTTCAACTTGTTTGCCTAAAACGCCGCCTTTAGCATTAAATTCTTCAGCAACTAAACGAGCTGCGTTTAATGAAGGTAAGCCGTAAGAAGCAAGTTCACCTGAATGTGCGCCGCCAACACCGATTTTGATGGTTTCAGCAGAAGCTGTTCCTGCAAAAGTGAGCAATAAAGCAGCAAATGCGCATGACTTCAAAAATGTAGATCTGTTCAAAAACATAAGAGTATTTCCTCCTCAAAAAAAATACTAAGGCTAAAATTTCGCTTTTTCTAAGATATGTTTACACATTCAAAATCTTGTAGAAAAAACAAGAATATAGAATGTAGAATCATGAGTGAATAGAGAAAGTCGATTTGTGATAATGCCTTTTTTTTGCAGAATTGTCAACTGTTGGAATTTTGAAGCAATTTTGTAAAAAGGCATTATCAATCCTTAACAAGTATACATCACTTTAACGAACTTTTTACATTCGCCAACAATAGTAAAGATTTCTATGCTTCGCATACAAAATCCTCACTTGCAAGAAGCGTGGTTCTTGCTTCGTTCGCTAAAGTTTTTGTTCGCTTTGCTCACATTATGCTGTATACATCACTTTAACGAACTTTTTACATTCTTTGTTAAAGTCATTTAATATCATTTGTGCTTTCGTGCTAGAAACAGCTTTTAAATGCTCTTCTAAAAGGCTTTTTAGTTTTGCACAATCGTCTGAGTCAAGTTCGCACACATTTATATTGAGAGGGTTAATTTTGCTTTCCATCACTTCTTTTGTCGTATAGACATAAGCTTCACCGCCCGTCATACCTGCTGCAAAATTGCTTCCAAAAGAGCCAAGCACAACAACGCTGCCGCCTGTCATATATTCACAAGCGTGCTCGCCAACACCTTCAACTACAGCCATTGCGCCGCTATTTCGCACTGCAAAGCGTTCGCCAACCCTGCCATTCACAAAGAGCTTGCCCGAAGTTGCGCCGTATAAAGCAACATTACCAGCGAGAGCTTGATTTTCAAAATCTTTGTTTTTTTCTGCTTCAATAGAAATAATACCACCGCAAAGCCCTTTGCCTACATAATCGTTTGCTGAACCATTAAGTGTGAGTGTAAAGCCCTTAGGGGCGAAAGCTCCAAAACTTTGTCCTGCCACGCCTTCGCATTCAAGAGTGATGAAATTATCTTCAAAATCTTGATAAGAAAGAGCTAGAAGGCCAGAAATTTCCACGCCAGTTGCTCTATCAGTATTTTTAAGCCATTGTTTTGCTGTTAAAGCTTCTTTCTTTTCAATTGCTTGCACAGCGTTTTCAAAGATTTTTTCTTCCCATTCTTCAATTTCAATAGGTCGGCAAATTACTTTTTCTCTTCTTTTATAAGGCAGATATTGGAAGAGAGCAGTCATATCAAGATTTTTTGCTTTTTGTGGCAAGAGATTTACATTAGTTTCAAAGAACTGCGCTTGACCTATAAGTTCGTCAACAGTTTTGATGCCAAGCTCTGCCATATAGCTTTGAGTTTCTTTGGCTAAGAAGGTGAGATAATTTTCGATATGCTCAGCTTTACCGTCGAATTTTGCTCTTAATTTTTCGTCTTGAGAACAAATGCCCACTGGGCAAAGGCCTTTATAGCACTGCCTACAAAGCACGCAACCCATGCTGACAAGAAGTGAAGTTCCAAAGGCAACGCTGTCAGCACCAAGCATAAATGCTGTGACAATATCGCGGCCTGACTGTATTTGCCCATCAGTTTGCAGGCTCACTTTATGACGCATAGCATTTGACAAAAGAGCTTGATGCACTTCTACTAAGCCAATTTCCCAAGGTAAGCCAACATGATAGATTGATGAAAGAGGAGCAGCGCCTGTTCCTCCGTCATGGCCTGAAATAATAATTGAATCAGCTCCAGCTTTTACAACGCCTACAGCCACTGTGCCAATGCCCGCTTGCGCAACCAATTTCACGGAAACTCTCAGGCCTTTGCGCAATTTTTTGATATCAAAAATAAGCTGTGCTAAATCTTCAATAGAATAGATGTCGTGATGCGGAGGAGGGGAGATAAGCGACACATTTTCTTTTGTGTGGCGAACTTTTGCGATATAAGGCGTTACTTTATGCGCAGGAAGTTGACCTCCCTCGCCAGGTTTTGCGCCTTGGGCAACTTTGATCTGCACTTCATCGCCAGCCGCTAAATATTCAGCCGTAACGCCAAATCTGCCTGAAGCAATTTGACGAATGCGTGAACACAAATCTTTTTCGCTTCCTCTTGATAAAGAACGCTCAACTTCTTCGCCGCCTTCACCGCAATTGGAATTCAAGCCAAGATTATTAAAAGCTTCGGCTATGCATTCGTGTGACTCTTTACTCAATGCGCCTAAGGACATAGGGGCAGAATAAAATCTTTCACGAATGTTTTCAATGCTTTCCACCTCGCTTATGTCTATAGAATTTGTTTCTTTAAACTGCCAAGTAGAGCGAAGAGTAATTTCTTCTTCTTGAATCCATAATTGTTTAGAATAAGCTTTAAAGAAATTATAGTCATTGTCAATTACAGATTTACGCAAAATAGAGCAGACTTCTTTCGACCATATGTGTTTGTTATTTTTAGAGGTTTCATGTGTATTAATAATAAAGGATAAAAATCTTTCATAATTTTCAGTATAGATATCTTCTAGGGAAATGCCGCCAATGCGAGAAAGAGTATTCGTGAAATATTTGCTGATAACATCTTCATTAAATCCAATACATTCAAAGGATTGTGAGCCAATAAATGAAGAGAGCGTGGAAACGCCAAGGCGGGCAAACACTTTCAATAAACCTTTTTCCAAGGCTTGATAATAACGAGGCAGAGCATTTGCAAAGTCAAAATCTTCCTTGATTTTACCTTTTTCCATATATTTGCCAATGGCGGCATAAGCTGCATAAGGATAGATGGCATTTGCGCCAAAAGAAAGAAGCAGAGCCATGCTCATAACTTCATAGGCTTGACCAGTTTCTACAATAATATCACAAGAATGGCGAAGATTATTTTGAATAAGATCTTGATCCACCGCGCCTAAAGCAAGAAGAATTGGTAAAGGCATAGTCAGTTTTGAAAGACTTTTGTCTGAAATAATAATGATTTTTGCGCCAGCATTGACAGCATTTCTTGCTTCTTGGCAAATTTCATCGAGTTTTTGGCGAAAACCTTCATAACCTGAATGCAGAGGTAGAGTGATGTTTAGAGTATGGCTTTGTAATTGATTACTTTTCTTGATTTGTTCTAATGTTGAATGGTAAAGAAAGGGCGAATCAAGCTCAAAATAATTCCCTTGTTCTTCAATTTCTTCAAAGAGATTCGCCTTGCCGCCAAGGATTGAGCGGAGTGACATAGAAAATTTTTCGCGTATAGGATCTATAGATGGATTAGTGACTTGAGCGAATAGTTGCTTGAAATAATTGAATAAAGATTGAGGTTTTTTACTTAGAACCGCTAAAGGTTCGTCAAGCCCCATTGCGCCAACTGGCTCTTCTTTTGTTTTCACCATGGCAACAATCATAGATTCGGGCGATTTTTCTCCAAAACCAAAAAGCTCAAAATAATGTGCATTTTCTAATAAACTTTCATGCGTATGCGCGTCTTTATCTTTGATCTTTACTCTTTTTTCTTGAAGAATTTTTGTATAGTCATGCGCGTCAAAAAGTGATTTTTTAATTTCATCATCATAAAGCACGCGATTTTCTTTAAAATCGACAAGAAGAAGAGTGCGTGGAGCTAATTGCCCATGTTCAATATATTCTAATGGCTTATCGCTTGTTTTTTCAATAGAATCTAAAACACCTTCTTCTGAAGAAAGAATAATAATATTATCTTTTGTGATAGAATAACGGCAAGGGCGAAGGCCATTTCTGTCAAGGCTTGCACCAATTTTGCTGTGCCCATCAGTATAAACCATAGTTGTAGGACCGTCCCAAGCTTCCATAAGAGGCTCGTGGTAGGTATAAAAAGCATTTTTTTTAGAATTATTTTTAGTCTTTGCAAAGGTTGGTTCGGGAATCATAGTTGCAATGGCACGGTTTAAATCATAGCCGCCCTGCAAGAGAAGTTCAAAAACATTGTCGAATGCGCCAGAATCACTCACGCTAGGATGCACGCAAGGCAAGACAGAAGATAAATTCTCGCCTAAAAGTTTTGATTGAAGCGCATTTTCGCGTATACGCATATGTGTTTTGTTTCCGCGAATAGTATTGATTTCACCATTATGCGCTATATGTCTAAAGGGCTGAGTTAAATGCCAAGAAGGTTTAGTGTTTGTGCTGAAACGTTCGTGAAATATAGCAAAAGTAACTTTGAAATTATCGTTTGATAAGTCAGTATAAAAAGTGCCAAGATTTTTACCTGGCAAAATGCCTTTATACACAATGCTGTGTGAGGAAAGGCTGGCAACGTGGAAGGCAGAAAGATCGACATTGTGCTTTTGCAAGATTTTAATGCTTTCTTTTTCGATTTCCTTTCTTAATATAAAGAGCTGTCTTTCAATGCTTTCTTTGCTCACACTTTTGTCTTCACAAATAAAGAGAATATGCATAAATTCTGGCAAGGTGGCTAAAACTTTGCGCGACAAGATATTAATATCGGTAGGCACTTCTCTTTGTGCTGCTACAGAAAATTTATATTTAGTCGCCACGCTTTTTATGCTGTCAAGCAAAGTTTCGCGTAGAAAAGAATCGTAAGGCAGGAAGAATGAGCCTATGCCCCATAGAGTTTTCTCGTCAAGAATTTGTGGAAATTCTATGCCGAAAAATTCTTTAGAAATAGGAAAAAGAATGCCAGAGCCGTCAGACATTTTCTTGTCTTCTTCTTGGCCGCCTCTGTGGGTGAGGCGTGACATGGCTTTAAGGGCATAATCAACTATGGCGCGCTTTGGTGTGTTGGCTATATTGCCAACAAAACCTACCCCACAAGCATCGTGCTCTTGATTTGGGTAGGTGTTTGGATTGTAAAGAGGATTTTTTATATTTATATTTTGCTGTCGTGTAATCATGGTATTTTCCTGTATTGTTATTTGCAATAATTCTATAAAATATTTTATAAAAAAGCAAATTTACTCGATATTATTTATACGGTGAAACGCAAGCGCCCTTTCGAGCACCTGCGTTTTATAGCTAACTATCTGGAAATAAAGGGATTAATGTGTCCAGAATAGACTAGCATATTTTGCGAGTTGCCATTCTCTATCGTCGATCATTTGTTCTAAATCATCGCTGAATGAGCGGCAGACATTCATTGTAGGAAGAATTGTTTTGAGTGCAAATTCTGCTTGTTCTTCAATCTCTTCTATGCTTTCAATTTTTTCCAAGGCTTTTTCTAAATCTTTCACACTATTATAAAGACCTAGATGAGCCGTGCGAAGAGTAGTGAACATTTCCTCTTCTGAGCTTGCTTCGCCAGCAATCTCTTTAGTTGTTTTGACAAGTTTTGCTAATTTTGCTTGTGCTGTTTGAGCCACAGGCAATACTTTTTCTTTTAAGATGTCTATAAGTACATTTGCTTCGATAACAAGAGTTTTTGTGTATGATTCAAACAAGATTTCTTGACGAGCTAATACTTCTCTTTCGTTCAAAACATTTGTTGATATAAAGACATTTTTCACTTCGTCTTGTGAATAGCGTTTGAGAGCTTCAACTGTATTCGAAAGGTTTAATAAACCTCTTTTTTCGGCTTCAATTTTCCATTCTTCTGAATAGCCATTGCCATTGAAGATGGCAGCTTGATGTTCTCTAAATATAATTGGTAAATAGATTTGCAAGGCTTCGTTGATTGTTTTGCCTTCGTTGATATAGGCTTCTAAAGCGTCTGCAATATCGCTTAAAGCACAGGCTACAGCAGTGTTTAGAGCAATGTTTACTGGTGAAATTGATTGAGATGCGCCTACAGTTCTAAATTCAAATTTATTTCCTGTGAAAGCAAAAGGTGAAGTTCTGTTTCTGTCAGAATAGTCTTTTGTGATTGCAGGAAGAGCGGAAACGCCGATTTCAATGCCGCTTTGCTTTGTGGAAAGCTCTGTGCCGCCTGCTATAATTGTTTCGATAACATCTGTAAGTAAGTCACCAAGGTAGGTAGAAATAATTGCTGGAGGAGCTTCGTTTGCGCCTAAGCGGTGATCATTGCCAGCGCCAACTGTTCCTAAGCGAAGCACATCCGCATGCTTATGAACTGCACGGATTGTAGCGGCAAGGAAGACCAAGAATTGTGCATTTTCAAGTGGTGTGTCGCCTGGATCAAGGAGGTTTGTGCCGTCAGAAGTGCAGATTGACCAGTTGTTGTGTTTACCACTACCGTTCACGCCAGCAAATGGTTTTTCGTGTAAGAGGCAGACAAAGCCATGCTCTTCAGCAGTTGCTTTCAAGATATTCATGGTAAGCATATTATGATCAGTGGCAATATTTGCTTCTTCGTATAAAGGCGCAAGCTCGAATTGTCCTGGGGCAACTTCATTGTGTCTTGTATGAATAGGAATGCCAAGGCGGAAGAGGCGCACTTCTAAATCTTGCATAAAGTTCATAACACGTTTTGGAGTTGTGCCGAAATATTGATCTTCTAATTCTTGGCCTTTAGGGGAAGGAGCGCCAACTAAGGTGCGCCCAGTCATAAGAAGATCAGGGCGAGAAGCTGCTAATTTAGCATCGACTAAGAAATATTCTTGCTCAGCACCAACCATTGGACGGACATGAGTGACTTCGCTTTTGCCAAAGAATTTCAAAACACGCATAGCATTTTTTGATAAAGCTTCGATAGAGCGAAGAAGTGGAATTTTTCTGTCAAGCGCTTCGCCTGAATAAGAATAGAAAACACTAGGAATATGTAAGGTTTTGCCATGTTTACCATCAACTAAGAAGGCTGGTACGGTAGGATCCCAAGCTGTGTAGCCTCTTGCTTCAAAGGTTGAGCGTATGCCACCTGAAGGGAAGGAAGAAGCATCAGGTTCGCCAGAGATAAGGGTTTTGCCTGAAAATTTGCTAATAACAATGCCTTCTTGATTAGGGGTAAAGAAGGTGTCGTGTTTTTCAGCTGTGCAGCCTGTCATAGGTTGGAACCAGTGCGTGAAGTGGGTAGCACCTTTTTCAATAGCCCAATCTTTCAAGGCGTTTGCAATGATATGTGCGATATCAAGAGGAAGTGTTGCGCCTTTATTGGTGATTTCTTCCATTTTTTTGTAAATGTCGGCAGGCAAGCGTTCACGCATTACTTGAAGGGTGAAGGCATCTTCTGCGTATAATTGTTTTAGATTGATTTGCTCATCGCAAGAAATAATTTTGCTCATCGTATTCTCCTTGTGGACACGATCACCCATAATTTTTGTGAGTGGGTGAATCCCTTTATTTTTTTCTTTGTCTTGTTTAGAGCATAAAGCGTGCCATGTTTAAAAAATATAACTATTTTAGATGAATATAGATTTTAATTTCTTTCTTACTCTCTATAAAGCTAATAAAAAATACTTTTTTGTAGAAAATAGAGTGTTTTTTATAGATTTTGTCTTTTCTTTGCTTTTTTATAGGGAAAAGAAAGAGAAAATTAATCTACAAAAAAGTAGAAAATTGATTTCGGTTTGTTTTGTGCATGAAATTATTTTTGTTTAAATAAAAAAAGTAGCTTCTACAGGTAAGAAATCGACTCGCCTTTAAAAACTACTTTTTAGTAGAAAGTTGAAGTGTGAATTATATTATCTAAAATCTTTATAGCTGATAGAATATTTACGCATTCTATCGCCCATAATTCTTTCTGTAAGGCCAAGGCTTTCAGCCGCTTGTCCCATATGCCCTTTTGAGAGTGTGAGAGCTTCACTGATGCAGGTTCTTTCAAGCTCTTCAATTTTTTCTGGCAAAGTGCCTGTGAGTTTTAGTTCGCTTATTTGTGCATTGCTCACTTTAGAAGTGCCTTGGCTTTGGCTGTTTTCACGGCATTCCTGGCTGTGTAATTCAGGTGGAAGATGTTGCGGAAGAATATATTTTCCTTGCCCAATCAGTAGCATACATCTTTCGATAACATTTTCAAGTTCACGAATATTGCCAGGCCAAGAATAACGCTCAAGCATTTCACTTGCGGCAAGTGAGAGTTTTGGCCTTTCTTTATTGTGGATTTTTGCAAAAGAATCAAGAAAATGCTCCACTAAAAGTGCGATATCACTTACTCTTTCGCGAAGTGGCGGAAGGTGTATAGAAAATACATTGAGCCTGTAGTAAAGATCTTGCCTAAAAGTTCCTTCTTCCACCATTTTTTCTAAATTTCTATGTGTGGCGGCTATAATACGCACATCAACTTTAATGCTTTGCGTACCACCTATGCGCTCAAAGGATTTTTCTTGTAAGACTCTCAAAAGCTTGGCTTGTGTGGCTAAGGGCAATTCGCCAACTTCATCAAGGAAGAAAGTTCCTTTATCTGCCATTTCAAAGCGGCCTTTTCTCGCACTTAAAGCATTGGTAAAGGCGCCTTTTTCATGACCAAAAAGTTCGCTCTCGACAAGGCTTTCAGGTAAGGCGGCACAATTGAGTGTGATAAATTTTTCTTCTTTTCGTGGGCTATTTTCATGAATTGAGCGCGCAACAAGCTCTTTACCCGTGCCACTTTCGCCACGAAGCACAACTGTTGTTGCGCTTGGTGAAACCTGTTCAATTCTTTCGTATATTGTTTTAATTGCTTCTGAATTTCCTATTAAATCTCTAAAGCCTTTTCTTCTTGTAGGAAGGCGCAAATTCTCCCTTCTTTCTTCATCTTCTGCAATGGCTTGCATACTGTCTTGATGCAGACGGATATAAGGAATGAAGGAATTAGCAATAACTGAAAGCATTCTTTCTTCATGCTCAGGATCAATAACATCAGCACTTGATCTATCGATGCCAAGTGCGCCTATGACTTTTTCATTCAGTTTTATGGGTACGCATAAAAAGGAGATAGAATCAATCTCATTCCAGGCGTGTGTTCTATTCAAAAACAGCGGATTATGCACAGCATCTTCAATAAAAAGAGCCTTACCACTTTGAATGACTTTCCCAACAACCCCTTCACCTATGACGTAATGCCCCTGCTTTTTTTGCTCGCCAGAAAGGCCAGAGGCCGCTTCTATATAAAGATCGCCATCAACAGGTGAGAGCAATACAAGCAAAACCCTGCGTGCATGGGTGACATCACGGATAAATTCAAGCGCATCGTCTAGTGTAATAGTCTTCTTTTGTAGGGAATCTAAAATATCTACCAGTCTTACTAAGTCCGATAGTTGGTTTTTTTTATTTTTTTTATGCTTATTTGCAATTTTGGAAATTGTATTCATGCTTTGCTGATTTTCCTCAGTGAATTTTAATCCCTAAGCAATAAATAACAGCAATTTGAAAAATGTCAATTCTTGTATTTTTATGAGATTTTTTTACATTTTTGTAGATTTATCAATTTTTCAGCGTTTTTCATGTCTTGCGGATAGTTGATATTGAAAAATTTATCATCAATGCTTGATGAATAAGGAATATGGTGACGAAATTCTTCTGAGATAGCTCTATTGAGAGAATAATGTTCATTCTCAAGCGCTTCTTTTAATTTGTTTTTTGCCCTATATTCGTAAATAGCCACAAGCGATTCTATAAAATTTGTCCCTTCCTTTTGGTAAGTAGTCATGCAAAGCTCAGGCTTTGTTTGCATTACTTTATTTCTTTCAAAGATAAGTGTTTCAAGTGTGTTATTGTCAATAAAGGGTAGATCGCACGAAAGCACAAGAAGAGGGCTTTTAAAAAATTTTAAGGCCGAATAAATGCCAGCCATAGGAGCATAGACGATATAATCGTCATAGATACAAGGATAGCCCTCGATTTTTTTCTCTTCCCTGCAAGAAATATAGACCTTGTTACAATGCTGAGATAAAAGTTCAAAAGTATTTTTTAATATGCTTTTTTTGTCTAATTCTAGCAAAGATTTGCACGAGCCATAACGCGTGGAAAGACCACCTGCTAAAATAATTCCATTGATTTCTTTTGAATAATCAATTTCGCTCATAAGAACCTAAGCGATGATGCTCTTTTGCCCATTGTGAAAAAGTGTCACCCTATCGTCGTGTGGACGGCAGAATGCGGCAAGTGTGACGCTATCGTCAAGGGCTAGATTGTAAGGTGTAGATGTGATGGCAGAGCGGCTCACAATATTTTTTATGCCAGCACGACGAATTTTTAAATAGAGAGAAGCCGTGATTCTTGCCGTGATAAAAAGAAAATAGTCTGATAAATCAAGCTTGTTCATAAGGGCATGGCCTTTTAATCTATCCACGCAATTATGCCTGCCAATATCTTCAGCAAGAATAAATTCCTTTGTTTGACTATGATAAAGTCCTGCACGGTGAAAAGAGCCACTTCCTTCCCATTTTCCTTTTATTGAGAGAAAATTATCCATAATTTTTGGTATTTCTTCAATTTGTAAAGGGGGCTGTGTGAAGAGATTACTCGTACTTTCTGCTTTTTCTCTTGCTTCAAGTTTGAGGATATATTTCTCGCTTTCCTTGATGATGGAATAAGAAAAATCGTCATTATAACAAGGCAAGCAGTCAAGAACTGTATGCCCTAAAATCAATTCTTCCAATTTATCAGGATAGGCATAGAGCTTTTTTTCAGCTTCCCAAGTGTGTAAAAAGTCAATCTCTTTTTCGTATTTTTGGCAAGAATAGGCATAGTGGCAAGGCAATTCATAACAAACAATATCTGAAATAATTTCAATGTGTTCTTGTTTGTAGCGTAAGGGCTGAATGTCAAGGCCTATTTTTTTTGAGTCGATTTTATCTAGCATAACCATAGAGAAAGCACAGCCTTCGTGAAATTGTTGTTTTCTGCAATAATATCAAGGGTAAGCGATTTGAAATCGTCAAGAAGAGGGGAGGGCAGAAAGTCAATATCTTCACGCGAATCTTTAATTTTTATATAATTATTACATTTTTTGCACACAGCAACTTGAAAGTCTTTGTCGGTATCGGCATTGAAATAAGAGAAATTTTCTTGCTTTTGCTCAAGGCAATAAGGGCATTGAATGCGTGGCACTCTATAAAGTCCAAGGCAGGTTGAGCAAGCATTTAAGCGTTTTCCCTCTTTTGTAGCAATATAGGAAATAAGAGGGAGTGAGCCGCAATAAGGGCAATGTCCATGTGGCCAATTTTGCTCGAAGTAGTCAGCGATAGAATTTTTTATAAGATAGGCTTGCAATTTTTCTTGCGTATATTCAAAAAAGGGCAGAAAAGCAAAGTTTGCCAGAAAATAGCAAAGAAAAGAGTAAGTCGAGGATTTTTCAGCTTGTTTTTGATAGAAGGCTTCGTCTTCGTCTAAAAAAGCATTCAAAATTTGTTTTATAAGTTTTTTTTCATTTTCAATATCTTTTTGAATTACTTGTATTGTTAGAAAAAACTCGTTTTGGCTTAGGTCTTTTGGGAATGGTAAAGATAGAATATTATTCAAATATTCTTCTGCCTTATCAAGATTTTTGTAAGGGTATAGTTCTTTTCTTGAAAATATACTTTTTCCTTGAGCATGAGCCTTTTTATCAAAGTCAATAGCAATATTTTTTTTGATAATGGGTTTAGGCAAATTATAAAGCTTTTCAAGAAAAATGACAATTTCTTTTGGCAAAAATTGCATGGATTTGAAGGAATTGATAGTCCTTTTTTCTTGTTTCTCTCTCTTGTCTTTATCTATAACAAGCAAAGTTTTTGTGAAATCAAATTCTTGCATTTCTCTTATTGGAGTGTTTTTCTTTGCCATAAATTGTCCTAAAATATTTAATTTCAATATATTTAGCACTGTTTGGAGAAAAAAGCAAGTTTTAGTAATGATTCCTAACTATTTGTATTATAATATGAAAATAAGTTGAGAATATAATCACAAAGACTTTTTGAAATTTGGCTTATAAAGCCGATTTTCTTGACATTATCATGCTTCTAAGTTATTATAAAAAGAATGTGTGCTCTTTTTATAAGGGGGCATAATTTTATATATAAGGAAAGCTTATGAGTATTACTAGACGTAGCTTTTTGAAAGCTAGTTCTACAGTGGCTGCTGCAGCCGTTGCTGGACTAGGTTTTAGCTTAAAGCCACTTCAAGCACGCGCTGAAGAAGCGAAACTTCAGTTTACGAAGTTGACTACTTCTGTTTGCTGTTTCTGCGCTGTGGGTTGTGGTTTGTTGGTTCATACTGGCGATAAAAAAGCCGGTAACAAAACAGACAGGGCAATTAACATTGAAGGTGATCCAGATCATCCTATCAACCAGGGCTCACTTTGCGCTAAAGGTGCGGCCTCAATTCAAGTATCTGAAAACGATGCTCGCCCAAAATCTCCGCTCTATCGTGCGCCAAATTCCACTGAATGGAAGGAAGTGACATGGGAATGGACAGTAAAAGAAATTGCAAAAAAAGTGAAGAAAACTCGTGACGAAACCTTCACACTAAAAAATGATAAAAATGAAGTTGTGAACCGCACCTTGGGCATTGCCTCTTTTGGTTCTGCAGCTTTAGATAATGAAGAATGTTGGGCATTACAGGCGCTTATGCGCTCTCTTGGGCTTGTATATATCGAGCACCAAGCCCGTCTCTGACATAGCTCCACTGTATCGGCTCTGGCAGAGTCGTTCGGACGTGGTTGCATGACAAACCACTGGGCAGATTTAGAAAATGCTGATCGCATTCTTATTATGGGCTCAAATGCTGCTGAAAACCACCCAATTTCCTTTAAATGGGTAGTGAAAGCACAGCAAAAAGGCTCAAAAGTTATTCACGTTGACCCTCGCTTCACTCGTACTTCTTCAAAGGCTGACAAATATGCTCCAATCCGCTCAGGATCAGACATTGCCTTTTTAGGCGGTATGATTAAATATATTCTTGATAATAATCTTTATTTTGAAGAATATGTTAAAAATTACACCAATGCCGCTTTCTTAGTGACTGAAGAATATGGCTTTGAAGACGGTGTTTTTGCTGGATTAAACGAAGAAACTCGTTCTTATGATAAATCAAAATGGGCTTTCCAGCTTGATGAAAATAAAGTGCCCATGCGTGACGAAACAATGAAAGATAAAAATTGCGTTTTAAGTCTTATGAAAGAGCATTATAAACGCTATGATCTTGATACTGTTTGTAAAATGACTGGCACACCTGTGAAAGACTTAGAGGAAGTATATAAACTTTATTCAGCAACAGGCACGGCTACAAAAGCGGGCACAATCATGTATGCAATGGGCTGGACTCAGCATACTTATGGCGTGCAAAATATACGCACCATGGCTATTATCCAATTATTACTTGGTAATATAGGTATAGCTGGCGGCGGCGTGAACGCGCTTCGTGGCGAATCAAATGTGCAAGGCTCAACTGACCAAGGTCTATTGTCGCACATCTATCCTGGTTATTTGCCTGTGCCAAATTCTGCTCATGTTGATTTGGCTGCCTACACAAAGGCTACAACACCTGTTTCACACGATAAAATGAGCACAAACTGGTGGGGAAATCGCCCTAAATATGTGGCAAGTTTCCTTAAAAGCTTGTATCCAAAGCAAGATATTGACACAGCCTTCAACTATCTTCCAAAATCAGACGCTGGTAAAAAAGGCACAGATTATTTCTGGATGAGCATTTTTGATGAAATGTCAAAAGGCAATGTGAAAGGTCTTTTTGCTTGGGGTATGAACCCTGCTTGTGGTGGCCCTGATTCAAATTCAAGCCGTAATAATATGGCAAAACTTGATTGGCTTGTGAACGTAAACCTCTATGAAAACGAAACTTCTTCTTTCTGGAAAGGCCCAAATATGAAGCCTGAAGAAATTGGCACAGAAGTATTCTTCCTTCCTTGTGCTGCTTTCAATGAAAAAGAAGGTTCTATCGCAAACTCTGGCCGCTGGATGCAATGGCGTTATGCTGGCCCAAAACCAATGGAAGGCACGCAACCTGATGGTGAAATGATCTATTGGATAGCTGAGGAATTGCAAAAGCTCTACAAAGAAGAGGGCGGCGCTTATCCTGAGCCAATCATCAACCTTGATACTCATGCTTGGGCTGATGGGCATTTATTCTCACCTACTAAAGTTGCAAAACTTATGAATGGTTACTTCCTCAAAGATGTAAAAATAGGTGATAAAACCTATAAAAAAGGCGAGCAAGTGCCAAACTTCTTGGTGCTTCAAGCCGATGGCTCAACCGCTTCTGGCAACTGGCTTCACGCTGGTTCATGGACAGAAGCTGGCAATATGATGGCGCGCCGTGACGCTTCTCAAACAGAAATGCAAGCAAAGATTAATCTCTATCCAAATTGGTCATTTGCTTGGCCTGTGAATAGACGTATTGTTTACAACAGAGCTTCTGTGAATGCTGAGGGTCAACCATATAATCCTGAAAAAGCAGTTGTTGCTTGGCAGGATAATAAATGGGTAGGCGACGTTATTGACGGTGGCGGAAACCCTGGCACAAGGCATCCATTTATTATGACAACAAATGGTTATGGCCAAATCTTTGGCCCGGGCCTTGCTGATGGCCCATTGCCTGAATATTATGAGCCATACGAAAGCCCAGTAAAATCGCATCTATTCTCAAGTCAATTCAATAGCCCTGTTGCTTATGTAAGCCAAGGCGCAAAGCTCACTTCTGACCATAAGGCCTTCCCATTTGTGGGCACAACTTATCGTGTGACAGAGCATTGGCAAACAGGTCTTATGACTCGCCGTATGCCTTGGCTTGTAGAATGTGAACCGCAAGTTTTTGCTGAAATCAGCCCTGAGCTTGCCTATGAGCGTGGTATTGAAAATGGCGATACAGTGAAAATTTCGTCCATTCGTGGCGAATTAATTGCTGTTGCTATTGTGACTGAAAGAATTAAACCTTTCATGATTGATGGAAAAGAAGTTCACATGGTGGGCTTCCCTTGGCATTTTGGCTGGCTAAACCCTAAAGATGGTGGTGATTCAGCTAACCTTCTTACGCCTCCTGTGGGCGATCCGAACGTGGGTATTCCAGAAAGTAAAGCATTCCTTGTGAATATTGAAAAAGTGAAGGAGGCCGTATAATATGAAAGCTTTTTTTGTTGATATGACATTATGTACGGCTTGCCGTGGTTGCCAAGTGGCTTGTAAGCAATGGAAAAATCTTCCTGCTGAAGAAACTCACAACTGGGGCTCACACCAAAATCCTAAAGAATTGACTGGCAATACCTATAAACTTGTTCACTTTAAAGAAATCCCTGTTGAGGGCGCAACAAATAGAGTGGATTGGGTTTTCTTCCCTGAACAATGCCGTCATTGCTATGATCCGCCTTGTATCTATGCTTTCTTTGAAGAGGGTTCGGCCATTCATGACGAAGAAACCGGCGCAGTTCTTTTCACGGATATCACAAAGCTTGAAGACTATGAAAGCGCGCGCTCCTATTGCCCTTACGATATTCCGCGTCAGCGTGAAGACGGTGTCATCACCAAATGCGATATGTGTATTGACAGGGTGCGTGATAATAAGCTTCCAGCTTGTGTGCAAACTTGCCCTACTGGCGCAATGAAGTTTGGCGATGAAAAAGAAATATATGACTATGCACAAAAAAGATTAGCAGAAGTTTTGCCTAAATATCCAAAAGCAGAACTTGCTGACCCTGATTCCGTGCGTGTTATCTATCTCTTCCCTTATCCTGCGCTTGAAGTGTATGAAAAAGCAATTGCAAGTGTTGAGCCAATGAATAGGCGTAATCTGCTTGCAAGCATTGCAGGCAAATCAAGATTAAGAAAACAAAGAGCTTAGAACTCAGATAATAAATGCCGTAATTCTTTTATAAGGATTGCGGCATTTTTTTTGTTCATTTATCAAATATTTTGAATAGATAAGCTTAGATTCTTGGCTGATTGATTTTTTTTATGAAAACTTGCCTTTCTTTTGTTTTTGTTGTATATTGTAATAAATTATTCGATTCACCTGTTTTACTGCACACATTCGTGCCAACACGCTTTAATAAGTGGGGACTTATGCCTATTCTTATCAAAGGTGCCGGAGACGTAGCCAGCGGCATAGCTATTAGACTATTGAAATCGGGCTACAATGTTATTATGACAGAAATTGAAAACCCCACGGTTATACGTTCTAAAGTATCCTTTGCTCAAGCCGTATACGACAATGTTTGTGTGGTTGATGGTATTAAAGCTGTAAAAGCGGATAAAAGTAATTACAAAGAATTTATGAAAGCTGGGATAATTCCAGTTATCGTCAATGTTGCGCACGAAAAGATTAATGATTTTGAGCCACGCGCTGTTGTTGATGCTATTATGGCTAAAAGAAATCTTGGCACATATAAGCACGAATATTTTTATGCCATTGGCCTTGGGCCTGGATTTGAAGCGCCAAAAGATGTTGACGTAGTCATAGAAACCCTCGATGGACATGATCTTGGTGTGTGCATTTATGATGGAATAGCAGCGCCAAATACTGGAGAGCCAAAAGAACTTGGCGAGCATGCGCCTAGAAGAATTTTGCGTGCACCAATTACAGGCACGATTGTTTTTAGAGTGCGTGTGGGCGATCATGTGGAAGAGGGTGATGAAATTGGCTTTATGACAGACAATGTAGAGCTTGTTGTTATAAAAGCTACCTTGACTGGCACAATACGTGGTGTTTTGCGAAACGGACTTCAGGTTATTGAAGGAAGAAAAATCGGCGATATTGATCCTTATTGCACCTTGGAGCAATGTTTTTCTCCATCTTATAAAGGCAGAGCCCTTGGCGGCAGTGTGCTTGAAGCGCTTTTGCATGCGCAGATTATGCCGTATACCATTTAATTATATAGATTTCTATGC
>CAYJFE010000013.1:5070-14866 GCA_964369165.1 uncultured Desulfovibrionaceae bacterium | reverse complement strand
TTCACCCAGCCGTTAGCGCGGTTTGCAATTCTTTCCATAATGCGGACTGATTCGACAAAGGAATGTTCGATGGCTTTGTCTTGCTTTTTATCGCGAAGTTCTGGAAGAAGAAGAGCTTTATAGCTTTTTGTCTTTAAGTTTTTAGTGAGAGCTTCCACTTGTTTCTTTAGACTAGCACTCGTTTTTTCGGCACTTTCTTCATCGTCATAAGTATTTGTCAAAATATAATAACTCAATTTATAAGTTTCACGCGCATCTATATACATATCGTGCAAAACTTTCATAAGTTCTGCTGAAGGCTTTTGCGCACAATTTGCTCGTTCGCTATAAAAAATAATGAGTTGGCTTATTTTGTCGCCTATACGCTCTAAATCACTGGCATAAGATATCAGTGCGTAAATATTATCCATAAGCTCTTCAGGCAAGTTAGATTGTGTGCTTAAAAGTGAGGCATAATCATTAATCGCCGCATAAAGACTATTGAGCTCACGTTCGCTCGAACGTATATAGGCGATATTTTGATTGTTTTCACTAAATAAAATATCTTCAAGTGCATTCAATTGTTTGAGTGTGATTTTTGCCATGTGGTTACATTCTTCACTTAAAGCTTCGATAGCATCAAGAGGAGAAGTTTGCACAAGTGTATTATCTAAATTGCTCACAGGCATTTTTTCCACTTCTTTTTCATCGGGCAATATAAATTTGATAAGGCGCGTGAAAGGACTGACAAAAGGAAGGAAAATAAGAGTATTGATGACATTCAAAAATGTGTGCGCATTAGCAATTTGGTGTGGCAAAGATGTGGCAGTTGCTTCAATAAAGGGTATATATAGAGGCATAAGCGGATAAAATATTACTACAGCCAAAAGATTAAAAAATATATGAGCCATACTTGTCTGCTTTGCTGCGCGTGAAGTGCCAATAGCGGCAAGCATAGCCGTAATGGTTGTGCCAACATTAACGCCTAAAATAATAGGCATGGCAGCCGTTAAAGGCATAAGACCTTGAATGGAAAGAGCAATAACTATGCCCATTGTAGCAGAACTTGATTGCACTAATAAAGTAAGAAATGCGCCTGCCAAAAGACCTAGAAGAGGAATTTTTGCAAAAGTAAGAAAGATATCCTTTCTTTCACGCAGAAAATACATGGCATCTTCCATAGTGTGCATGCCAATAAACAAAAGCCCAAAGGCTAAAATGCCTATCCCTAGATGTTTTAGAGTTTCAGTTTTTGACAATAGGTTGAGTAAAACACCAACAATAACAAAAGCATAAGCAAAATCTTTAACATCGAAGGCAACAATTTGGCCTGTCACAGTTGTGCCTATATTTGCGCCCATTATAATGCCCACTGCTTGCTTAAGCGTCATAAGACCAGCGTCGACAAAGGAAATAGTCATGACCGTTGTTGCGGAGCTTGACTGCAAAAGCATAGTTGCCCCTGTGCCAACCAGTACACCAAGAAGGGGAGTGCGTGTGAGACTTGCAATGATTGAACGCAATTTATTATCTGCCAAAGCTTGCAGAGAGTCACTTAAAAGCTTAATCGCAAAAAGAAAGATACCAACACCGCCAAGAAGTTGCAAAGCTGTTGCTAAAGACATAGAATTTCTCACTTTGTTTAAAAAAGGGGTAGAAATTAAATAATCCAAATCTAAGGCTTATGAAAGGCATAAAGGCAGGCTGTCGTAGAATAGACAGGTATATATATTAATACTAGCAAAAAAAGCATTATTATTCAATAGATATTTTTTGACAATCATTGCATTTTTTTATAGGCTTTTTCAAATAGAAAGGCATAAGCTAGAGAGAAAAAAATGAGTAAAAATTTATACTATGTCATAGGCGCATCTGGAGCAGGAAAAGATACCTTGCTTCATGCTTTAGCGCAAAGAGTGCCTGCGCATCTTTTAGACTCTTACTTCTTTGTACGTCGCTATATCACAAGAAATCAAGAACAATTTTGTGCAAAAAGCAATGACATATCAATTTCTCACGCTGAATTTGCTAAAAAAAGTGAAGAAGGATTTTTTGCACTTTCTTGGAATAGATACAATACTTATTATGGCATTTCTAAAAGCATCAACAATGACTTAGCGCAAGGAAAAAGACTTTTTATCAATGGTTCAAGAGATTATTTACCAAAAGCTAAAGAAATTTACCCTGAAATGCAAATTGTTCTAGTGGAGGCCAGTGCTGAAATTCTCAGGCAAAGACTACACAAGAGAGGAAGGGAAGAAGGCAAAGATTTGGAAAATAGATTGAAAAGTGCAAATCTTTGCATCGATTATCCATGTATTCGCCTTGAAAATTCTGGATCTATAGAAGAATTTATTTCCTCAGCAATACAAAAAATGCTCCTTCCCTTCTAGATAATAGCTTGAAATTCCTTTATTTTACAAGCATAGCTCGCATTGCATTCATAATAGCGATAATTGCAACACCCACATCAGCAAAGACGGCAAACCAAATTGAGGTGATGCCAAAAAGGGCAAGAAGCATAATAGCCGCTTTCACGCCTAGGCAAAAAACTATATTTTGAATAACTATTTGTCTGGTTTTCTTTGCAATTTTTAATGAAGTGGCGATTTTTTGGATATCGTCATTCATAATCACAATGTCTGCGGCTTCAATTGCTGCATCAGAGCCAAGTCCGCCCATAGCAAAACCAATATCAGCTCTTGTTAAAACAGGGGCATCGTTAATGCCATCGCCTACAAATGCAGTTTTACCGCTTTGCTTTGCAGTCATAATAGCTTCAAGTTCGTTCACTTTTTCGTGCGGAAGAAGGGAAGATTTTACTTCATCAATGCCAATCTGAGCAGCAACGTATTGCGCGATTTTATCCGTGTCGCCTGTGAGCATAACAATAGACTTTACTCCCTCATTTTTAAGGGCACTTATGGCTTGTTTTGCGTCCTCTTTGATTTCATCTTCGATAAGGATAGCACCTAAATATGTATTGTTTTTCGCTAGATAAACCGCAGTTTGCGCAAATTGCTTCAAATTCTCTATGCCAATTTCTTGAAGCAAGCTGAGATTGCCAACTCTGATTTCATCTGAATTTATTTTTGCAATAATGCCTTTGCCAGCCACTTCTTTAATTGAAATATCTTCTTTGGATTTAATAGTATCGACTTGAGAAGAATTATGTTTTTCAACAATAGCAAGAGCTATAGGGTGGCTTGAATGAGCTTCACATTCGGCTGCAAGAGCGAGAAGTTCATCGCTTGAAATGGAATCTTCAGGCAAGATTTCACTCACCTTAAAAGAACCTTTTGTGAGCGTTCCTGTTTTGTCAAAGACTAAGGTGTCTACATGGTAAAGACTTTCTAAATAGTTGCCACCTTTGATTAAAATACCATTTTTCGCCGCACCACCAATGCCGCCAAAAAAGGAAATAGGAATAGAAAGCACAAGAGCGCAAGGGCAAGAAATAATAAGAAATGACAAAGCTTTATATACCCATTCATCAAAATTGCCAAAGCCTAAAAGTGGGGGAATAAAAGCTATGCAAAGAGCAAGAACAACAACAAAAGGCGTGTAATAACGAGCAAATTTTGTAATAAATTTTTCACTCTTCGCTTTCTTTGCGCCAGCATATTGCACAAGTTTTAATATTTTTGAAACTGTTGATTCGCCAAAAGTCTTTGTCACCACAATTTCAAGCAGGCCCTCAGTGTTGATTGAACCAGAGAGAACCTCGTCATTCTCACTCACTTTTCTAGGTACTGATTCGCCTGTAAGTGCTCTTGTGTCAAGATAGGACGAGCCTTTGAGAACTTTGCCATCAAGAGGAATTTTTTCACCTGGGCGAACAATAAGAATTGCATTAATCTCTACTTCTTCTGGAGCTACGGATTTTATGCCGTCTACTGTTTTGATATGTGCAATGTCGGGGCGAATATCCATAAGATCTTCGATATTCTTCTTTGATTTAGCTACTGCCGCTTCTTGCATAAGCTCACCTAAACCATAGAAAATAAGCACGGCAACGGCTTCACTGTACACGCCAATAAGAAGCGCGCCAATCGAGGCAAGAGCCATTAAAAAGTTTTCATCAAAAATTTGTCCCTTTAGAATATTTTTTGCTGCTGAAAATAAAACTTCATAACCAGCTAAAAAATAAGCAAAAAGATAAACAGGAAATGAAAATGAATCAAAGAAAGTTGTAAATTCTAAGAGAATTAATAAAATAAATGAAGTAAGAAGGCGTAAGAGAAAGACTTTAAGATTGCCGTGTTCATGCGAATGGCTGTGATCGTGTTCATGTTCATGCTCATGACTTGGAGTTTCCTTGGTATTGCACGAACCGCAGGCGCAAGCAGGCATTTGGAAGAGTTCATTATTATTTAATGGTTTTAGTTCAGTTGGTGATTGAATTTGATTAGACATGGCAATGCTCTCCTTGTATGTGTTCTATGCCTGTTTTGAGAAGATGAAGAATGTGATGGTCGTCAAGTGTATAAAAAACACTTTTGCCTTCCTTACGAGATTTAATTATGCGGGCCGCTCTTAAGTCTTTTAATTGATGGCTGGCTGCAGAATTGCTGAGTGAAGCTGCCTCGGCTAAACTAGAGGCACTTGATTCACCAAAATTTGCTAAATGTGTGAGGATTTTTAACCGCGTGACACAGGCAAAAAGTTTGTATATTTCAGAAAGTTTTTCAAATTCTTCTAAGGATATTTCAAAAGTATGCTTCATATATTCCTCTCACAAAAATAGTTTTATATTTTCGCATTTGATAACATATAAAACTAAAGTGATTCTTTGTCAAGAAAAAAATTTTTGTTGACTATCCTCGCAATTATTGCAAATATATGGCTCTAGAAAAGAAAAAGTTGATAATAAGATGAAGCAGTCAGAGAATGAAAATTTTAGAAATAATTGAAAAAAAAGAATATACTCTTTTACTTTTTCTTCAAAAAAGAAGAAATGCAAAACTTGATTTCATCATGCAGCGAATTACTCGTTTAAGTGATAAGGGCATGATTTGGTTTGTTTTAGCATTTGGAATGCTCTTATCTTCAAGTACAAGACTCCTTGGTCTAGGCCTCATTCTTGGTCTATTTATGCATATATCTTTTTGCCATATCTTGTTGAAAAATATTATAAAAAGACCACGCCCAAATTTTTCAAGAGTGGAGTGTTTTTCTTCTACTGAAGAAATGTCAAAAGAAAATAAGGAAAATAAAGAAAATATAGAAAGGCTAGAGTATAGGGATTTAAAGAAAGCTCAGGTTCGAAAGCTCAAAGATTATTCTTTTCCTTCTGGCCATGTGACATCTTCAGTTATAAGCCTCACACTTCTTTGGACTTTTGACTCGATTTTCTTCTATCCAGCGCTTTTGTTTACAATTCTTATTGCTTTTTCGCGCCTTTATTTAGGCGAGCATTATCCAAGCGATGTGATAGGCGCAATAGCTATAGGCTATACGATAGGGATTTTGCTATCTTTTATATTGCTTGCTGTATAAGCTTGAGATAAATTTCGCGGCTCACCCATGCATCTGTCGCGGCATATTGCACTTGTGCTCGGCTAAGGTGCACATTTTCCCAATTACTACAGCGCATATTCTTTGAAAGGCGCGCGCCTAGAAGTGCTGCGCAAAGAGTGCGTAAGCCGCCTTCCTTATAACCTCTTTGATGGGCAAGATGGGCTAAATCAATATGGCCAGCTGCTTTAAATTTTCCGCGTCTTTGCAAAGCTAGCATATCATCTCTAATGGCAAGGCCTGCTTTTACGTAGGATTCGTCTGCGAGGATTTCAAGCATTTCTTTAGGAAGGCGCATTCTAAAAAATTGAATAATAAATACTTTATTTGCTGTTGCTAATTGCAAGAGAGCGGGCAGATGGTTTTGACCTTTTGTAAAATTTGGCTTGGTTTCAGTGTCAAAACCGAGTATTTTTTCTTCTTTAATTTCATTATAGGCTCTAGCCCATTCTTCTTTATTAGAAATAATTTCTATAGGGCCTGAATATATAAATAAAGGTAATTCTTGGATTTCTTCTTTTGTAAAGGACATAAATACTACGCTAATGGGATTATTTGAGAGTAGACAAGCTCTTCACCCACATAAATATCTAATTTAATACTGTCAGATTCGCTTATTAGATCACGGTGTGGCTTAAGAGTTGTTTTGATATTTTTCATATTTTTAATGCTAAAGGCTGTATCTTTATCAGCTTCTTTGATAAGTTGCCTTGTATCACCTGGCTTGCCATTTTTAAAAAGTGTGAATGTACAATCGCCTGCAACCGCTTTGCCTGAAATATTGTAGATAGCAAATTGAACATCAACAGCTTCGCCATTAGAAGCAATAGATGCGTTTATTGAACGTGGTTCAACAATATTTTTATTGATAGGCTCAAAAATAACTTCTTCTTTTTCCACTTCTTCTTCTGTTATAGGCAAAGCTTCTTCAGCCGCATTGAAAGCATCTAAATCAAGCGAACTGTCGTGAGAATTAGAATTCTCGGCGAGTTCTTGCTCTAGCTTTGCATTATTTGCACTTGTGGGCACTTCAGTTGTTTGAGCATTTTCTTCTTCAAGTGCTGAATTTGTCTGTTCATCTTCAACTTCTTGACTTTCAATTGCTTCCTCAGTATTGGCGAGAACTTGTTCATTCTCGCTTGTGCTTTGAAGGGGGGCTTCTTCTTCACTATCGTCAAAAGGCGATTCTTCTTGAAGAGAGCTTTCTGCACTTTCTTCTACATTTGCAAATGTGCTTGTGCCAGCTTCAAGTATGCTTGGTGGAGCATTTTTTCTTAAAGTGTCGGCTAAGTTTTCATTGCCAGATTCTTCTAGGTATGCAATATAATTGCTGATTTTTTGTAAATCTGAGCGCATAATGGCAAGGCTATGCGATTGTTTAGCATACTCTTCTTGTAGAGCGTAGTGCTCAGAAGATTTTGAAAAATATTGGAAAAGCATAAAAACGCAAAGTATGGGCAAAAGTATATTATAGAGGCAAAAAAGCAGGAGAACTTTTTTGCTGAAAGTATAGCTTGTGGTTTTACCGTTTTCATGAACTCGTAAAAATGTTATCTTACTCATTATATTTTTTGCCTTAGTAAAGTTTTCTTTAAGATGATAGTGTACGTGAAAGTGAGTCTATCTTTTTCTTTTCCAAGTTTCAAGTGAAATTTTCCAAACGTCATTTTCTAAAGTAAAATAAAGTTCTTTAACGCCAAAGTCGCTATAGCCAGTAGAATCGGCATATTTTTGATTCATTATAATTCGTATTTTATTGCCTTCTGAAATAATTTCCGTATTGCTAAAGTCAATTGTTTGTGGTTTTTTGATTTGCCAAATTTCACTTTTTTGTGCAAAAATTTCTTCACCCTTACGATGATCTTGCACCGCATTATCAAGATAGAAAGTACGGTATTTTTCTATATCAGCATTGAGCCAAGCCATGCGCCAATCTTCAATAAGAGCTGTTATTATTGGCTTTATTTCTTCAAGATAATTGTCTTCTAAGTTGACTTTTGCTGGAATCCATTCCATAGCGACAATTTTATAATTGCCTTCTAAATCTTGTTGCCAATAAAGTCTTCTTGTGCCTTCTGCAAGTGTGTTTGGCGCGCGGTAAAGCTGATCAAACCATGTAACCCAATAGCCATTACCTTCGGCAGCAAAGATTTCACCGTGTATAATTTGAATCCAAGGAAGCCAAGAAAAAAGATTTTGCTTTTGCTTTTTAAATTCTTGATAGCTTTGACTTTGTGCAAGGCCATATTTAGTTGGGTCATAAAAATCAAAGAAAGAATCAGAGCGGCTTTCCCAAGCTTTATTCCATTCTTTTGTTTGTTCAACAAACCAAGAAGCTTCAATACTATCGTCTTGAACTATTTCAATTTCTACAACTTCTTCACTTGGTCTTGTGTGAGGATTTTCAGGCTCTTCGTACCTATGTGTGCGTTCTTGAAAATCAGCGTCTTGGTATAATGCGTTTTCGTGCTCGCTTTGCTTCTCAATATCTTTTGTGCTTTGCGCTAAAGCCGCATCTGAAAGTATAGTGTTAGAATTATTTGAATGCGTATTATATGCGACGAGCATTTCCTGCGCATTATTAGCTTCTTCTTTTAATTCAGGTGGTAGAGTTCCTGCAATAGCTTTTGCAGTTTGAATTGTGAAATAAGAAAGCGTGCGTGCTTTTGGACGCAATGCTATAAATTCTTCTGTATTTGCTTGAAGTTCTGCGGCTAAAGATTCAGTATTTTCTTGTGCTTGAAGTTCTTCCTTTTCTTGTGCTTTTTGGGCTAATATCTGCTTTTGCGCATTGTATTGCTTTGGCACATCTAAAAAGGCACTTTCCCATTCAGCAGGTCTTTTGATTTGCCTTGCCATAACAACGGCTGTACCGCGCGGAAGATAGTCGCCAAGAAAGGAAAAATCGTCTAAGTCAACCGCAACACAACCTTGTGTGACTTGACCCAATATAGGATTGCCTTTTGAGTGAATCCAAATGCCGTGTCCCGTTTTTTTGCGAATAATATCAATTGGATTTGGGTAATTGAGTACATAGGCACCAGAGCCGTATTTCTCAAAATCTAAAGTGCTTTTTATCTTGGTTGTGACAAAATACACGCCTTCAGGAGTTTTTAAATCACCCTCGACGTATTTATCACCCTCAATTTCGCCATGAATGCTTGGAAAAGCATTGGTGATATCAAACTTGTCTTTATTGTCAATAATAATCAGGTTTTGATCGTCTTTTGAAACGGCTATAACATTGTCAGGTAAATAAGGATTATTATGCAACTCCACTTCCCAAGCAAAAGCAATAGGTTGGAAATACAAAGAATTTGCAAACAGGAAAGCTGCACAAAATAGCTTGCTTTTTGTTAAGAAAGACAATGATTTAAACTTCAACATAGGTATCCTCAAAAGAAATCACACTAGAAGGCATTATTTAGATAAAGCAACCAATTCTTCACGAGTGAAAAGTGCACGCAAACTGTAGCCAGCTTGTTCAATGGCTTCTCTGCCACCTTCGTTTCTGTCAAGAATAGTCGCAACAGCAACGATTTCAAGGCCAGCAGCTTCCACTCTTTCGCAAGCTTTTAGCAAAGAACCGCCAGTTGTTACAACGTCTTCGAGCATAGCCACGCGTGAGCCTTTTGGAATATTACCTAAGCCTTCGATATAGTTACCAGTTCCATGACCTTTTGCTTCTTTTCTTACAATAAAAGCAGCAACATTTCCGCCATTTTCAAAAGAAATAAGCGAAGTAGCTGTCACAAGAGGATCCGCGCCTAAAGTCATACCGCCTACAGCGTGTAAATCTTCGATGTCAGCAAGTAAGTGATTAAAAAGGTTGCCGATAAGCCAAGCACCTTTAGGGTTTAAAGCTGTTTGTCTTCCATCAAAATAATAAGAACTTTTTTTTCCAGAAGCGAGTGTGAAATCGCCTTCTTTATAAGATTTTTCTACAAGTAGTTTTGCTAATTCAATTTTGAGAGCTTGTGTATCATTTGCAATACTAAGTAATGGATTTGTCATACTATGTTCCTTATAAATAAAGTAAATATTATATTAAATTATGCAAAAACTCTATCGAGTATAGTTTTTTCTTCATAATTTGTAAAGATTTTGGTTTCGCTTTGCTCTACGCAAAATCCTCGCTTGCAATTTATGTGAAAATTGCTTCGCTCGCTAAAGTTTTGCTTTATGAAAAAACTCTATCGAGTATAGTTTTTTCTTCCTTCAAGTATGCTTTTGCGACCTGATCAGAAAGATTTTGGTTTCGCTTTGCTCTACGCAAAATCCTCGCTTGCAATTTATGTGA
>CAYJFE010000013.1:0-4970 GCA_964369165.1 uncultured Desulfovibrionaceae bacterium | reverse complement strand
AAAGATTTTGGTTTCGCTTTGCTCTACGCAAAATCCTCGCTTGCAATTTATGTGAAAATTGCTTCGCTCGCTAAAGTTTTGCTTTATGAAAAAACTCTATCGAGTATAGTTTTTTCTTCCTTCAAGTATGCTTTTGCATCAAAAGCAGCATCTAGGAATTCTTTGCTTACTTTTGAGGCAATATTTTCGTCTGCTCTTATAACATCAGGGAAGTAAGAACCAGTTTCCCATGAGTGCATAGCGCATTTTTGCACAGTCACATAGGCTTCTTGACGTGGCATTCCTGAATCGATAAGAGCTGTAAGAATACGTTGTGAGAAGAAGAGACCAAAGGAAGCTTTCAAGTTTCTATCCATGTTTTCAGGAAGAACTCTTAAGTTGTTGATTAAGTTGGATAGTCTATGAAGAACATAATCCATCAAGATAGTTGTGTCAGGCATAATCACACGCTCAACACTAGAGTGTGAAATATCTCTTTCGTGCCAAAGGGCTTGATTTTCAAGAGCGGCAAGAGCATTTGTGCGGATAAGGCGAGAAAGACCTGTCATATTTTCAGCTGAAATAGGGTTTTTCTTATGCGGCATGGCTGATGAGCCTTTTTGCCCTTTTGAAAATCCTTCTTCTACTTCTCTTACTTCTGTTCTTTGTAAGTGGCGCAATTCAACGCATAGTCTTTCGATTGTGCCTGCTGTAATCGCTAAAGCTGTGAAATAGTGTGCGTATCTGTCACGTTGAATAACTTGAGTGGAGATGTCATCTACTTTGAGTCCAAGTCTTTTCAAAGCATTTTCTTCAACGCTTGGCGCTAAAAGCGAATAAGTGCCGACTGCGCCAGAAAGTTTGCCTGTTGCAATGCCGTCTAATGCTTCAACAAAACGTGCTCTATCTCTTTTAAATTCTGCGTAAAAACCAGCAATTTTTAAAGCAAAAGATGTTGGTTCGGCATGAATACCATGCGTTCTGCCTATGCAAAGCTGGCCTTGATGTTTGAGTGATAAATCTTTTAATGACTGCAAAATAAGGTCGTAATCGTCAAGCAGTCTCTCGCCTGCGCGCTTTAATAAAATTGCATTTGCTGTGTCGACAATATCTGAAGAAGTGCAACCAAGGTGAATAAAGCGAGAAGCAGGGCCCACTTTTTCTTCAATTGAAGTCAAAAAAGCAATAACGTCATGGCGTGTGGTTTTTTCTATTTCATCAATTCTATCAACATCAAAAGCGGCTTTATCACGAATGATTTGCATACTTTCGGCATCGATTTGCCCATGGTCAAACCATGCTTCACAAACAGCGAGCTCTACTTCAAGCCATGCATTGTAGCGGTTTTCAACTGTCCAAAGGGCTGTCATTTCAGGTCTTGAATAACGATCTATCATAATTATACTCTTTTTTATAAAATTAATAAATTTCTAAGCAGTGGCACTTGCAGAGGAAGCTTTAGAACTTGCAGGAGCTTCTGCCTTCTTTGTATTGCTTTCTTTTTTGCTTACTGTTTCAGATGAAGCAGTATTACTCGAGTTTGCACTTGCATTGTTCGAGTCATGAGCAGAAGCCGAGCCTGCAGAAGAGTTTTCAGAGCTTTTCTTTGTGTCCGCAGCTTTCGCAGTTTCATTGCTTTGGGTGTTTTTTGTTGGAGAGGAAGAGGCAGAGTTTTTGCCGTATTCAGTAACATACCAACCTTCGCCTTTTAATACAAAGGAGGTTTGGGAAAGAAAGCGTGAAGCAAGTTTTCCGCACTCTGGGCAGATTTGATCTTTCTCTGCTTCGCTGACTTTCAGCCACTCTTCAAAATTTTTGTTGCAATTTTTGCAATGGTATTCGTAAATGGGCATTGTATTTTAATGGTAGAAATTAAACGCAGAAAAGCCACTTTGCCGCACTCAAAAAAAGTGCTTTTGTATGGCTACATTTTTACAACTTTAAACAAAGGCGAGCTCTTTGTAGTTTTGCCAGTATCATGAGGCGACAAAGCTGCCGCCAACAAAATACTAACAAACATTAAAAAACACTATTTTTTCGCTGCTTTTGCTTCACGAACACGTTCTTTCAAACGCTCTTGACGGCGTTTACGTCTACGTGCTAATTCTTTTTGTCTTTCTTGTTTTTTCTGTGACATAAAAAGTCTCCTTAAAAATTACTGATGGATTTGGAACTATAGCTTCTTTCTTCTCTACTGTAAAGCATTAAATTCGGCTTGTTAAATTTAATTTATGCAGGTAATAAAATTTAAAAAGTCTAGAAAAATACTTGCAATTTTTTAGATAAAAAAGTAGTATTATCTTAAAGAAAAAAGACAGTATTTTTTTTGCTCATTATATTAGAGCTTGATTTAAAATAAAATATATTATAGGATAAAGCTTATGGAAATGATGATTAAACTTGAAGAAAGTATTCTTGCTTTAACAAATGAATTAAAAAGATTGCGTGAAGAAAATGCTTCTTTGAAAAAAGAACTTAGCGATTCGCAGTCACTCATAGAGCAAAACTACAATCTTGAAGCTCTTTTACAAAATGAACAAGAAGTGAAAAATGAGGCAAATGCACGCATTGAAAAACTTCTTCGTATGGTACAAGAAGAATTAACTTTATAAATAAGGCTTTAGCCTTGTTTGCAGGTGATTATGCACACTTATAATGTAGTCGCGTGTAGCTTGGATTTGACATTCAATTCAGATGCCGATGAAAAAAGAGTAAGAAAGGCAATAGAGCTTGTTCAAAAAAGTTATGACAGTCTTCGTTCCCACGGAAGCCAAATAGGCAGGGATAGGCTTTTAGCTATTCTTGCAATTGGAATTGCTGACGACTTGTTGCAATTACAAGATGAGCACGATAAAATGTCAAAAGTTTCTGAAAAGAAGGACTTTGAAGAAGAAGCCTTGCAAACTCGCTTAGAAAGAATTTTGCAAATGGTAGATTCATCTTTGGAAGAAAACAAATAGAAATGAATTCGGTAGATTGACTTGAGATATATGATTTTAACCTTTTATAATAAAACTATTTTCTTATCAACTAAACTTGCATTTTGTTAGGCTTTGATGTAATAATAAAATATCCTGAAATGTGCGTGAGCTGTTGGTTGTGTGTCGACCTCACAAGCATAACATTAGGGTGCTCGAAGACCGCGTGGTGAGCTCGTTTTTATCTAATGAGCCTAAAGCAAGGCGAAGGTGCCCGACCTAGATACTAGGTCTTTGACATGCCACAGTAACGGCATTTCGGGAATTACATAGTCTATAGAGTATTGGCTTCCATTGGCATTGTCTAACTGGAAGCCAATTTTTTTAAATCGCACAAGATTTGCTTGGCTTCCTACTTGCCCTTTGGGGTTTATATATAGAGGAGTAACTATGGGTTTATTTACACTATCATTATTGATAGCTGTGGGTGTCTTAGCAGGTGTAGTGTTTGGATTTTTCTTCAATCGCTATTACACAGCAAGGCAAATAGGGTCAGCAAACGACCTTGCAAGCCGCATTATCAATGAAGCAAGAAAGGAAGCGCAAGCACAAAAAAAAGAGCTTTTGATTCAAGGACAGGACGAAATTTATAATCTCAAAAAAGAGATTGAAGCTGAAAACAAAGAACGTGAAAAAGAGATAAAATCAAAAGAAAAACACGTTCAAGTGCAGACTGAAAAACTTGAAGAAAAAATCGACAAAGTCAATTCGCGTGAACTTGAAATTATTTCAACAGAAAAAGAACTTGCTAAATTAGAGCGTCATCTAGAAGAGCAAAATGAATTGATTGACGAAAAAATTAAAGAACAGCATTTACGCTTACAAGAAATTGCTTCACTAACTGAAGAGGAAGCAAAAGTTCAATTATTCTATGAAATTGAAAACAAAACTAAGCACGAAGCTGCAAAAATGATGAGAAATATCGAATCAGAAGCTCGCGAAACTGCTGACAGAAAAGCAAAAGAAATTTTAGCTTCTACCATACAAAGATATGCTGGCGATTACATCGGTGAACAAACCGTGACTGCTGTGTCTTTACCAAGTGAAGACATGAAAGGCAGAATTATCGGCCGTGAAGGTAGAAATATTCGTGCTATTGAAGCCGCTACAGGTGTTGATCTTATCATCGACGACACACCAGAAACTGTTATCCTCTCAGCCTATTCACCACTTCGCAGGCAAGTGGCTAAAATGGCGCTTGAAAGACTTATTCAAGACGGCAGAATTCACCCTGCGCGCATTGAAGATATAGTTGAAAAATGCGAGCAAGAGCTTGAAGTGCAGATCCGTGAAGCCGGTGAGCAAGCCACTTTTGATGCTGGTGTGCACGGCATTCACCCTGAAATTGTTCGTCTTTTAGGCCAACTCAAATACCGCACTTCTTTCACTCAAAATGTTTTACAGCACTCACTTGAAGTGTCCGCCCTTTGTGGCATGATGGCCGCTGAGCTTGGGCTAAATATCAAAAAAGCGAAAAGAGCTGGCCTCTTGCACGATATTGGTAAGGCTGTTGATCATGAAATTGAGGGTTCACACGCAACTATTGGTGCTGATATAGCGAAGAAATTTGGCGAAAATAAAGAAATTATCCACGCAATCGCAGCTCACCACGAAGACGTTCATCCTGAAAGTGCTTTAGCAGTCTTGGTTCAAGCGGCTGATTCACTCTCTGGCGCGCGCCCAGGTGCTCGTAAAGAACTCTTAGAAAACTATGTGAAAAGATTGGAAGATCTTGAAGGCATTGCAACTTCTTGTGAAGGTGTTTCAAAAGCATTTGCTATTCAGGCAGGTAGAGAGTTGCGCGTTATCGTAAATTCAGAAGAAATTGACGATGATTCAACATTCCTTTTATGCAAAGATATTTCTCAGCGCATTGAGGAAAATCTCACCTATCCAGGGCAGATACGTGTTACAGTGATACGCGAACGTCGCGCCGTTGGCTTTGCGAAATAGCGAATATTTGAGTTTTTTCATCGTCAAGAAATTTTTTTACTCAAGTCATGTATGTTTTTT
>CAYJFE010000012.1:32709-41705 GCA_964369165.1 uncultured Desulfovibrionaceae bacterium | reverse complement strand
TAAGAAAGATTTTGGCTGTTAGCACAAAATAAGAATAATAAAGGCTACTCTTTTTGTAAGAGTAGCCTTTTTTTGTCTAAAGAAAAATGTTAACTGAAAACAATAATAGTGCAAAATAGCAATCAATAAGAAAGAATCAAAAATCAAGCTTTGCTTATTCCATAGACAAAAAAAAGCCCCCAAAAAGGAGGCTTGGAAAACATAACTTTTGGAAGTTTAGTTTTTGAATTTTGAACCGCGTGCAGCCCAAATTTTATCCATTTCAACAATAATACCTTTTGTGATATCAGCTGAACCAGCAGTCACGATAACAGAATTTGTGCCATCAATGATAGCGTCTAATTTATTATCTCTTGCGTAGATTTGTGAAGCTTCACGAATAATTTCAATCATTTCAGCTTGCATTTCTTGTTGACGTGGCGCAATTTTTTGTGAAAGTGCGATACGCTTTTCTTCAAATTTTCTGCCTTCTTTGTCTAAAGCAGCAGCTTTGTCATTTCTTGCTTTTTCTGAAAGTGCTGGTGCTTGTTTTTGAAATTCAGCAATTTTAGCTTGAAGCGCTTTTGCTTCTTTTTCTAAAGCTTCTGTGTCTTTACTAAATGTTTTATTAAGTTCAGCTTCTGCTGCTTTTGCAATAGCTGAAGAAACAGAAATTTCTTGCATGCTGATAATACCGATTTCAGTTGCTACTGCAACGTTAGAAAGAAGCATAAGTGATGCTAAAACAAGTGAGATTTTTTTGAAAATGCTACGCATAATATATTCCTTGAATTTTATTTATATGAACAGTAAAGCACTATGCACAATGAAGAATGTACAGTAAGCCTCATGCAAAGTCAATAAGATAGTTTTAGAGGAAATTTCAATCTCCTTTATGCCTAATTCCTAAAATATTTGGCAAAAGGGGTTTTGAATAAAAAAAACTTGAATGTTCACTAGTTATAATCTGTTTTTGAGAACTAGACGTATTGATATAAAGTCCAGCATCGCTTCCGCCCTCTAAATAGAGAAGTGATTGAAAAAATATTTCTGAAATTAGCTCGTTTTGATTTTTTATTTCTAGAGGAATATTTATAAGATAATGGGCAAAATCATACACAGAGAGAGGAATTTCAGAATATATAAAATAAAAATTTCCTTTTATATCTTCAGCAAGTGCAGAAATAGAAGATTTTTTTAAACTTTGCTCCCATAAAATTTCTGCTTGATTTGTTTGCGGGTTGAAATTGCCAAGAATACGAAAATTTTGTACAGCAATTGCATAATTTGGAAGAATACTCTCAAAATCATGAGCTGTTGTTTCAACTATTTGCATGGAAGCAAGTGTAGAATTATAAGGCTTTGAAAGAAAAAGAGCGCCCATTCTTTCCATGATTCTGCCATTATTGATAGCAGAACCTTTTTTCATATAGCCTGTACTAGTGAGATTGTCAGGCCAATACATAGAAGCATTGATAGAAGCAAGAAGTTTATGGCGCATAGTCCAATCTTCTAGGGTATGGTTTTTTTTATCTTCTTCTAAAAATGCACCGTAAAGAGAAATTTCAAAATATTTCGGATCTATCTGTAAAAAATGAATTTTATACTGCTTCGCAATGGAGCTATTTTCTTGCGTTTTTTTGTCTTCAATCAAAAAATAATTGAGCCCTGTTTCAAGCTCTTGAAATTTCACACTCGCCACTGAAGCAAGTTCTGCATTCTTATTTGAATCAAGAGAATTTGCACTGACTACTGCTGGAAAAATAAAACAGTGAACAAAGAATAGAATAAAAAAAATTTTCATAGAAACCTCGCTTATTAACTATAGTTTTTTCAATAAATTTGCAAGTAAAAGTATGTGTTAGCTTTAGTTAACTTAAGAAAGTACTTGTCAAAACGATAAGGATTCGATAGTTTATTAGAAAATGCAGAGAGGTGGATTATGTCTTTAAAACAAAATGAAAATTGTGAATGCCCAAATACTTCATGCAAAGAGCACGGAATTTGCTCTGAATGCATTAAAAAACACAATTCAAAACAATCGATGGTGCATTGCGTATTTCCAGATAGCAATGGCGATAGGAGCATCAAGCATTATTATGAAGTCCTGAAAGCTAGATTCAATGACTAAATGAAAACTTTATGATCTTGTTTGAAATATTTCTAATCGGTATCGCACTTTCACTTGATGCCTTTGCGGTTTCTGTGTGCAAAGGCTTGCAAGTTTCCAAGCAAAATAAGCGTTCTGCTATTATTGTTGGACTTTATTTTGGTTTTTTCCAAGCATTAATGCCATTTTTAGGCTATTATCTTGGCGCAAGCTTAGAATCTTTTATGAGTGCTTATTCTTCTTATATATCCTTCGCTATTCTTGTGCTTTTAGGCTTGAATATGCTAAAAGAGGCCTTGAAAAAGGAGGAGGACGAAGACGAAAGTAGCTCTAATCCTCTTGCTTTTGCAGTAATGACTATGGCTGCTATTGCCACAAGTATTGATGCCTTTGCAGTTGGCATAGTTCTAAAATATAATTACACAATTTCAATTTTTCTTGCTATAAGTATAATTGGATGTACTACTTTTATTATTTCGATTATTGGTGTAAGACTCGGGTATTTATTCAGCGACAGCTTTAGAAAAAAAGCTGAAATTATAGGCGCTTGTGTTCTTATTCTTTTAGGTGTTAAATTTCTATTTGGTTTTTAATTTCAAACAAAAAATTTTTTGCAAGATAAAATATTGAAGTTGTAATAGAAATATAAATTATGAGTGCAGCCCAAAATAAAATCACTGAAGGGAATATTTCAAAAGAAATAATTTTCTTCTTTATCCCCATTGTCATAAGCGCATTTTTCCAACATTTTTATAGCTTTGTTGATGCTATGATTGTCGGACAAAATCTTGGTGATTTAGCTTTTGCCGCTGTGGGCGGTTCATCAGCTAAATTGATAACTTTGTTTATCAATTTCTTTGTAGGCGTTTCAGCAGGTATCACTGTGTATACTTCGCGCTTCTTTGGAAGTGGTGATATGGCAGGCGTGAAAAAAGTTATATACAAAGGTTCAATATCCTTTGTCATTTTTGGCATTCTACTTTCACTCATTGCTATTTTCTTCGGCACGCACTATCTTGAAGTTATGGATACTCCGCAAAACACTATGGATTATTCAAAAACCTATCTTGATACATTTATGTATGGGCTAGTCTTTTGTATTCTTTATAATATGTTCTCAGGTGTTTTCAGAGCATTAGGCGATGCTAAAACACCGCTCTATGTATTGATATTCTGTTCTTTTCTCAATATCATTCTTGATTTACTTTTTGTGATAGTCTTCAAATGGGGAGTTTTTGGCGTTGCCTTTGCGACACTAGTTGCGCAAGGCCTAAGCGCACTTATTTTAGGCTTTATTCTTTATAGAAAATTCTCTGGAGTAAAAATTTCTCACTCTCTTGATTTTTCTATGATTGCAGATATTTACAAGCTTGGCATTCCTGCTGGCATTCAAAGCATTATGTATAGTTTGTCAAATATACTTGTACAATCCAGCGTAAATTCCTTTGGTGATATAAGTGTGACCGCGTGGTCTGCCTATGTGAAAATTGATAGTATAATGGATATTTTTGTGGCTTCACTTGCAGGAACTGTGATCACTTTTGTTGGGCAAAATTTAGGTGCAGGAAAAATAACAAGAGTAAAAGAGTCTGTTACTAAAGTAGTTTTAATCTCTTACGCAATAACGATTAGTCTTGCTGGATTATTTATTTTATTTAGGTTTCCGCTCTTAGATTTATTTAAACTCACACCTGAAGTGAATGAGATTGCCGCAAACCTTTTCTTTATTATTCTACCCATGTATCTTATAGGTATTCCCTATAATATCTGCGCGCAAGCAGTACGAGGGCTTGGGAAATCATTCGAGCCTATGATAATCACACTCGTTGGTGTTGTTGGATTAAGGTTTCTTTGGGTACTTCTAATTTTTCCGCTCTACCCCAATATTTATTTCTTAGGAGCTTGTTATCCAGTAAGTTCGTTCATTATGTCCATAATTTTTGTGACTTATTATAAAAAAGAAATAAGAAAGGTTGAAAAAACTCAATCAAATCATACCTAAGTATAGAGTAAACATCATGTTAAAGAAAAAAACTGTGGGATTTCTCTCACAGTTTTTTTAAATTAATTGAGCTATAGTAAGCTCTAGAAAACTAAATATAAGTTGGGAAATAATTTTTGATTTATTTTTTAAGATTTTCAAGGCGGAGAGTTTTTTTCCGAAGGAGTTTCAACTTTTTCGCCAATTGAGCTATTAAAAACTCAGCAAACTAAAAAATAAATTAGGAATTAATTTTTGATTTATTTTGAGGTTTTGCAAGGCGTGGGGATTTTTTATCGAAGGAGTGTAGTTTTTAAACGCTACATGACTGAGATAAAAAATTTCCACAACGCCGCAAAACCCAAAAGAAATCAAAAATTAATACATGCCACCCATGCCGCCCATACCACCCATATCAGGTGATGGCATCATAGGAGCTTCTGCTTTAGGTTTTTCGCAAATAGCGCATTCAGTTGTAAGAAGTAAAGAAGCAACTGAAGCCGCATTTTGTAAAGCGATACGTGTAACTTTCTTAGGATCGATAACGCCCACTTTGATAAGGTCTTCGTATTCGCCAGTAGCAGCATTGAAGCCAAAACCATCTTTGCCTTCACGCACTTTTTCAACAATGATAGAACCTTCAAAACCAGCGTTTTGCGCGATTTGACGGATAGGTTCTTCGATAGCACGACGGATAATGTTAAGACCAGCTAATTCATCGTCATCGCAAGGTTTTACAGAATCAAGAACTTTAGAAGCACGGATAAGAGCTGTGCCGCCGCCAGGAACGATACCTTCTTCTACAGCAGCGCGAGTTGCGTTTAATGCATCTTCTACGCGATCTTTTTTCTCTTTCATTTCTGTTTCAGTAGCTGCGCCAACATTAATAACTGCAACACCGCCAACTAATTTAGCAAGACGTTCTTGTAGTTTTTCACGGTCATAATCAGAAGAAGTTTCTTCGATTTGCGCACGGATTTGTTTTACACGAGCTTTAATGTCTTCGCCTTTGCCTGAACCATCAACGATAGTTGTATTGTCTTTATCAATAACGATACGTTTTGCTGAACCAAGTTCTGCTAATGTAAGGTTTTCTAATTTGATGCCGATATCTTCGCTTGCAACAACGCCGCCTGTAAGGATAGCGATATCTTCAAGCATTGCTTTACGACGATCACCAAAGCCAGGAGCTTTTACAGCAGCGATGTTCAATACGCCACGGAGTTTGTTCACAACTAAAGTTGCAAGAGCTTCGCCTTCAACATCTTCAGAAATGATAACAAGTGGACGACCGGATTTAGCAACTTGTTCTAAAACAGGAAGCATATCTTTCATGTTTGAAATTTTCTTTTCGCAAAGAAGGATTAATGGATCAGCAAGTTCGCAAACCATTTTTTCGCTGTCTGTTACGAAATAAGGTGATAAATAACCACGATCGAATTGCATACCTTCAACAGTTTCAAGTGTTGTTTCAAGGCCTTTTGCTTCTTCAACTGTGATAACGCCTTCTTTGCCAACTTTGTTCATAGCTTCAGCAATGATGTTACCGATAGTTGTGTCAGAGTTAGCTGAAATTGTACCAACTTGAGCGATTTCTTTTTGATCGCGAGTTGGTTTAGCCATGTTTTGAAGTTCAGCAGTCAAAACTTCAACGCCTTTGTCAATACCACGTTTGATAGCCATTGGGTTACGGCCAGCAGCAACAAGTTTCACACCTTCACGGTAGATAGCTTGAGCTAAGATTGTTGCAGTTGTTGTGCCGTCACCAGCGATGTCTGAAGTTTTTGAAGCAACTTCACGCACCATTTGTGCGCCCATATTTTCAAATTTGTCTTCTAATTCAATTTCTTTTGCAACTGATACGCCGTCTTTTGTGATAACAGGTGCGCCATAAGCTTTTTCGATAACTACGTTACGGCCTTTAGGTCCGAGTGTTACTTTTACGGCATTAGCAAGCTTGTCTACGCCTGCTGAAAGTTTTTCACGAGCTTTTACGTCAAATAGAATTTCTTTTGCTGACATTATTATTTTCTCCAAAATATTATTTATAAAAATTTCATTTAAAATTATGTTAAATGCAAAACAAAAAAGGATAAGTTTTATTATAGTGCAAGGCGAACAAAGTTTTTATGAAGGAGTGGACTCTTACGGTCCATGACCGAATAAAAACTGCAGTTCAACGCAGCAATATGATGAAAATTATTCTTTTCTTTTAGTCGATGATTGCGAGTATGTCGTCTTCGCGCATAATAAGGTGCTCAACACCTTCGATTTTCACTTCTGTTCCAGCGTATTTGCTAAAAAGCACGCTGTCGCCAACTTTCACTTCGAGTTCAATACGTTTACCGTTGCTATCGACTTTGCCAGGACCAGCTGCGACGATTTCACCGCGTGATGGTTTTTCTTTTGCTGTGTCTGGAATGTATAGGCCACCAGCAGTTTTTTCTTCAACTTCTAGGCGTTTCACCAATACTCGGTCGTTTAATGGTTTAAACTTCATGAATCTTCCTCCAAAAATAATTATTCATTTAATATTGATATTTTTTTGCATTAAAAAAATATGTACTGAAAGTAAATAATCTCATTTTTAAATTTGAAAAGGGCTTTAAGGCATTTTTTTTTACATTTTTTAGCATTTCATAAAATTATTCTATTAAATCAATGATTAAAAATAATAATTTTTTTTATAAATTTTCTTGCTAAAAAAAATTTAAAAAGTTAAAATATTTCTTGACAGTGGGGGCTTTCTGCGGTAATTATTTTGTTCCCTTTTCTTGGAGGTATTAATATGTATGCAATAGTTGAAATTTGCGGGAAACAACATCGTGTTGCTGAAGGCAACAAAATAGTAGTAGATCGTTTGCCAAATGAAGTTGGCAGCTCAATCACTTTAGATAAGATTCTTATGATTGGCGGCGACGCTGTTAAACTTGGTGCTCCTTATGTTGAAGGTGCTGAAGCAACTGCAGTAGTTGTTGATCATCACCGTGGCGAAAAAGTTCGCGTATTTAAAAAGTGGCGCAGAAATGACTCACGCAAAATGCGTGGTTTCCGTCATGACTACACAACATTAGAAATCAAAGCTGTAAAAGGCTAAACACTTTTATTCAAACTTTAGGAGTTTATCATGGCACATAAGAAAGCTGGTGGTAGTTCCCGTAACGGACGCGACAGTATAGGTCAACGACGTGGCGTTAAACGTTTTGCTGGTCAAAATGTTTTAGCTGGTAATATCCTTGTTCGTCAACTTGGAACTAAAATCCATCCTGGTGATAATGTAGGCATGGGTAGAGATTATACCCTTTTTGCAAAAGTTGAAGGCGTGGTACGTTACGAAACTTATATTCGTAATCGCAAAGAAATGAAACGCGTCCACATCGATCCTGCTGCATAGTTCGCTTACACATTCAATTTTCTAAAAGGGGAAGGATTCTTATCTTTCCTCTTTTTAATTAAGATAGATTTTGGTCTTCGACGCAAAATCCTCACTGCGTGAAAAGCGTCGTTTTCACTTGTTCGCTAAAGATTTGTTCACTGCGTTCATAATTTGTGAAGATTTTGGTCTTCGACGCATTATAAAGTTTTTTTCACTTCGTTCATAGAAAGGCAACCTTAGTTTATAGGAAAATAATATGAGATTTATTGATTCAGCTACAATTAATGTTAAGGCTGGTAAAGGCGGAAATGGCTGCCTATCCTTTCGTCGTGAAAAATATATTCCAAGAGGTGGCCCAAATGGTGGCGACGGTGGAGCCGGTGGCTCAGTCTATGTCAAGGCTTCCTCTAAGCTCTTATCTTTGTATGACTTTCGTGTAAAAAGAAAGTACGATGCCCAAAATGGCCAGCCTGGCCTTGGCAGTCAATGCGATGGTAAAAAAGGCGAAGATATGATTATTGAGCTTCCAGTAGGTACTCAAGTCTATCAACAAACCGAGCAAGGCGAAATGCTACTTGCCGACCTTTGCGAGCCAGATTTGCAAATATTAGTAGCTCAAGGTGGACGTGGCGGAAAAGGCAATGAGCATTTCAAGTCTGCTACAAATCAAGCTCCACGCTTTGCACAAAAAGGTGAAATTGGCGAAGAAAAATCTTTGCGCCTTGAATTGAAAATTTTAGCTGATGCAGGCATTATTGGCTTGCCGAATGCTGGTAAATCCACCTTTATATCAAAAGTTTCACAAGCAAAACCAAAAATTGCGGCTTATCCTTTCACTACGCTTACACCTAATCTTGGTGTAATGGTTGATGAAATTGACCCTGACACCCGCCTAGTTCTTGCTGATATTCCAGGACTTATCGAAGGCGCGGCAGAAGGCGCAGGCCTTGGACACAGATTTTTAAAACACATTGAAAGAACACGCTTTTTAGTACATATTCTCAGCATTGAAGATGTCCCACTCGATCCTGATGCCGATACTTGGCAGGGTTTTGACCTTATTAATGAAGAGCTTGTGCAATTTGAGCCAGAGCTTGCAACTCGTATGCAGCTTGAAATTGTGAATAAAATTGACTTGAGAAGTGAAGAAGAGCTTCAGTTTTTAATGGATAAAGCAAAGAAAGACAAGCGTGACATTTACTTTATTTCAGCTCAAGAAGAAACAAATTTAGAAGAACTTGTAAATAAACTTTGGGAAGTAAAGGCTGAGCACGAAGCAAACGCCGCCTTTATCCGCTTTAAAGAACTCGAAGTGACCGACGAAGAATTCCCTGAAATTGAAGTTGTTTATACTAATGAGCGAAGCGAATAAAGCTTCAGCGAACAAGTGAAAACGACGCTTTTCACGCAGTGAGGATTTTGTGCTAACAGCCAAAATCTATACGATTATGTCATTGAAGTTGTTTATACTAATGAGCGAAGCGAATAAAGCTTTAGCGAACAAGTGAAAACGACGCTTTTCACGCAGTGAGGATTTTGTGCTAACAGCC
>CAYJFE010000012.1:26842-32609 GCA_964369165.1 uncultured Desulfovibrionaceae bacterium | reverse complement strand
CTAACAGCCAAAATCTATACGATTATGTCATTGAAGTTGTTTATACTAATGAGCGCAGTGAATAAAATGCCTTCTTTTCACTCACTAGCTTTGTTAGAACGATTTTTTCTGATTTATTATTGTCATAAAATTCACAAACAAAACATAAATTCTGCAAAAAATCGTCAAACAAAGTTTGAAAGTTAAATAAAATTATAAATTTTCCTCTTAAAATTTGCCTTAAAATCTACAGTTAGACAAGACTAACCGCTGAAAAGCTAGTGTTAGAGGGATTAAAAAAAAGTGATAAAAATTACTAAATATCTCTTGTAATTTTTAACTTTCTGTTATAAAGTCTTGAGTACAAAATGCATTTAGTTGTAAAATGCTTTGCGGTTTCTTTTTAATAAAGGTAGTGTAGAAGCATTTTATGCTAACAACACATTACACTGAACATTACTTAAACCTGTGGAGGTAAGCAATGGCGAAACATCAAACGCCCATGCTAGACCAACTAGAGTCTGGACCTTGGCCTAGTTTTGTGTCTGACATCAAACAAGAAGCTGCTGCACGTGCAGCGAATCCAAACGGAATTGACTTTCAAATTCCAGCCGATTCCCCAGAAGATCTTCTTGGAGTTTTAGAATTATCTTACAATGACGGTGAAACACACTGGAAACACGGCGGTATCGTAGGCGTATTTGGCTACGGTGGTGGCGTTATTGGTCGTTACTGCGATCAACCAGAAATGTTCCCTGGCGTAGCACATTTCCATACAGTACGTGTGGCTCAACCTGCTGCGAAATTTTACAGCACTAAATTCTTGCGTGACCTTTGTGATATCTGGGAACTTCGCGGTTCTGGTCTTACAAATATGCACGGTGCTACAGGTGATATCGTATTACTTGGAACACAAACCCCTCAATTAGAAGAAATCTTCTATGAAATCACACACAATATCGGTGTTGACCTTGGTGGTTCTGGTTCTAACTTACGTACTCCTGAATCATGCCTTGGCCAATCACGTTGTGAATATGCTTGTTACAACACACAATTAATGTGTTACCAACTCACAATGGATTACCAAGATGAGCTTCACCGCCCAGCATTCCCATACAAATTTAAATTCAAATTTGATGGTTGCCCTAACGGCTGTGTTGCTGCTATCGCTCGTTCTGACCTTTCCGTTATCGGTACTTGGAAAGACGATATCAAAATTGATCAAGAAGTTGTTCAAGCTTATGTTGCTGGCGAAGTTGCACCTAACGCAGGCGCACACTCAGGCCGTGACTGGGGCAAATTTGATATTGAAGCTGAAATTGTTAACCTCTGCCCAACAAAATGTATGAGCTGGGATGGCAAAAAATTAGCTATTGATGATGCTGAATGCGTACGTTGTATGCACTGTATCAACACAATGCCTAAAGCTCTTCACATAGGTGATGACCGTGGCGCATCAATCCTCGTAGGTGCTAAAGCTCCTATCCTTGATGGTGCTCAAATGGGTTCACTTCTTGTTCCTTTCATTCCTGCTGAAGAACCTTTCGACGAAGTGAAAGAAGTTATTGAAAAAATTTGGGACTGGTGGATGGAAGAAGGTAAAAACCGTGAACGTCTTGGTGAAACAATCAAACGTTTATCATTCCAAAAAATACTAGAAGTTACAGAAATTCCAGCTGTTCCACAACACATCTTGGAACCACGTTCTAACCCATACATCTTCTTCAAAGAAGACGAAGTACCTGGTGGTTGGACTCGTGACATTGATGCATACCGTAAACGTCACCAACGCTAAAAAGGGGAGGAAAATCATATGGCTTTTATTTCTTCCGGTTACAATCCAGAAAAACCGATGGAAAACCGTATTTCAGACATCGGTCCTAAGAAATACGACACTTACTTCCCTGAAGTAATTAAAAACAACTTTGGCAAATGGCTTTATCACGAAATTCTTGAACCAGGTATCCTTGTTCACGTAGCTGAATCAGGCGATAAAGTTTACACCGTACGTTGCGGTGGAACAAGAACAACTTCAGTATCAAACATCCGCGAAATCTGTGATATCGCTGATAAATACTGCAAAGGTTTTGTACGTTTCACAACTCGTAACAACATCGAATTTATGGTTGACAACGAAGCTGACTTGGCTGCCTTGAAAGCTGACCTTCCAACACGTAAATTCCCTGGCGGTTCATTCAAATTCCCAATCGGTGGTACAGGTGCTGGTATCTCTAACATCGTACACACACAAGGTTGGATTCACTGTCACACACCAGCAACAGACGCTTCTGGCCCTGTTAAATGCGTAATGGATGAAGTTTTCGCTGATTTCCAAGATCACCGTATGCCTGCTCCAGTTCGTATTTCACTTGCTTGCTGCTTGAATATGTGTGGCGCAGTTCACTGTTCAGATATCGGTATCGTAGGTATTCACCGTAAACCTCCTATGATTGACCACGAATGGACAGATCAACTTTGCGAAATCCCATTAGCAGTTTCAGCTTGCCCATTGGCAGCTGTTCGTCCTACTAAATTAGAAAAAGAAGACGGCACAAAAATTAACACTATCGCCATCAAAAACGAACGTTGTATGTATTGCGGTAACTGTTACACAATGTGTCCAGCACTTCCTATTTCTGATGGTGAAGGCGATGGTATCTGCATCATGGTTGGTGGTAAGGTTTCTAACCGTATCAGCCGTCCTAAATTCTCTAAAGTTGTTGTTTCTTACATTCCTAACGAAGCACCACGTTGGCCTAGCCTTACAAAGCAAATCAAAACAATTCTTGACGTTTATGCAAACAATGCTAATAAATACGAAAGACTTGGTGATTGGGCTGAACGTATCGGTTGGGAACGTTTCTTTGAAATGACAGGCATCGAATTCTCACCACGCGTAATCGATGACTTCCGTGATCCAGCTTACTACACATGGCGTCAAACAACTCAGTTCAAATTCTCTGAATCAGGTGCTGAGATTTATGGCGGTACTGGTGGCGAAGCACAAGAACGTGCTGAAGTTACTGAAGCTGACAAAGAAAAAATTATCAACTACTTTGCAGAAAAAACAAACAAAACTAAATTCTACTTCAACGACTTCCTTGAATTATTCCCAGAGAAATCTTCAAGAGACGTTAAAGCAGTTCTTTCAGCTCTTGTTAAAGACGAAAAACTTGTTTACTGGTCATCAGGTTCTACAACTATGTATAACCTAAAAGGCGTAGGCAAAGTTGGTTAGTCTTTTCTGAAAAGAGAGATAAATTGATTTTAGAGGGAGACAGAAATGTCTCCCTTTTTTGTGCTTTAAATAGAAAAGTCCTAATAATGCTTTGCATTATTAGGACTTTTCTATTATATTATTATAATATCTCGCAACCGTCTTCGTTTATCAGCACCATATACTCCCAGCGAATACCACCCCATTCAGGATAGTAAAGTCCAGGTTCAACCGTGACCACCATACCGCTTTCTAGTGCTTTATCATTATATAAAGCCAATCTTGGAGCTTCGTGAGTTTCAAGGCCAACGCCATGCCCAAGGCCGTGTGTGAAATACTTTTCCACTCCTTTTGAAGTGAAATATTTCAAAGCCTCTTCATGCGCTTGCTTGCCAGTAATACCAGGGCGAAGAATATCTATTGCGGCTTGTTGCGCGCCTTGCACTTGCTCTAAAACAGTCTTGAAGCGATCGGAGGGATTTTCACCAATCCAAAATGTTCTTGTTTGATCTGAATTATAGTCAGCAAGCGTTGCGCCAACATCAACTAGAAGAAGTGAATTTTCAGTAATTATTGTATCATCAGGAATGCAGTGCGGCAAGGCTGCGTGCTGATTTAAGGCAACAATTGGCTTAAAAGCATTGCCAGATGCGCCATTATTACGAAAATAGGATTCAATATACCATGCTACGTCTTCTTCAGTAATCTTTTTAGCGACATTATCTTGTAGATAAGTTGGCAGATGCTCCATAAGCTGATGATTGAGCTTTGCAGATTTCTTCATTAAATCAATCTCAGTTTCATCTTTTATGACACGCAATTCTTCAACTAATCCCGCTGATTCAGTAATATTTACGCCTTCAAAAGCTTTTTTTATGAAGGCATAGGAAAGGCAATCTTCATCAAAGCCAAGGTTTTTAAAGCCTTTTTTCTTGAATAAATCATTATAAAAATTATTCATGCCCTGCTTATAGATGACAATATTATTTTCATCCCACACTTCTTTAGCGGCTAAATCAAAACGAGGATCAGTGCAAAGTAAATCGTTACCATCAAGTGTGATAATAAGATAGCCTGAGGATTCGTTGCATTGGCCGTCGTGTAGTTCAAAACCTGAAAGATAATAGCGGTTTGGTGCAGTAGAAACTAAAAGAGCATCAAGGCCTTTTGCTTGCATTTTTTTACGCAAATTATCACGTCTTTTTTGAAAAATTGCTTTATTCATACTCAAATCCTAATACCTTGATTCAATTTCTTCGCCAGCTTTTTCGACATCTGTCACAAATTTTTTGCGCACATCTTTGAGCTTCTCTGTGAGAGTTGGATCTTGTAGAGCAAGAATTTGAGCAGCTAAATAAGCGGCATTTTTTGCGCCAGCTTTGTCTAAAGCAACTGTAGCGACAGGAAATCCTGGAGGCATTTGCAAGGTGGCTAAAAGCGCGTCCATACCTTGAAGTGATGAGGCATTTACCGGAATGCCTATAACAGGTTTTAGAGTGTGTGCCGCAACAACACCAGCTAGATGTGCTGCCATGCCAGCTGCACAGATATAGACTTGGCAACCATCGTTTTCAAGCTTTTTTATAAGAGCTTGTGTACGTTCAGGTGTTCTGTGTGCTGAGGTTACTGTGAATAAAAATGGAATATCTAGTGATTTCAATGTTTCAGCAGCAGGCGCAATGACTTTTTCGTCAGAGGCTGAGCCAATAAAAATTGCAACTTTTGTCATGTTGATCTCCTTTGTGATAGCAAGCTAAGCTCTCATTAGAGCTGTAAAATCATTGCTTGAAAGCTATAATTACACTACATAGAAGTAAATGCAAGAAAATATTTTCATAAGACAAGAGTTTAAAATAATCAAAATTCTTAAGCATAAAAATAACACTTCACAAATAAAGTTAAATTTGCTACACTTTATTTAGTAATGATTTTCATTACTATAATTAATCAATTCAAAAGGAGTTTTTAAAATGATGAAAGTTAATTCCATCGCGCCAAATTTCACCTTGCCTTCATACGAAAACAATGCTTTTGGCGAAGTATCATTAGAATCTTTGAGAGGAAAATGGATTTATTTGTGTTTCTATCCAGGTGATTTCACCTTTGTTTGAGCCTCAGAAATAGCTACAGTTGTAGCTAGATACGAAGAATTTAATTCGCTAGACACAAAAGTATTGACTCTTAGCCCCGACAGTGTCTTTGTACACAAAATGTGGGCAGATCAGGAAATAAAATCATTATCAAAAAGTGCTAATATTCCAGTTACAATGCTTTCTGATACAAATTCAGAAGTTGCAAAGATCTATGAAACTTATGAAGAAGACGCAAAAATCATTCTTCGTGGTTCATTTATTATTGATCCTGACGGTGTTATTCAAGCGGCAGAAGTTTTAGCAGGTCCATTAGGACGTAACTTTGATGAAATTCTTCGTAGAATTAAAGCTTTACAAAATATCAGAGAAAGCAAGGGTACTGTTGCTATGCCATGCGAGTGGAAACCAGGTGATAAAGTAATTAAGCCAGGTATTGAATTAGTTGGCAATATGAAAGATGCTTGGGAATTAAAATAAA
>CAYJFE010000012.1:2048-26742 GCA_964369165.1 uncultured Desulfovibrionaceae bacterium | reverse complement strand
CCCTCTCCCCAAGAGTTCTTTCATTATTATTAAATATCAAAAATTCTTTTGATATTTGAAATTGAAGTTTCTAAACTGTGGTGATTTTTAAGATAAGCCAAAGGCGCGTGGTTGAGCTTTTTGCTCAGCGACTGCTTTAACAAAATCATTTCTTCAAGAATTTCTTTTGGCATATCAGGATATTTCTTATATAATCGCTCGAATTCTTTTTGAATTATGCTTGTAGTGCGCTCATTGAGTGCGACAATAGTTGGCTGTGCTTCAAGCGATGTGAGCCACTTTGTAAAGCCTTCTTTTTCTTCTTTGACTATGGCTAGGGCTTTTTCAGCTTCAAGCCTTCTTTGCTGCATATTTTCTTCAACAACTTCTTTTAAATCGTCAATATCGTAAAGATAAACGTTTTCTAGCGTGTTCACGTCAGGGTCAATATCGCGCGGCATGGCAATATCAATAAAAAACATAGGGCGGTATTTGCGCACTTTTAGTAAAGGCTGAATATCCTTCGCTGAAATAATGGTGTGGGCAGCCCCTGTAGAAGAAATGACAATATCCACTTCCGCAAAATAATTTGCGATTTCTTCAAAAGCTATTGCTTTGCCTTCAATTTTTTCGGCAAGCTCTTCTGCATTTTCAAATGTGCGGTTTGCTACATACATATTTGACACGCCAGCTTGCTTGAGATGCAAGGCAGCAAGTTCTGCCATTTCACCAGCACCAATGATAAGCACACTATGCTTTGTGATATTATCAAAAATCTGCTTAGCAAGCTCAACTGCTGCATAAGAGATTGATACAGCTGAAGAAGCAAGTGAAGTTTCTGTACGCACACGCTTTGCTACTGAAAAGGCTTTATGCAAAAGACGAGTGAAGATACTGCCTACAGATTTAGCTTCCACACTTTTTCTGTACGCCTGTTTTAACTGGCCTAAAATTTGTGGTTCGCCAAGCACGAGCGAATCAAGGCTTGAAGCTACGGAGAATAAATGCTCTATAGCTTCTTCATTAATATGTATAAATATATGTACTTTTAATTCTTCTTCGCTGGCATTTCGCATATCTGCCCATGTTTTTATGAGAGCATCTACTGTGCAATCCTGATTTGCCAAAACCATAAGCTCCACCCTATTGCAAGTGGAAATGATAAATATTTCAGAAGCGAGTGAAGAAAAATGTCGAGTAAATGTTTGCGCTTCAGGTTCGCAAAAAGTTGCAAGAGAAAACTTTTCGCGCACTTCAACGCTGGCTGTATTATGGTTCATTCCAAGAAGAATGATACTTTGCTGTCCTGTCATTGTAGCTTTCTTTAGAATTTATGATGAGTTTCAAATAATGTATTTACCCCAAGCAAGGAGAATATGCTCAAGAGAAATACTGCAATGGTGATGTAGGCCGGTCTTTTTCCTCTATACATAAGTCCAACACGCATATGGAATAAAGTTCCGTATAAAAACCAAATAGCTAGTGATACAATTTCTTTTATATCACCGCTAAAAACCAGCCCCCATGCAGCACCAGCCCAAACAAATCCGCTCACAAGGCCTAATGTATAAAAAGGAAAGCCTATTATTACAGTAGCATAATTGAATTTATCTAGTTTTTCTAATGAGGGAAAACGTTTGATCAAATGAAGTTTCTTGTTTTTTTGCTTCATAACACTATCTTGAAGTAAGAAAAGTATGGCCGCAAGCCCGCCTAGAAAAAGCAGGATAAGCGCTATAAACACGCAAAATAAATGCACAAAAAAGAGCATTCCTTCAAGAGGCACGTATTCAGCCTTCACGCTTCTTTCTGTAAGCATAGCTATATGCAAAACAACAAAAAGAAAGGGAGAAGCAAGGGCGAAGAGTAATTCTTTTTTTATTCTAAAGGCGATGACACCTAAGATAAAAGAAAAAAGCCATGCAAAAGTAAAGAGATAGAAATTTCTTCCTGGCCCATATTCACCACTATATACTGGCAATGCCATCTTTATAGCAAGAATTGAAAGCAAGCCAAAGGCCATAATAGAAAAATATCTTGTGAGAGTGAAAAAAACTTCTTTTCTTCCCAAAAATTGCAAGAGCAGAAAAATTGTCGCGCTGCAATAGGCTAATAAAGTAACTACTATGAGTGTGAACATAGAATTTCCTTGATAATATATTGTATGCGAAGTTCAAATAATTCTTCTATATAAGCATTCACAAGCTTTTCATTTTCATCATTTTTATCGGCAAAATAGGCAAGAAAAGCTTCTTTATAAGGCGAAGAAAGAAAGGAGCGGAAAATTTCAGCATTTTTCTCACTTCCATAGTTCAAATCTAAAATTCTTGGACGCAACTTCCCTAAGAATGCACAAAGTTCAGCATAGCCAGTATCTAAAAAGGCTTCAATATCTTCTTTTAACACGCGTGAAAGCGCAGGGCTGAGTCCATTTGTTGAAACAGTAACTAAGACATCGTCTTTGCGTACTAATGAGGGGAGGAAGAATGTGCCATCGTCAGGATTAGTGATAACATTGCAGAATATATTTCTTTTATAACATTCAAGCGCGATTTGACTATTCAATTCTTTATCACTCGTTGCTATAAAAGCTAAGTTGCAAGGGGGCATATCGATATAGCCAGCCAAATCCATAGGCTCGTATTCTTTCTGAAAATAACGTATAAAGGGAATATCTCTAAAGGGAAATTCCTCAATACTTTTATGCAAATCAATAACTCTTATATCTTCAACGCCTTGAAGAAGTAGAGTTTCGATTTTACGAAGCCCTACAATGCCCGCACCTATAACAAGAGCGTGTATAGCCTTTGATGATATATTTATAGGATACTTACTCAATTTCTACCCTCACCTGTTTTCCTTTTTCAATATATACGTAGGATCTAATACCAAATTTCTTAATATAACTTTCAAGCTCATCAAAATAAGCCATGATTGTATTCACGCAATGCCCATCGGAAGCTAAAGTAATTGGAATTTCAAGCTCTTTTACTAAAGTCATAATTTCTTCGCAAGGATACATCTCCTTGCATGGTTTTCTAAGCCCTGCTGTGGAAACTTCAAGAGCAATGCCGTATTCTTTTGCAAGAATGAGCGTTTCTTTAATAAGAGCTAAACTTTTTTCTTCTTTGCGCCATTTTTTAAAATCATCAATAGCAAAAATCTTAATCAAATCTGGGTGCGCTATTGTGTGAAAAAGCTTTGAACGTATCATTTGTTGCATAGTTTTGTAATAGTTTACAAAGAAGATAGCTTTTTGACTATAAAGAAGATTATCCCAATCTTTTTGCTCAGCATCAAAACCCCAAGCTCCAAGAAAGTGAATACCACCTATAAGATAATCAAAATCATGCATTTGCGAAGTTTGTTTTACAAATTCTTCTTCGTCTTCAAGCCAGTCAACTTCCATGCCAAACAAAACTTTTACTTCATTTTGACTTTTTTGCAATTCTTTTACTTCGTCAACATAAATAGGCAACATATAAGCAAGTTTTTCACGGTATTCGCTAGGATAATCATAGCCAAGAGGGCGCGGCGAATGCTCTGAAAAGCCGTGCACTTTTAAGCCCAAAGCCTTTCCTTTTTCAAACATTTCTTTTACAGTGCTTGCCCCGTGCGCATAGGAAGTGTGCGTATGTATATCTGTAGTGAGCATAGTTTTCTCTATATAATGCGAATTTTATTATGCTTTATCTGCAAAATAAGCTTTGAGCTTATCAAAAGTTTCAACGCTGATAACGTGCTCTACCCTGCACGCATCTTCTTCTGCTACATCTTGGGAAATGCCCATCAATACAAATGCTTGCACCAAGACGGTGTGCCTTTCAAGCACATAAGCCGCCTGCTCTCTTCCCGCTTGCGTAAGTAGAATTGCGCCATTTACATCAACATCAATATAGCCAGCTTGCTTAAGTTTTTTCATCGCAACGCTTATGCTTGGTTTAGAAAAACCCATGCTTTTTGCTATGTCAACAGAGCGTACAGTTCCAAGATTTTTTTCTAAAACTAGTATAGTTTCTAAGTAGTTTTCAGCTGATTCTTTCACGTTAATCTCCTAGTATGGCTATATCAAAAATCAGCAAAATTCGCAAGCTCAAAAAAAATTTAAAAAAAATTCAAATAATGCTTGACAAAGAAATGAGAGTTAGCTATAACTAACTCATGCAGTGAATGAAGTTATTTTTTCACATTGCAGGTTAGTTGTAGCTAACCATTTCTAAGGAGAAATAAAGATTTTTTTAGAACCTAGTCCACTCTAAGAAAGTTATTTATGAAAAGAGTAAAAGTAAAAAATCAACACTAGCTACAAGCCCCTCCATTCTTGTAGCACCCCACAGGTAACCATAGTCCACACTCCTTACAAAAAAACACGCAATAAGCGTGTTTTTTTGTTTAACTCCTCTAGCATATATTTGACTCATTTTTTTTCTTGTGCTATTAAAAATCTACTTTATTACTTTATGCCTTAGAGGATTTGCTTATGTCTATCAAACATTTTATAGAAAAAGATTTGTGTGAAGAATCGCTAAAATCCTTAGACGATTGCATAAAAATCCTGCAATCTAAAGATAATATACTTATTACAGGACACGCAAATCCTGACGGCGATGCCTTGGGCTCAATGCTTGCTTTTGCCTATATATGTGAAGCTCTAGAAAAAAATTATATACTCTACAATGAATCTGAAACACCTGACTTTCTCTCTTTTCTCCCCTGTCCAAAAGAAATTGAGCACGACATTGATAATCTGAGCATAAAGCCAGAATTAATAGTTGTTCTTGATTGTGGAGATAGAAATAGAATAGGCGAAATGGCAGACAAGGTTTTGCGCTTAGCTCCAAGTATAAATATTGACCATCACACAAAAAACCCAAATTTTGGCTCTCTTTGTAATTGGGTAGACATTTCTATGGCCGCAACCGCAAATGCAGTCGCTTGCATAGCTCTAAAGCTTGGTATTCCACTTATTGGCAACATTGCTTTTTGCATATACACCTCTCTTTTGACTGACACAGGCTCTTTTTCACACGGCAACACAAATGCCCGCGCCCTATTCACTGCTGGCCATCTTATAAATAATGGACTTGATGCAAGCCTTATCTCTTCTTTTCTCAACAATCAATGGAGTGAAGAAAAAACAAAGCTTTGGGGCTATCTTATGTCACATTATCAAATCGATAAAGATTTAGGCATAGTTTACGCATTAGTCGACGATGAAATTTTAGAAAAATACCATGCTGACAAAGAAGATTTAGAAGGCTTTGTCGAGCAATTACGTAGAATAAAATACACCAGGGTAGCTGCTTTATTTCGCGAAAAAAAGGATAATGGCGTGAAGGCTTCTTTCCGCTCTCAACATGACGATAATGTTCAATTACTTGCTTCCTATTTTGGCGGTGGAGGCCATAAAAACGCTTCCGGCGCAAGTTTCAAATGCTCCTTAGAAGAGGCTAAGAATAAAGTTTTGCAATGCCTGCAAGAACATAGGAAAGAAATTTTACCTGAAAAGCAAGTGTAAAAGCCAAAAAAATATTACTCATACTCTATTGACTTGACTTTTAGCGCAAAAGAAGTTATATAGTTTTTGATGAAAACAAATTCAAGGACGACCTCAAAAGATGAGGGCGTTCTTTTTTCTTTTTTATGAATATACAATGTGGAGGTTTTATGTCTATTCCAATTTCAGTACAAGGTTTCAAAAAGCTCGAAAAAGAACTTGAAAGCCTCAAGCAAGAAAGACCAGTGGTTATTCAAGCCATCAAAGAAGCGCGTGAAGAAGGCGATTTAAAAGAAAACGCTGGCTATGATGCAGCAAGAGAAAAACAGGGTATGCTTGAAGCGCGTATCACCTATATCGAATCACGCTTACCTCAATGTACTATTGTCGATCTAAACACACTTTCAGGCGAAAAAGCAATATTTGGCGCAACAGTTTTAGTCGAAGATGTTGACAGTGGCGAACAAAAAACATTCACACTTCTCGGTCCTGACGAATCTGACTATGCAAATGGCTCTATTTCAATTTCGTCACCTGTTGGTCAAGCTCTTTTAGGTAAAGAAGTTGGTGATGAAGTGAGCATTGATGTACCAAAAGGCCGTGTCACTTATGAACTTCTCTCTGTTGAATTCAAAGGCGCGTAAGAAAATTTATTTTCATAATTTTATGTATTATAAATAAAAGCAGTTATTTTATACGAATAACTGCTTTTTTCTTTTAATTTTTTCCTAGGCTTAGAAAATTTGAAATATAATTATTCAATAAAAATTGAAATTTTCCCTCTATCTTCAAGAACAGCTTTACTTGGAATCTCTCTTGCCTGCATTTTTATTTTGTACAAATCCGCTTCTTGAATAATTTCTATAAGTTCTGCTTCAAAATTTACTTTTGCACCCTCAAAAAAAGCTCTTTGCCCTACTTCCAATTTCAAAGCATCTTCACTCTTTGCATAGGCAATTATGCTGAAGGATTCTTTCTCTATTAAGGATATTTTTGCTAGGGGCTGATGCGGTACAGTGAGCTCACCAATTTGCACAAAAAGCTTTGTTACAATGCCATCAAAGGGCGATTTAATTTCCGTATAGGCTAATGCTTCGCTGGCATTTTGTGCCTGCTTTAGCCAAAATTCTTCACTTGAAATCACTTCTTGCGAGTTGAAGGCTGTTCTTTTAATATTTTGTAATTCTTTTTCATAGGAGGCGCGCAAAGAAGATGCATTTTCAAAACGAGTATTGAGGCTCTCTTTCATAAGTTTTGCATTTTCAGATTTTTGCTTATCGTCTGCACTTATTTTTGCATCTGGAGTACGAATTAAAACCAAGAGGCGAGCCTCTTCATTCACCCAATATTCGTATTCTTTTTTTGCCAAATCTTCATCAAGGCGTGCTTTATTGATTTTTTCTTCTTGCAGATTTATCAATGCTTTCAATTCAAGGCTGATAGGAAAATCTTCCACTTTTTTGCCAAGCCTTATTCGCTCAATATTTGTCTTTGCTTGCGCAAGAACATTTTGAAAAGGCGCAGGGTCAAATCTTAATAGAGGTGAGTCTTTTCCAATTTCTTCTAAAGGCTTCACAAAAATTTCTTCTACTTCCCCTCCATAAGGCGAAAGAAGGAAAGTGCCTGAAAGTTCTAATTTGGCATTGTCTAAAGTAATTTTTTCATCTTCAAAGAAAAAATACATAGCAGTAAATAAAAGTAGATGAAATATAATCAATAAAACAACATTTTTTTTACTAAATAATTTCAAACACTTTTCCTTCAACAATGTCATAAAAGTCCTCGCAAATAAAGTGGCAAGCTTAAAAAAGTATGCTTTATATACAGTATATCTATATATAAAGCATACGTCAAGAGTTCACAAATGCGAACAAATTAATACGGCTGTTTACCCATGTGAACAACTAAGTCGCACAAACGGTTTGAATAGCCCCATTCGTTGTCATACCAAGTAACAATTTTAGCTAAAGTGCCGTCTTGCACATAAGAATATTCCACATCAAGTGAGGAAGAGTGAGGGTTTCCTTTGAAATCCATAGAAACAAGTTGTTCTTCGCAATATTCCAAGATGCCTTTCAAATATGTTTCTGAAGCTTCTTTTAATTTAGCGCGCATTTCTTCTGTTGTGGTTGGTTTTTCTAAGATTGCTGTAAAGTCAACAATAGAAACAGTAGGCGTTGGCACACGAAGCGAAAAGCCTGTGAATTTGCCTTTGAGTGAAGGCAAAACTTCAGCAACGGCTTGTGCAGCACCTGTTGAAGTTGGAATAATATTACAAGCAGCTGCTCTTGCTCTTCTCAAATCTTTGTGAGGCAAGTCAAGAATACGCTGATCGTTGGTGTAAGAGTGGATTGTTGACATAACGCCTGATTTGATACCAAATTCTTTTTCTAAAACCATAGCAACAGGAGCAAGGCAGTTTGTTGTGCAAGAAGCATTTGAAAGAACGTGGTGTTTTGTTGTGTCGTAATCATCATGGTTTACGCCCATAACAATAGTAATGTCTTGATCTTTTGCTGGAGCTGAAATAATAACTTTTTTCGCACCGCAATCGATATGCACATGAGCATCTTTTGCTGAACGGAAGATACCTGTTGATTCAATAACAAAATCTACGCCAAGCTCAGCCCAAGGCAATTGTTTGGGATCTCTTTGAGCTAAACACTTTACTTTCCAATCTCCGATGCTCACAACATCGCCTTCTAAAACAGCATTGAAGTGCGCTCTGCCGTAGTTGGTGTCGTATTCTAAAAGATGAAGATTTGTTTCAGCATCGAATAAATCATTGATAGCAACTACTTCAACGCGGTCTTTGTAAGAAGCATGAAGGGCTCTAAAAACTTGACGTCCAATACGTCCAAAACCATTAATGGCAACTCTAATCTTTTTCATAATATATAATTCCTATAATTTTTAGTCTTCAAATATTTGGTATGCGTAATCTTTTTGCAATTTGTTGTCTAATTGAATTTGATCATACAATAAGGCATTATTGATTGCGATTGCTGAAACAGCTGCTGCTGCTTCTAAAAATTCAAGTTCGTCGCCAGTAAAAGTTCTTTTTTCATCTGAGTAGACTCTCAAAAGACCAATGGCTTTACCTTCTAGAAGTAAAGGAACTGACACCACAGAAATAAGGCCTTCTTTTTTAGCTGATTCAGGGTATTGAAAGCGTCCATCTGCTGTTGCATCTTCTAAATAGATAGTTTTACCTGTCAAGACTTCAATATCAAGGCCACTTTTTGCCACTTCAACTGGGCCTTTACGCATATAGCCTTCAGAAAGACCATAGGACGCGGTTGACAAAAGCATGGTTCCACGAAGATCTAAAAGACGCATGGTGCTTGCTTTACATTTCATTGTACTTGCTACTTGCTCAACTATTTTTGTATACACATCTGCAGGCGAAAGTGATGAGTTCACAACAGTAACTAGAGAATATAACGACTTAAAATAATTTGAGTTATCCATATTTACCTCATTTGTTTTTATTTTGTTCTTTTTAGCACATTTCAAAGACTTTGTAAAGTCTTTCACAAGCTATCAAAATAGTAGACTATTTTTCACACACAGTTAGTTATAACTACCATGCATAAAGCTTGCGCTATGAGCTATTCTTTGACTAAGCACATCTAACGTAATACGCAAATCTTGCTCTTTTTCAATTTTTTTATAAGCATGAATGACAGTTGTATGATCCTTTCCGCCAAAAAGTTCTGCAATAGCGCTAAAAGGCAAAGCAAGCATCTTTCTGCATAAATACATAGACATCTGCCTTGCAAGCAAAATATCTTTCGTCCTTTTTTTACCTTTCAAATCTGAAAGTTGCACATTAAAAAAAACAGCTGTTTGCACAAGAATAAGTTCAGGCGTGACCACATTTTTGCTGTCATAGGAATCAACAAATCGCTCCAAATCCTCTTCAGTGAGTATTTTATTACCTGCCTGCGTATAGGCGCGCAAAGTTTTTACAATACCTTTTACTTGCCTCACATCTTGGCTTGAACGCGCGATATTTAAAGACATAGACTTACTCAACTCAAGTCCGATTATTTGCGCTTCTTCGTTCACAATGCGCATACGTATATCTAAATCAGGTTTATCAATTTGATAACTAATACCAGAAAAAATTCGCGAAAGAAGATTTTCCTCTATTCCACGCATTTGAGAGCTTGAATTGAAATTTTCATATTCACCAAAAGCAGAATATGTGGTTACAATAAAGGTATTTTTATTTTGTAACACGTCAATCAAACTCGCTAAATCATCTTGCACAAGAGGGTAAGGCGCAAGAGCTTGTATATCATCAAGCAAAAGTACGTCACAATTTTGCAGTTCTTGGATACGCCTTGCCTGCCCTCTTTTATCATTAAATATAGAAACGAGCCCAATGGCTTTGCCAAAAGCAATTTTCAATTCAGGCTTTTTTTCATGAATCAATCGTGCAACACCTTCTAAAATATGCGTTTTACCTGAAGCTGTTGGCCCTTTAATAGCAAGAGGATTTATACTTTCTAAAGTTTTATCTTCTGACTTTAGAGCAATAAAAGTTTCTAACAAATCAAAAAGATATTTTTTTTTATGAGGCAAGAAGAATGAATCTAAATTTGCAAGCGAAGACCATTGCGTGAGAAAAAAATCAATTTTTAGCATTCTAGCCTCCATAAATATTTCTTAGAAAATATATTTTTAAGAATAAATATAATAAGCTCAAAGAATAAAAAAGTCTAGTATTTTTCTAAAAAATAAAATATTTTAAAAAAACTAGACAAATACATTTATTAATGCTATTTTTCGTGTAAATTTCACATTAAAATTATAAGGATTAAAAAGACATTTCAATTATGAGAAACAAAGTTCTACTTTCGTGTACACTTGCACTTATTGCAAGTTCAGCAATATTTGGACTTCATCACTATCAGAATTCCAACACTCATCTTGAATCTCCTCTTCCAAATACGCAAAATTCGGCTTTTATAGAAAACACAACAAATCATGATATTTCAGCTACTGAAGAAGTTAATCTTCAAGAAGTTGTCGTCGAAACGCCAACAATAGAAGAAAGCCCTAAAATTCTGAGTCTTGCGAAATACGAATTGCAGGAAGATGAAGAAATTATTCGTGCTAAAGTCCAAAAAAACGATACGGCAGGAAATATTCTGAATCAATGGATCAGTCAGGCACAGCTTCATAAAGCTATTGAAAGTGCAAAAGACGTGCATCCTCTTACAAAAATCAATATAAATAAGCCCTATGCGATTATTCTTGACGAGAATGGCTATTTCAAAAGATTTGAATACGAAAGAAATAATGAAGACATCTTAGTTTTAGATGCGCAATTAGCGCTCAATAAAACAGAAGAAGGCGAACTCATTCCTAGTTATGAATTCGATGCACAGCTTGTGCCCATTCAATACGATGTTGAGCTCTCTCATATTGCTGCTGAAATCAAACCACAAGGCAGTTTATCAGCCGCCGCAACAAGTGTAGGCGAAACTGATGCTCTTGTTTCAAAATTAGAAAGCATCTTGGCTTATCAAATTGACTTCTTTACAGATGTGCAACCTGGCGATTCTTTTGAAGTTTTAGTTGAAAAAAAATTCAGAGATGATTCCTTCAAAAGCTATGGCTCAGTTCTTACAGCCACCTACACAAAAGAAGGCAAAGACTATACAGCCTATAGATTCCGTGATGAAAATGGCAATGATCATTATTATGACGAAAATGGTGAAGCATTTGAAAGACTTTTGCTTCGTGCTCCCTTGGAATACACACGCATAAGCTCTGGCTACACAATGAACCGCAAGCACCCAATTCTTGGCTATGTGCGCCCACACCAAGGCATTGACTATGCCGCACCGACGGGAACTCCTGTCCGCACAGTTGGTGATGGTGTGGTAACTTTTTCAGGCACACAAGGCGGTTACGGGAAAATTATTATTGTAAAGCATTCCAATGGCTTTGAAACACAATACGCACATCTATCTTCAAGACTTGTCAAAAAAGGTGATAGAGTTTCACGTGGCGAAATCATAGGAAAAGTTGGCTCTACAGGCTTATCAACTGGCCCTCACCTCGACTATCGCATCAAGCAAAATGGCAAATTTATCAATCCAAATTCTATTGATATCCCAAAAGCACCAGCTCTCGCTGGCAAGGACAGAGAAGAATTTCTTGCCTTTGTTGCTTACACAAAAGCACTTATAAATGGTGAAGAAGCTCTTTCGAGTTATACTGCAAAAGAAGAAAATAATTCTTTATAGAGCAACACACCCTAACCTATTGTAAAAGCTGTAATAAATCATCAAAGCTGAGCTTGTGCGCGCTATCCGTATTCATAAGGATATCGTCAGCAAGCTCTCTTTTTGTACTATGCAATTTGAGAATTTTCTCCTCAATACTGCCCTGCATAATGAGTCTATAAATAGTCACAGGACGAAGCTGCCCCATGCGATGAGCCCTATCTGAAGCTTGATCTTCCACAGCTGGATTCCACCAAGGATCGAGGTGAATAACATAGTCAGCAGCGGTTAGGTTAAGCCCTTGCCCACCAGCTTTTAGGCTGATGCAGAATATATCTGCTTTATTATTTTGAAATGCTTGAACATATTCAGCGCGTTTTTTTTCTGGTGTAGACCCATCAAGATAGAGGGTTTTTATGCCTAAGTTCTCAATTGCCTTAAAAACAATGCCTAAATGCGAAGTGAATTGTGAAAATATAAGCGCTTGGTGATTATTCGCTCTTAAGTCAACGACAAGCTTCAGTAAAAGATCAAGCTTTGAAGATTCTACTTCACTCAAAGGGTCAAGCAAGAGTGGATTGCAACAGGCTTGGCGCAATTTTGTAAGTTCTGCAAGCATATGAAAATGCAAGCTTTTCTCGCCTTCTTGTCTAGCTTTTTCAATATTTTCTACGGCCTGCCTTCTCAAAGCTTCATATAAGGCTTTTTCCTCTTCGCTCGGCTCTATAAGCAAAGTCTGCTCCGTTCTTGGCGGAAGCTCTTCTAAAACCGCTTTCTTTGTGCGGCGCAAAATAAATGGTTTCACTAAAGATTTCAAATTATTGCGAGCGTTATTCTTCACAGCTTCTGGCGCTAAGCTTGAAGGATTAAAGCGCTGATTGAATGACTCTAAACTTCCGAGTAAACCAGGATTTATTATATTGAAAATACTCCACAAATCGTCCAAAGAATTTTCTACTGGAGTACCAGTTAAAGCAAGCTTTGACATAGCTTTAAGCTTGTAACTTGTTTTAGTGCGTATAGCCTGCGGATTTTTCAAAGCTTGTGCTTCATCAAAGACTATGAGTTTGAATTCATATCCAAGCAAACTCTCTAATTCAGCATTCAAAAGGGCATAACCCACAATTAAAATAGAATTATCTTCAAGATTTTCAATAATTTTCTTGCGCTCTTTTTTGGAATAAGAGGCCGTAATTCTATGTACATTTAATTGAGGCGCGAAACGCTTCAATTCTGCTTCCCAATTGTGACAAACAGAAGTTGGTGCAACAATCAAAAATGGTTTCTTGCTTGAAGAAAGTGCATCTTCTTGAATTTCATTATTTTCTTGTGACAAATGTACAAGAAGTGCAATAGTTTGCAATGTTTTTCCAAGCCCCATATCATCAGCAAGGCAAGCACCGGCATTGATTTTAACTAAAGAAGCAAGCCAGCGGAAGCCCTCTTCTTGATAGGGGCGAAGTTCTGCATTAATACCCTTTGGAAGAAGAATATCTTCGTCAAGCAAGCTGAGCTTATCTTTCCACTCAAGCCATTTTTCATCGCTTTCGATTATTTCTTCTTCAAAAATATTTTGCAAAGCAGGAATCGCGAGAGCGTGCAGAAGAACATCTTCTTTATCCTCTTGAGTTATTACGCTTAATTTATCCAAAGCTTTTTTGAAATCTTCTGCTAAAGCAAGCACTTGCCCATTTGCAAGAGGAATAAATCTTCCCTTATGCTTTGCAGCATTTTTCAATAAAGAACGCATACTTATTACTAAATCTTCATCTATGTTTACTGTTGCATCAAGGCTAAACCAATTATTTTTTGCGCGCACCTTAATTTGCATATCATCTTTTTGCAAAGTCTTTGAAATTTTTATAGCTTCACTATTATACCATTCAAATGTAATTTCACTTTCTTGCAAATCAGTCAGCACTTGATAGGCGTCTTGCGTGTTTTCAAATTCCCAAAAATAATTTTCATTGAGAAGGTTTTCTCTAAGTATTTGTGACTTATGAAGAAGCTTATCTATGTTTGCCTTTTCTTCCTCAAACTTTCTTTCTACTTTGAAAGGCCTATCTTCAAGCTTTGCCACAAAAGAATCAGCCCCTTTTGTAGGAATAAATGAAGTAGAATGCTTTTGAAGTGGATAGACAACCGCTTGAATTTCAAGACCTATTTCATTTTTCAAATGCGTGCGCTTCAGTCTAAGCGTTGGCTGAGAGTTTACTTCACTTTCTGGCAATGCACTAAATTCCATCTTCGTGCGAACCTTTATAGGGCTCTCTTCCTGCGAAAGTATATCAAAGAGCATGGTATGTGCTTTTTTCGGCAAGGTGAGCCTTTCTTCGCCCATAAGTTCTTTCAATTTTATATGCGCTGGTTTGACAGGAATTATATCATAAGTATTAGAAATATCACTTTCTTTTACATAAAGCCCTGCTTGCATTGTTGGTAAAGAAAATAAGAGATTATAACTTTCTTCCTTGCCTTTTTCATGCTTTAAATGCTCTATTTCAAGTTCGGGTTCATGCAGATTGAAGTATATGTTTTCATTAGATCTTTCTTCAAAAACAAAGGGATGATCGACAAGCAATGGCAAAGCTGTGTCAAAATTGACATAATAAGTGTCAGACCAATAATCTTTTTTAACACTCGTCTTGATAACCGCTTTATCTTGCTCGGTCAGGTAGTTGTAAGAGTCTGTTTCATCACGCAATTTTAATGCTGAAACCTTGCGCCCTCTTGTCCAAGCTTCTTTTGAATACGATTGCTCATAAGGATACACTTCACGAAAGCCAATATGCACAAACCAAGCTAAACGCTTAGGATTTTTTGAAATTTTCTTCTTTGAACCCTCTTCTTTATTCTGCATAAAATCATAAATGGCCTGCATTCTTGCTTCCCAAGAAAGTTCTTCAGCAAAAAGACTGGTCAGATTGAAGATATCCTGCTTTTTCAAATAGTTAAGATAGGATTTTGCTTCAAGTTCAGGCAAGAGTTTAGATAGGAATTGTGCATAAAATGAAGCCACTAAAGGAGCAACATCTTTTGTTTTTGCAAAATAATTTTTCAAAGCACGCACATACCACATATCACGCATTTTCTCGCGTGGCAGGCGATAAAGCACAAGGAAAAACAAAACAGCCTTTATGGCCGAAACATCTTCTTCTTCCAAAGCATTTTGAACAAGATAAACAATCATGCGCTCAGAAAGATTTTCATGTATAAGATGCTCGAATAATTGCATTTCAGCTGATGAAAGTCCGCTGTGTTTCAGATAGGCAAAATAGTCTTTTTTCACAGCATCTTTATGCGCAAGATTTGTATAGGCTTTGAGCAAAGAAAAAAGATAGAAATAATCCACAGGAAAAGGAAAAGTTATGCGATTATTCTCGCTACTTTTTTTCAAGGCCTTATGTAAATCTTTGAATTCTTTTGAAATTTGTAAACATTCTTCGCTTGATTTCGCGCTTAAAAATTGACACACAAGACTATACATCTTATATTCAAACTCTGCTTCAAAATTTCTCCCCATTGCTTTTGCAATATTTTGAAATTGTTTCAAATCTCCCTGATAAAAAAGAAGATAGTCGAGAAGAAAGGGAGTTAAATTTTCAAAACCTAGCACCTGAACATATTCAGGAAGAAAGCTAAAAGAATTCTCTTTAAGTGGAGAGAAAAAATATGCATAGAGCATATTTCTTATGATAAAAAGGCGAAGATTAGGGCGTAATTTGTTGAAAAAATTATCAGGCGAATTTTTTGAATAAAAGGGCAAGACTTCAATTTTATTATTTATTTTCCTTAATGCTACTTCTGCTTTTTCGCTATTCAGATAGATTGAAACGCGCGCCTGAGTGAGATCTATGTCGGCCGCAGAAATTGATTGCTTGCTTGTTCGCAAACGTGAAGGCAGATGTTCGGCAAGCATTCTGCCCTCTTCAAATTGCAATAGATAGCACACAAGTTTATGCCCATCTTCCACATTTGGCTTGAAGTGCGCATTAACTATCCCTCTATCCTTCAGATTTTTATTGATATTTTCTACTCTTGCCACAGTCCAAGGAAAATCTTCCATTCCTTTTAGGGGAATGCGCGATAAAATATCCACGAGCAAAAGCTTTGTAGCTATTTTCGGATAGAGCACATTCACAAAAAGAATGAGTAATTCCTCAAACTTACAAGACTTCAATGAGGCAGGCAAAGGATAGAGTTTTTGCATAATTTTCTATGAATCCGAATTGTCTTTTTTGCCTATATCTTCATTATCAAAGGAAATTGAAACTGCAGGCTTTGACTTTTTCGCGCTATTATCCACAAGATTCAGATTGAAAAGAGGCGCAACTTCGCCTTGCCTTCCGTGTAATTTTCTATGTGCTGTCCATTGTTGATTGAAAAGTTGATTCTTCCAAATCTTTGCTTGAATGAAAGATAAAATCAATACAGCCTCTTGCCATCTATCAGTTGGTTCAAAGTCATCGACTATACGTGCGTATTTATCCCACAGACCTGTGAGAGATTCTTCGTCAATTTCGTCCAATTGCTTTGCCATTTTTTTTAGTATATTTTCCATAAAAGCCTAATAGATTTAATTTTTATCAAACAACATATGCGCATACACTTTTGCGACATTATTCATATAGTTTTGGTGCTTTGCACACAAAACCTCACTTGCAAGAAGCGTCGTTCTTGCTTCGTTCGCTAAAGCTTTGTTCACTACGTTCACACGATGCATTATTTTATTTCTCCAAACAACATATGCGCATACACTTTTGCGACATTATTCATATAGTTTTGGTGCTTTGCACACAAAACCTCACTTGCAAGAAGCGTCGTTCTTGCTTCGTTCGCTAAAGCTTTGTTCACTACGTTCACACGATGCATTATTTTATTTCTCCAAACAACATATGCGCATACACTTTTGCATCGCCTATATTGTGAGAGATTTTGCTTTTTTCATTGGGCATATGATAAGTTGGGTGCACTCTTGCCCACACAACTGCAGGAATGCCCTTTTGACGATAACGCCCCGCCACTGTAGAACCGCCTATTCCACCAGGTTTTACCTCAATATTATACACTTCTTTGATAGCTTTTGACATTTTCACTACCACTTCGCTATTCACGTCAGTTTGCGGTGCAAGAGGTTCAGTGCTTATCAAGTTCACTTTCACTTTTGCCCCATATTTTGCTGCAATTTCGCCATAATGTTTTTCAGCTTTTTGTATAATTTCTTCAAAGGTATGGCAAGGAAGCACGCGGCAATCAAGATAGAATACATCTTTTCCTGAAATCGTGTTTGTATTCGGCACATTAGCAAGTATTCTTGTAGGTGTTATAGTTGTGAACGGAGGAAGAAAAAGTTCATTTCTTGCTTCAAATTCTGCTTGAATATCTGCTGTTTTTCCAATCATTTCTGAAGCCACAACAAGAGTATTTATACCTTCTTCTGGAGTCGAAGCATGGCATTGTTTGCCTAAGACTTCAACTTCAAGCCACAATACTCCCTTTTCAGCCACTTCAATCATATCGCCTTCTGTAGTGCCAAAGTCAGGAACTACAACTAAATCACCTTCTTTTACGATATCGGGGTAATTCGCCATAAGATGATCGACACCATAAGTATTGCTAGTTTCTTCATCTGCCACACAAAGTATGCCAAAACTCAATTCGGGCACAATGCCTTCTTCTAACAATTCTGCAGCTAAAATCGTTGCAGAAACAATAGCTTGCTGATTATCTTCAACGCCTCTTCCGCACATTGTGTCGCCATCTTCCATAAGGGTTACAGAAAAAGGATCAGTGTCCCACAATTCTAAAGCACCAGCAGGAACTACGTCTAAATGCCCCATTACCCACAAAGTGCGTGGGCTTTTGCCTTCAATAAAAATACTGAAATTCGGCCTTTTGCCTGCGCTTACTCTTTCATCGGGCGCGTCATAGCGCGTGATATTTGTCAAACCATAGGTGCTGATTTTGTCGATAAACCATTCCGCCTTTGCCCATTCGCCATCACCGCCATTTACTGGGCTCATGGCTATATTTCTTGTAAGTCCTTGATGAAGTTCTAAAACTCTTGCTCGACGGCTTTCTAATTTCTTTAAAAGATTTTCTAATTGCATTTTATTTTCCACTTGTGCTGATGAAGGTTAGATGTTCGGCATTTTCTGATTCTACACTCACTTTTACACTACCGCCTTTTTTGAGTTTTCCAAATAAAACTTCTTCGGCAAGATAATCTTCAAGCTCGCTTCTGATCAATCTTTCAAGAGGACGTGCCCCTAATTTTGCATCAATTCCACGCTTTGCAAGCCAAATTTTAGCTTCTTCGCTCAATTCAAGGTGAATTTTCTTTGCTTGAAGGCCTGCAAATAATATATCTACTGTTTTATTGACGACAGCTATCATATTGTCAAAACCAAGTTCGACAAATGGAATAAGTGCGTCTAATCTATTACGAAATTCAGGAGTGAAAGTTTTTTCCACCGCTTTTTTACTTCTGTGTGTTGAATCCTTGCTTCCTTCTGTGGCAAAGCCCATTGAAGAAACAGCCAATTCACTCGCTCCTGCATTTGTTGTCATAATAATAAGGCAATTCCTAAAATCTGCTTTCTTACCATTATTGTCAGTAAGCGTCGCATAATCCATCACTTGCAAGAGGATATTATAAATATCGGGATGCGCTTTTTCAATTTCGTCAAAAAGCACAACGGAATGCGGATTTTTGCGTATAGCCTCTGTGAGTAAGCCGCCTTGTTCAAAGCCAACATAGCCAGGAGGCGCGCCTATAAGTCTTGCTACAGCGTGCTTTTCCATATATTCGCTCATATCAAAGCGAATGAAATTCATACTAAGATTGTCGGCTAAAGTCTTGGCTAGCTCAGTCTTGCCAACACCGGTTGGTCCATAAAAGAGAAAAGAGCCCGTCGGCCTTGTAGTGACAGTGAAATTTGCTCTTGAACGGTAAATGGCTCGCACAACTTGATTAACGGCCGTGTCTTGGCCAAAAAGCCTAGTCTTGATATTTTTTTCTAGATCTTTCAATACATCTCTTTCGTCAGCCGCAACCGATGCCGTGGGCACATTTGCCATACGTGCTATCACTCTTTCAATATCATTAATACTTACTGTAGAGTTTTCTTTAAAAGCTGGCTTCATGCGTAAAGATGCCGCACTTTCGTCAAGAGCATCAATAGCTTTATCGGGCAACATTCTGTCTTGAATATAGCGCGAAGAAAGCTCTACTAAAGCCTTAATGGCATTCTTAGCATAACGCACTTTGTGGTGTTCTTCGTATTTTTTTTGCAAGCCTTTGAGAATATCTATACATTCATCTATGCTTGGTTCATTAATGTCTATTTTTTGAAAACGACGAGCTAAGGCTCTGTCTTTATTGAAAGTATTCCTAAAGTCTTCATGCGTAGTTGAAGCTATGCAACGCATACTTCCGCCTGACAAAAAAGGTTTTAATATATTTGAAGCATCTATGCCGCCACTATTGCCTTGAGAAGAATTAAGAAGGCTGTGCACTTCGTCTATTACTAAGATATTATTAGAATTTTCACCAAATTCACTCAAAATAGATTTAAATCTACCTTCAAATTCGCCCCTGTATTTCGCGCCTGCCATAAGTGCTGTCACATCAAGGGCATAGAGATTAATATCGTACAATTCTTTAGGAACTTTTTTTGTGACTATGCGGCTTGCAAGACCTTCGATAATTGCAGTTTTTCCTATGCCAGCATCGCCTACTAAAAGAGGATTATTCTTTTTTCTGCGCGCTAGTATTTCAACAATTCTTAATAATTCAGCCTCACGCCCTACAAGAGGATCGAATTCATTTCTTTTTGCTTTTTCTGTAAGATTGACACAAAACTGCTCTAAAGTAGAATTTTCTTTTCCTGATGCGCCTGCTTCACTTTCATCGTCTTCAGCTTGCGGTAAACGGTGTGAAATAAATTCTAAAACATCAAGGCGTGAAAGCCCTTGCGCGCGTAGAATATGTACACACCAGCTTTCGTCTTCAGCAAAGAGGGAAGCAAGAATATCTGCAACTTCAATACTTTGCCTACCAGAACTATTCACTTGCTTGAGAGCTCGAGTAAGAATGCGCTCAACCGCTAAAGTTTGAAAAATTTCCCCACTTGGATCTGGCTCAACTTTTTCAAGATTTTGATTGAAAAATCTTTCTAAATCTGAACGCACTTCTGTGAGATTTGCACCACAACCCTCTAAAATAATTTTAACTTCATTATTATAGGTCAAGGCCAAAAGTATATGTTCGCTTGTAAGAAATTCATGCTTTCGCACACGCATTTCTTGCACAGCTTTTGCCAGCACATTTTGAACTGAATGGCTTAACATAGCAATATTACTCCATAATATATTTAGTCAGTAGGTTCAAAGGTGCATAACAAGGGAAAGCCTACACTGCGTGCTTTTTTTATTGTCTTATCAACCTTAACTTCTGCAATTTCTTTTGTATAGACGCCTACAGCAGCTTTTTGCTTTTTATGCACAGTGACAGTGAGCTCTTCTGCTTCGTCTAAACTTTTCCTGAAAACCTCAATGAGAATGTTAATCACAAATTCCATAGTTGTATAGTCGTCATTATGCAATATGACCCTATAAAGAGCGGGCTCTTTATATTCTTCTTCGAATTCAGTAGAAATATCTCTTTGCGTTTTTGTATTCGGCATCGTTTTTTCCTTTGTGCAACACCATATATTATATATATACTGTGCACTTTGTCATTTGTCAAATCACATAAAGCAGCGTGAACACAATGCCTACATACTGAGATCTTCTTTTCTCGCATATTTCATTGCTGTTCTAAACACAAATATAACTGAAAGAGTAAAACCAATTGCAGCCACGAAAATGGTTTCAGAAAGACCAATCTTATCGCCAAAATATCCAGCATAGATAGTGCCAAACATAGCCATGCCCATAAGCATCATAGAAAAGAGAGACATCACTCTGCCTCTATACATATCAGGCGTGAAGAGCTGCAAAAGCGTGTTAGTCGAAGCCATAAACATGGTTGAGCCACCACCCGTGCACATAAGAGCAAGAATTGAAAGCAGAGTATTGCTTGAATAGGCGAAAACATAAAATCCTACCACAACGATAGCATTTCCTACTATTAAATTTTTAAGAATATTAGTATTTTTCGTGCTTGTCGCCAAGTACATAGCCCCTATAAACGCGCCTATACCCGATGCTCCATGCAAAAAGCCAAGCAATACGCTCTGCCCTGACAGTATTTCAACTGCAACCTTTGGCAAAAGCACTGACATTGATACCATGCACATAGAGCTAAAGCCAATATGTATTAGGGAATAGCGAATAGCTTTCTCTTTATAAGCGTATTGAAAACCTTCGGCCGTAGTATGCTTGACGTTTTTATCAGGATCAACAAATGGCTTACCTATCGTATCTATATGATACAAAGCAATAGTAATAGCTGTAAAACCTATAGCCCCAACAATATAAAGATAACCAACACCTATGATAGGGATTAGAAAACCACCGAGAGCTGGTCCTAGCATTCGACCTAGATTAAAAATAGAGGAATTAAGCGCGATAGCATTACGCAGATCTTCTTTACCTACTAATTCAATCATATAGGCATTCCTTACTGGACTTTCCAAAGCCATAGACACACCAACTAAGAAATTTGTTATCACCAAGAAAACTATACTTGCATGGCCTGCAACAATAAGAACACCCATCATAAAAGTAGCAAAAATAGTAAGACTTTGCGTGCAATACATCACATATTTTTTAGGAAATTTATCCGCAACAATCCCCCCTACAGGTGCAAGCACTAAGGAAGGGAAAAATTGTGCAAACATTACTGTTCCTAAGATTGCGCTTGAGCCAGTAAGCTCATAAGCAAGCCAAGAGGATGTAACACCTTGCATCCAAAAAACTAAGACAGCCACAATCTGCCCATAAACAAAATATTTATAATTTTTGTGAGATAAGGCTTTTCTAATTCCTTCAGGTAACAACATAATCCCCTCAATTTTCATACAGTCCTTGGCATTTAAGCCCTAATGCGAAATTTAATAATGCACCTTTTTTATCAAAAGCGCAAGCCTTTACAATAGAAGTTAAAGGAATTTTAGTATTTTTTTCGCCTTGCCACTTGTCATATTTAATAATATACTTATTTTTATGATATTAACACCCCCTTTGGAGAATCTATGTTTTCTTATATAGCAAAAAAAATTTTCGGCTCACGAAACGAAAGATATATTAAAAAATTAAAAGCAACTATATTAAAGTGTAATAAATTAGAAGCAGATATGCAGGCTTTGTCTGACGAAGAATTGAAAAACCTGCTTTTTGAATACAAAGATGAAATTCAAGAGGGCACAAAAACTACGGACGAACTTTTGCCAGAGGTTTTTGCCATTGTGCGCGAAATGTCATCACGCGTTCTTGGTATGCGCCACTACGATTGCCAGCTTATAGGCGGCATCACTCTTCATCAAGGCAAAATTTCTGAAATGAAAACTGGTGAAGGTAAAACACTTGTTGCCACCTTGCCCGTGGTTTTAAATGCCCTTGAAGGCAAAGGTGTTCATGTTATCACTGTGAATGATTATCTTGCACAGCGTGACGCAAATTGGATGGGCAAGCTCTATAATGCTCTTGGCCTCAGCGTAGGCGTGATTATTCATGGCCTTTCTGACGAAGAAAGAAAAGCAGCCTACAATGCAGATATCACCTATGGCACAAATAATGAATTTGGCTTTGATTTCCTCCGCGATAATATGAAATTCCATAAAAAACAGCTTGTTCAGCGTGGGCATAATTTTGCTATTGTTGACGAAGTTGACTCTATTCTTATAGATGAAGCAAGAACTCCTCTTGTTATTTCTGGCGCAGTTGAGCAAACAAGCAATCTCTATCTTCAAGCGAATTCCTTAGTCAAACATCTGAAAATTGAAGAGCATTTCACTATAGACGAAAAAGCAAGAACGGCACTGCTTAGCGAAAAAGGCGTGGAAGAATGCGAACGCCTCTTGGGCATTGAAAATCTTTTTGATGCGAATGCCATCACTATGCAACATCATATTTTACAGGCTCTACGTGCGAATTATTGTTATAAAAACGAGCACGAATATCTTGTGAATGAAGAAAATAAAGTTGTTATTATTGACGAGCACACAGGCCGCCCGATGCCTGGCAGACGTTTTGGCGATGGCTTACATCAAGCCATTGAAGCAAAAGAAAATGTGAAAATCGAGGCTGAAAACCAAACACTCGCCTCAATCACCTTCCAAAATTATTTCAGAATGTATACAAAGCTTGCTGGTATGACTGGTACAGCAGAAACTGAAGCCGTGGAATTTGGGCAAATCTATAATTTAGAAGTTATCTCTATTCCGCCAAATACTAAAGTTATCAGAAAAGATTTATCTGACGTTATCTACAGAACACAAAAAGAAAAATACCAAGCAATTCTTGATTCAATCCGCGAATTACACGAAAAAGGCCAACCTGTTTTGGTAGGTACAATTTCGATTGAATCTTCTGAATTTCTTTCAAAAATGCTCAAACAAGCCAAAATTCCGCACAATGTTTTGAATGCAAAATATCAAGCGCAAGAAGCTGAAATTATTGCTCAAGCTGGCCAAAAAGGAAAAGTTACTATAGCCACAAATATGGCTGGTCGTGGTACTGATATTGTGCTTGGTGAAGGTGTGACAGAGCTAGGTGGCTTGCATATTCTTGGCACTGAAAGGCATGAATCTCGCCGAATAGACAATCAACTTCGTGGCCGTTCTGGCCGTCAAGGTGATCCTGGTTCTTCACGTTTCTATCTTTCTCTTGAAGACAATCTTATGCGCATTTTTGGTTCTGAAAGACTTTCAGGCCTTATGCAAAAACTTGGCATGGAAGAAGGCGAGCCTATCGAAAACTCTATGGTAACTCGAGCCATTGAAAATGCACAAAAAAGAGTTGAAGGGCATTTCTTTGAAGTGCGTAAAACTCTTTTAGAATACGACAATGTAATGAATCAGCAAAGGCTTGTGATCTATGATCTTCGCCATGAATTTATCGAAAATGAAGAATTTGACGAAATTATAGAAGAATTTGTAGATGATTTCCTTGAAGAAGTTTATCCAGCAGAAGGAATTAAAAATCTTTCAGCCGATGAAAAAGATTCTATACTCAAAAAGCTTATTGATGTTTGCAATCTTTCAAGCCTTCTTGAAAATGCTGAAGATGTTGAAAATTTACCAAGTTTTGAAGAAGCAAAAGAATTTACATTCAAGGCACTTAAAGCAACTGAAGAGCAAGCGGCAGAAGTGTATAAAGATTTAGTCCGCTACTTCCTTTTAGAAACTTTAGACAAGGCTTGGAAAGAGCATTTGCGCAATATGGATCATCTTCGTGAAGGCATTGGACTTCGTGGCTATGGTCAAAGAGATCCTAAACTCGAATACAAACGTGAAGGCTTCGAGCTTTTCCAAACCATGCTCTTCACTATTCGTGAAAATGCACTTCGCGCCCTTACTCATGTGCGTGTACAAAGAAATGAGCAAGCTCCAGAAGTTCAAGAAAGTTCGCAAATGCAAACAAGCGAAAATAATGAGCCCGAAGCATTAAAAGAAGAAGCTCAAGCAAAAGAAAGCGTTCTCAACCTTGAGCATAAAGAAGCTAAAATTGATGCTGTACCTTCAAAAGAAGAGCAAGCGCAGAAGTCATCAAATCCTAAGCAAGCAATAAAAGAAAATAACGTGGGGCGCAATGATCCTTGCCCTTGCGGTTCTGGACAGAAATATAAAAAATGTTGTGGGGTTTAGGGGAATAGTATAGATTTTGCCCTTTGGCACAAAATCCTCACTTGCATTTTGTGTGAAAAATGCGGCGTTCGCTAAAGATTTATTCGTTTAAGCTCTTACTTTCTAATAGGATTATTGGCGAGGGAAGAGTTAAAATACTTACTAATCTTTGTCACCTCTTCCCC